>JAPKGU010000006.1 GCA_026647565.1 Phycisphaerales bacterium | reverse complement strand
TTGACCTCGGGCATCGGGGGAGCTGGCGGGGGTGGCGGCACCACCTCCTGCACCCCCAGCTCTTGCGGCGCGGGCAGGCGCCGCGTCATCCGCAGCAGGTTGATGACGATGTCCGCGGCCTGCGAAGCCAAAGTCCGTGCCGCCCTCTTCCTGGAGCTCCTGCTGGTTCCGCTCCGGCGTGATGGACTTCATCAGACCGACCATGTCGTCGGAATCAAGGATCTTCGTCTGAAGGTCCTTGAGGTGTCCATGATGGCGGATGGTCGGACGACGGTTCACCGTGAGGTGGAGGTCCGATGCGCCCAGCTTCACCACCGTATCGAGCAGACGGTCGATCTGCATGGTGGGGCCGGCGCGTTGTGACTGGCTGGATTCCTGGGAAGACATTCGCTGCTCCGTGATGCTCCGCGGGCCGCTGGCGACGCGGAGTGCTTTCTCTTAGTGTCCGCCGCCCTCGACCTGCGTCGAGTTGGCAATCTCGTTCGGCGTCGTTGTGCCCGCGAGAATCTTCAGCTTTCCGTCGTACACAAGCGGCCGCATCCCGTTCGCGAGCGCCGCCTTCCTCAACTCGGAGATCGGCGCGAGCTTGAACGCGAGATCGCGGATCGCCGCGTTCATCACCATCATCTCGAAGATCGCCTTTCGCCCGCGATAGCCCGTGTTGTTGCACTCCGCGCACCCGACCGGCACGTGGACCTTCCCGATCGCCTCCTCCATCGTCAGGCCCGTGAGGCCGAGGTACTTGGGATCGAGTTCCTCGGGCTTCGCGATCCGCTTGCAGTGCTTGCACAGGACCCGGATGAGCCGCTGCGCCATGACGGCCTGGATCGAGCTGGCAACCAGGAACGGCTTCATCCCCATGTCGATCAGACGTGTGATGGCGGACGGCGCGTCGTTCGTGTGCAGCGTCGAGAAGACCAGGTGGCCCGTGAGCGCCGCCTGGATCGCGATCTCAGCAACCTCCTTGTCACGAATTTCGCCGACGAGGATGATGTTCGGCGCCTGTCGGAGCATCGACCGCAGAATGGCCGGAAACGTCAGGCCGATGTGGTCTCGCACCTGGCACTGGTTGATGCCCTCGAAGTTGTACTCGACCGGGTCCTCCGCCGTGATGATCTTGCGGTCGGGCCGGTTCAGCACGTCGAGCGCCGAGTACAGCGTCGTCGTCTTTCCCGAACCCGTCGGCCCGGTGACCAGGAAGATGCCGTTCGGGCGCCGGATGATCTTGTTGAAGATCGCGAGGTTCTCCGCCTCGAATCCGAGATTCTCAAGGCCGATCCTCACCGAGTCCGGACGCAGAATACGCAGCACGATCGACTCGCCGTGGTACACCGGGCAAGACGACACGCGGAAGTCGATCACCTTGTCGTCCACGGGCAGCTTGATACGCCCGTCCTGCGGGATCCGCTTCTCCGCGATGTTGATCGACGCCATCAGCTTCATGCGGCTCAGCACCGCGTTCTGCATCCGCTTTGGCAGGTTGTCACGCTCCATGCACACGCCGTCGATCCGGTACCGCAGCCGCACGCGGTCCGCGAACGGCTCGATGTGGATGTCCGACGCCCGCATCTTCACTGCCTCGATGATGATGCGGTTGCACAGCTTCACGATCGGCGCGTCCTCCGACGCCACGTCGATCGACTTGTCCACGGAGCGGTCCACCGAACGGTCGATGGACCGATCGATCGAGTCCGTCACGAGCGCGGCCCCTGGCTCGACCATCTTCGCCGCGCCCAGCGGGGATTTGCCCTTGCTCTCGATGAACGCCCGGATCTGGCTCTTGGCCGCGACCTTTGGTTCCACCTCCACGTTCAACCGGAACCGGAGCATGTCGAGCAGCTCCAGATCCATCGGATCGTGGATCGCGAGCGAGAGACGGTTCCCGCTCTTGCCCAGGGGAAGGATCGTGTATCGCTTGATCAGATCCTCCGGGATCGCCCCGAACTCGATCTTCCCGGACACCCCGTTCGAGTTGAGGTCAACAAACTCCAGGCCGAACTGGTTCGCCAGGGCCTTTGCGACCTGGTCTTCCTTCACGTAACCCGCCTCAACCAGCGCCTCGCCGAGACGCTTGCCGGAACCCTTCGCGATCGTCGATGCCTTGTCCGCCTGATCGGGCGTGATCACGCCCCAGCCGACGAGGATGTCACCGAGTTTCTTCCTGGAGCGTGCCATGCAAAGTGTTCCGTAGCGCCCGAATAGGGGCGCAGAGAAAGTCCATCGTATGAACCCCGAACGTCGGGGGTACCCTCCCGACCGTCCGGGGTGCGGATTATGCAGAGGTGCGGCGTTACGATCAAACAAGGAAAACGCAAAGACCCGCCGCCCCGCTTCGTTCACCCATCCGACCACCCACTTCCGACTGCCCCCATCCGACTGGTGGAGACGTTCGTGATCCCATCGCCTGAATCTCCAGCCGCCAATCCCAGACTCCTCATCACCGCCGGTCCGACGCACGAGCCGATTGATGCGGTTCGATACATCGGAAACCGGTCCTCGGGACGGCTGGGCGTCGCGCTCGCCAACAGCGCCGCCGAAAGAGACTGGGACGTGCGGCTTCTGCTCGGACCGACCTGTCAGACCGCCTTCGATTCGCGTGTGGAGGTCGTTCGGTTCCGCACGTGTGCCGACCTCGGTGCCGCGCTTGCGGCACACGCGCCCTGGTGCGACGTGCTCGTCATGGCCGCCGCCGTTGCGGATTACAGACCCAGTGTGACACCCGACCTGCTCGCCGGCAAACGCCGTCGGACCGGCGAGCGAATGGTCCTCGAACTCGAGCCCACGCCCGACCTGCTCGCGGGTGTCTCCCGATGTCGCAGACCCGACCAGACGTTTGTCGGCTTCGCACTCGAACCCCGCGATGAGATGATCGCTTCCGCCAGGTCAAAGCTCGAACGAAAGTCGCTTGACCTCATCGTCGCAAATCCTCTTGAGACCATGGACGGCCCCACGATCGAGGCGACCGTGATCTCAAGCTCCGGCGCATCCTGCTCGACCGAACGTCCGATCCCAAAGCCCGACTTCGGCCCCTGGCTGCTGTCGATCATCGAGGCACACCGCCATGGCCGCTAAGCGAAGCACGGGCGTCGAAGGGCCGACCCGCAAGTCCCACACGCCGAAGAAGGCACGCGTCTCGCTCGGAAGAGGCGTCCGAGCCGTCACCCTCCCCGCGGGATTGAAGATCGTCCACGAAGACCGCGACGTCATCGTCGTCGACAAACCGCCGGGTCTTCTCTCCGTTGCCGCGCCGGGCGACAAGAAGCGATACAGCGTCTTCGACACGCTCAAGGCCCTCGCTCGCTCTCGAGGCGGTCGCGATGCGCGTGTCTACGTGATCCACCGCCTGGACCAGGAAGCGTCGGGACTTCTGGTCTTCGCGAAGACCGAGCGAGCGTTCTCGTCCCTCAAGGAGGACTTTCGCGCCAAACGCGTCCACCGGCTCTACCACGCGCTCGTCGAGGGCACGCTCCTGCCCGACGCGCCCGACGACGCGATGGGAACCATCCAGAGTCTTGTTCGCGAGCTGGCGGACGGCTCGGTCGAGTCGCTCCCCGCAACCTCAAGCCCCGGCGTCTCGCTCGGCGACAGAGGCGTCGACACCCCGCGTCTCGCAATCACGCACTACCGGGTCATCGCCCGCGCCAATGGGCGATCCCTCGCCCAGGTCCGCCTCGAGACCGGTCGGAAGCACCAGATCCGCGTGCACATGGCCTCCATCGGGCACCCCATCACCGGAGATCCCCGATACGGCAAGGCGGGCGGTCCTCTCGGACGCGTCGGCCTTCACGCCACCGAACTCGGCTTCAGACATCCGGCAACCGGTCAGAGCGTCAAGTTCCTCAGCCCCGCTCCGGAGAAGTTCTGGACCGCCGTCGACAAGCAGCCGCCCACCGACGCCGAGCCGCGCGTCGTGCTCGCGCCCTCATCGCCCGCCGAGAAGCCCGCCGACGGCTCGTGGGACCATGTCGCCACGTGGTATGACTCCCTCATCGACGATCGGGGCAGCGATCTGTACCGAACCGTCATCCTCCCCGGCACGCTCGGTCTGATCGACGCCAAGCAGGGCCAGCGTGTGCTCGATGTGGCTTGCGGCCAGGGCGTGCTCTGCCGCATGCTCGCCCAGCTCGGCGCCGTCGCGTTCGGCGTCGATGCCTCCCCCCAGCTCATCGACGCCGCGAGATCACGCGAGACGCCACGACCGGGCCGGCCGGAGTACATGGTCGCAGACGCCCGCCAACTCGAAACGACAGGACTGCGGGACCTCGACGCGATCGCGTCCGTCATGGCTCTCATGAACATCGATCCGCTCGAACCCGTCATGCGGGGATGCTCCAACGCGCTGCGACCCGGAGGGCGATTCGTGGCCGTCATTCTCCATCCCGCGTTCCGCTCGCCGGGGCAGACGCGCTGGGGCTGGTCGGAGGACGACGACACCGGCCTCCGCCCTCCCACCCGAAACCCGCGCCCGGGAAGGCCCGCTCGCCCGGCCGAGCATGTCGGACGCCAGTTCCGGCGCGTCGATGGATACCTCTCAATCGGCGTGAAGGAAATCGTCATGAACCCTGGCGAGGTCGCCAAGGGCGAACAGCCGGTGCTCACGCTCACCTACCACCGCCCGCTCCAGACGTACGTGCGTGCGATCCGAGACTCGGGAATGCTCGTGGACGCGATCGAAGAGTGGCCCAGTTCAAGAACGAGCAAGCCGGGGCCGCGGGCCGCCGAGGAGAATCGCTCCCGGCGCGAGATCCCGATGTTCCTCGCGATCCGCGCGATCAAGCCCGGGGCCTGATCCCGCGCCCCGTGGCCCACTGCTCGATCGCTGCCAGGAGCACCGTCGCGTACGCGCCTCGTGGCAGCAGGAACGACAGCATCACCTTGGAGTCGCTCGCGCCGCCGCACTCATCACGCTCTGGGCCTTGGACGGCAACATCTTCCCCCCTCACCACCAAGGGTCTCGTCGGCGTGCCGAACACAGGCCTTCGAACGCCGGGCACGCGCAATCCGTCGAGCGTCACACCCTCTGCCTCCATCACCCGCGCCGCGGCCCCCCCGGCGTCTCCCTCGAACGACGCTCCGGGACCAGGCATCGCGATCGACACGCTCCGAACCGCCGCCTCGATCGTCTCCGGCTGCGGAGGAACGAGCGTGTTTCCCGCGTCGATCCCGACCACACCTCCCGCGATCCGGTTCCACAGCCACGACTGGTACGCCTCCACGCACATCTGCTTCGTGAAGTGCGGCAGCGACTCGAACGACTCGCGAAAGCCGCCTCCCCTTGCGAGGACCTCGGCCGCACGGCGCTCCGCCCCCGCCCTGAGTTCCGACGCGAGCTCGGCCCACATCCCCCACTTCGACGCCAGCAGCCGGCTCGCGACGCGTCTGGTCCCCGTCTCCTTGCGGGTCGGTGTCCCGATCAGCAGCCTCATCGCACGCTCAAAGTCCCCGGCGACCAGCGCCCGCGCGGCGAATCCCTGGCCGTGTCGGGCCGACGCAAACCGCTGCAGACCGAAGTAGTTCACAAACGCCAGGCCCGCACCACCCCGATCATCGCACCTCGCTCGCACAACATCCAGCATCGCCGCCGAACGCTCCGCCGACATCCCGCGCACCACAATCGCGAACGCGTTCGCTCGGATCCACGACGCGTCCGCCTCGAGTTCGCTCCATCCGATCAGTTCCCCAGCGAAACCCTCGACCTCGACGCGTCGCGCCATCGACATCGGCCCGCCCACCACGGGCACCGTCATGTGCTGCATCGTCCGCGCGTGCTTGTCCTTCAAGCCCGCCCACGACAAACCCCCCGGCTTCGCCCCGAGCAGCCCCGCCAGCCGTTTCGCCGCATCGGGCGTCGTCATCGACTCGCGTTCCACCCGATACACCGCATACCGGGCCCTCGGCCCGGGCAGCTCACGGATCTCGCGGCTCGCCTCCGCCGTGAGCACCTCGCGAACGACGAAATCACCCGGATGCCGCCGGATCACCATGCTCACGCTCCGCCCCATGCACCGACGCCCCTGCGGAGCATCGCGATGAGCACGGGCGCACCAACGATCGCTGTCACCACACCGATCGGAAGTCGCCCGTGTCCAAGATCGACCAGCCGCACCACCACGTCAGCGCTCACCAGCATGAGCGCGCCCGCGATCGCCGCACCGACGACCAGCCCGCGATGCGACGGTCCCGCAAACGACCGCACCAGGTGCGGGCAGACCAGACCCACGAACCCGATCGGTCCTCCAAGCACCACAGCGACCGCCGTGAGCACGCCCGCGAGCACGAACATCAGCCAACGCAGCGGACCGATCCGGACCCCGACAGAAGCCGCTTCCTCGTCGCAGAGCGCAGCGGCATCGATCGACGGCCCCACCATCACGACCAATCCGATCGCCGACGCCACAATCGCCCCGGAAGCGACGACCAGGCGCACCGACGCGTGCTCATCCAGCGATCCGATCAGCCATCGCGTGACGGACCTCGACGGATCGGGTGGCATCATCTGCTGCACAAGCATTCCGAGCGCAGAGGCCAGAATGCCGACTGAAACCCCGATCAGCACCATCGCGACCGGATCAGATCGGCCCCCGCGCCTGGATGCCAGTCCTACCAAGGCCAGCGTCAGGAGCGCGCCGGTCATCGCCGCCGGCCCAAACAACGCAGGTGCCAACACCTCTCCCATCCGATACGCGACGTACGCCGCGATCAGGAGCCCCAGTCCGGATCCCGCCGCCACACCCGTGAGGTCCGGAGATGCCAGCGGGTTCCGCAGGAAGGCCTGCAGCACCACGCCGGCAACAGCCAGCGCCGATCCGCACACCATCGCCAGGGCGATGCGATGCAAACGCAGCCCGCGAATCTCGGCTTCCGGCCATGACAGCCCACCCGAACCGAGTGAAATCCGGAGCACAACCGCCCCCGTGACCAACAGGAGAAGCACACCGATCGTCGCCATCGTGCGCCGTGCCACGGTCAGAGGATAATCCACCCAACCCGGCTCGACGCCTGACGAACGCCGTCCGGAGGCGACGCGCCCCCGACTCCCGGTCTACCATCGTTCCCGCCGGATCGGATCCACTCCAGCCCGCCGGCACCATCGGAGTTGAGCATGGCCTCCAAGACCTTCCGCTGCCGCCTTGTAACCCCCACCGAATCCCTCCTCGACGAGCAGATCGCTTACGCCTCCATCCCCGCGTGGGACGGCCTCTTCGGCGTTCTCCCGGGACGCGCTCCCATCGTTGCGCGCCTCGGCCTCGGCGAGCTCTCCGTCCGATTCTCCGAGTCCAACTCGGGCGGCACACGCTCCTACCTGGTCGACGGCGGCTTCGTGCAAATGGCCGGCGACACACTCACGATCCTCGCCGAACGCGCCACACCAACCGAGAACCTCACCGAAGCCGAAGCCCAGGCCGAACTCGATGCCGCCAACAGGCGCGAGGCCCCGAAGGACGCCGCCGATCGGCAGGCCGAAGTCGAACGCGTCAACCGCGAGAAGCGACGCGCCGCCCTCGCCGTTCGACTCGCACGTTCCAGCCGCGGCAAGGGCATCTGACCCTCACGCTCCTCACAACCGCCTCGACATCGCACGGTCCATGTCTCGCTTCGCCTCGCGCTCCGCGATCGATTCGCGCTTGTCGTGCGCCGCCTTGCCCTCCGCGACCCCGATCAGCACCTTTGCGTACCCGTTCTTGAAGTACAGGCGCAGCGGCACGATCGTCATGCCCTTCTGCATCACCTGACGGTGCAGCTTCTCGATCTCGCTCCTGTGCGCCAGCAATGTGCGCGCACGATCCGACACGTGCTGACGGCTCCCCGCCGGCTGGTACTCCCCCACGGTCATTCCGAACAGCAGAAGGCGAGGCGGGCTGATCTCAACCTTGACGTAACCCTCGCCGATCGAGCAGTTCCCCGCCCGGATCGGCTTCACCTCCGTGCCGTCGAGAACGATCCCCGTCTCCAGCGTGTCGTGGATGAAGTAATCGAACCGTGCGCGGCGGTTCTCGATCACCGGCGCGTCGTTCTTGACCTTCTTCCCTGACATCGCTGGAAAGTCTCTCCGAGGGCCCCGTGAAACCGCCCGCCCTCTCGTGGCAACGATACGCAGCGGAGCGACGCCCGGTGACACAAGGTACGCTGGGCACCGAGTCCATCGGAGGCGGCACGCGTGAACGACGCCCTCACAACCTTTCTCATCGCCGCCGGCGTCGCCATTGCCCTTTTCCTCATCATCTTCGGCGCGATCCTGGCGCACCAAGCGAATCAGAGACGCCTTGCGGCCCTTCGGGCCTTTGCCGAGGCCCAGGGTTGGACGTTCGATCCGCGACGCGACCGCTCTCACGACGATCGCTTCCGCCACTTCGAGCCGTTCCAGCGCGGGTCCAACCGGTTCGCTTACAACACGATGTCAGGCCCGCTGCGCATCGATGATCGCGCGTTCGGTGCGCAGATGGGAGACTTCCACTACCAGATCACCCGCTCAACCGGCAAGTCCACGTCCACCACCCACTACCGGTTCTCGTACCTGATTCTGCGAACCCCCTTCGCTCGCCTCCCGGACCTTCGCGTCCGACGGGAGCACGTCCTCGACAAGCTCGCGGGCGCCATGGGCTTCGACGACATCGACTTTGAATCCGCCGAGTTCAGCCGCAAGTTCCACGTCCAGAGCCGAGACAAACGCTTTGCCTACGACCTCATCACGGCCGACATGATGGAGTACCTGCTCGCCGGGCTTCCCGGCGCCCTCGAGCTTGAGCGGGGAGACTTTATCATCACCGACGGCGCGACCCGCTGGAGTCCCGAGCAATACCCTGTCATGGTCGCATGGGCTGTAGGGTTCTTCCGGCGATGGCCCAGACACACGCTCCATGCACTCGACGAATCACACGGGAGGCCCACGTGACGCTCGCTGAGTCCATCCCCGCAGGCGTCGTGCTCGCGATCGCCGGTGCCGTCCTCCTGCTTCCCGCCATCTGGCTCATCGCCACCTTCAACCGGCTCGCCCGCACACGCCAGCACATCAGGGAGAGCTGGGCCGACATCGACGTTGAGCTCAAGCGTCGCTACGACCTCATCCCCAACCTCGTCGAAACCGTCAAGGGATACGCCGCACACGAAAGGGACGTCCTCGATCGAGTCACTTCCCTCCGATCCAAGGCGATCGGCGCCCACGCAAACGTCGGCGAGCACGCCGCCGACGAGTCCTCACTCCTCCTGGGCCTGAAGAGTCTCTTCGTGATCTCGGAGCGGTACCCGAACCTCAAGGCCGACTCCCATTTCATGTCGCTCCAGCAGGAGCTCGCGCTCACAGAGGACCGCATCGCCGCCGCACGCCGCTTCTTCAACGCCAACGTTCGCGAGATGAACCAACTCTGTCAGACCGTTCCGACCAACATCGTCGCCTCGATCTTCGGCTTCAAGCCCGAGACCTTCTTCGAGCTCTCAAGCGACGCCGAGCGCATCGTGCCCCGCGTCGCGGCCCCGGCCATGACACAGCCCATCCCGACGGCCAGCGAGACGCGGCACATCTGATCTCACTCGAATCTCACCCGGTTCCGAAGCACGCCGAGCCCGTCGATCTCAACCTCCACCTCGTCACCGTGCCGCAGCCACACCGGGGGCTTCCTCGCCATCCCAACCCCGCTCGGCGTTCCCGTCAGGATCACCGTCCCTGCCTGCAGCGTCGTCCCCTGCGAGAGATCCGACACCAGACGCGCCACCGGGAAAATCATGTCCCGCGTGTGACCGTCCTGCATCGTCGCCCCATTCACGCGGCAACGCACCCGAAGCCCCTGCGGGTCGGGCACTGAACGCGCCGGAACAATCACAGGCCCGATCGGGCAGAACGTGTCAAACGACTTCCCGCGACAGAACTGGCCACCCGCTCCCTCCTTCTGCCACCATCGCGCCGACACATCGTTCGCGCACGCGTACCCAAGCACGAAGCCGAGCGCCCGATCAAGCGGCACGTCCTTCGCGTCTCGCCCGATCACCACCGCCAGCTCCGCCTCCCAATCCACCTGCTCCCTGTCCTGGCATACGCGCGGCACCACGATGTCATCCCCGTTCAGGCACGCCGCCATCGGGTTCTTGGTGAACACCATCGGCCGCTCGGGCACGTCCGCCGCCTGCTCCTTGGCGTGCTCCGCGTAGTTCCGACCGATACCGATGATGTGCCGAAGCGGGATCGCCGGCGCTCCCGGAACATCGAACACAAGTCCCGCCTCGCCGCGCCGGATCCCGATCACCTTCGCATCGCTCGTCATGCTCGTGCCTCCATCGACGCCAAACAGCCGCGGACTCATCCGATCAGATCGCTCGATCACGCCCGGATCGTCGCACAGCCCCGCTCCCGCGCCCTCACGATACAGCGCCCGAAGCGCCTCGACTCCCCCCTCGCCGAAGTCGACCGTCTGCTCATTGACGTACATGCCCAGATACCGATCAAGCAGCCCTCTATCGCGCCACTCCGGCCGGTCCTCGCTCCGTGCCAGAAGGAACGCCCTCGTCCGCTCCGGATGGTCGATCGCGTGCCGCACCGACCGACGAAGCAGGCCCGCGACATGCTCGCACGTCCCCGCACCGTGCCGCGAGTCGAGGTCACGCCGAATCACGTTCAATCCCAGGGGCAGCGGCCCGCCCGTCCGCTCGGTCCACGCCGGCCCGAGGTGCGTCACGACCCGAAGCCCGAGCGACTCCGGGGACACCTGCGCCTCGTGGATCAGCAGCCCGGCTCCGACACGTCCCGACATCACCGCATCGACGATCTCGTGAAAGGGCATCTCGAGCACGGGAAACACGCGACCCGACAACGCCCGGAGCACGAGATACGCCGTCGTGTGCCGCCCCGGAATCGCGACCGTTGTCCCCGAGTCGATGAGCTCCGCCAGGGTCGCCGGCTCGCTCTCCGCCCTCACGACCAGTTTCGGTCCGTATGACACCCCGATGGAGGCCCCGCACCTCGTGATCCGGTACTTCTCGGCAATCCTCGGGTACACCCCCGCCGAGACCGCTGTGATCTCCAGATCTCCCCGCTCCATCGCACGCACGTTCAGCACCTGAATGTCCGCCTCGATCGTCTCGAACACAAATCCGCCGGTATCGAGCGCCGGCCTCCCGTCCGCACCTTCGAAAGGCCTGCCCCTGCGATCCCGCATCCCGGCGAGCGGCCACCACATCGCCATGTCGTCCGCATCAGGGGAATGTGCGAGATTCAGACGGTTCATCGTTCGCAAAGAATAGCGACGCGCTCAATGTCAACGCATCCGACGCCGGTTCATGCTCTCCACCAGTGCACCCCCGATGACATCGGACCTCAACTGGGGCAGGGGCATCGCGCCCGCTCCCCGGAAGACCGATGCCAGGGTCGCCCCCACGATGCGAGCCGATGCCAGAAGCCCCAGACCGAAGCCCGCACGCGGCACCGCGTCATTCGGCGTCAGCAGCAGAACGGTCGTATCGTCGTCAGACGAACCGCTCCCCCGGAATCTCCCGATGCTCTCGAGCAGCCGCTCCTTGAGTTCGACCGTGCTCAGGCCGCCAAGGTCGTTCAGAATCTCGATCAGGCCACGCTCTGTGAGCATCTCTCCACTCTGACTCCTGGCCTCGATCAGCGCATCGGTGTAGAGCATCACGATGTCGCCACGATCGAGTCTCACGCCGAACTGCGTGTACGACCCGTCCGCGTCGATACCGAGAGGGATGTCGGACGCGCCCCCCTCGTCCCCATGACCCGGCTCGGGAGCAAGCACCGCCCACGTCTGCCGCTTCGCCCGGTAGATCATGGGCCGCGGATGGCCCGCGTTGCACACCACCAGCTCACGCGTCGGGGCCCAGTACGTCGCGACGATCGCAGTCGCGAATCTTCCGCCATGGTCCCTTTCGCTGAACGCCCGGTTCATCCCCGCAATGAGCCGCGTCTGATCCGCGAAGTTGATGAAACGGCGCATCAGGTCGCGCAGGGATCGAGCCGTCGACGCAACCGTCTCGCCGTGCCCGCTGACATCCGCAACCAGCAGCCGCGTGATCCGCCCCGTCGCGCAGCTCGAGAGGTAGTGCACGTCCCCGCCCGATGCGCCCGTGCCGACCGGCAACGAGTAGACGACGGCGTCAAGTCCGGCGAGACTGACCCCGCGATCCGCGGGCTCATTCCCACCCCAGACCTCCATGCACCGCAACTGTTCCGCGTGCTGTCGGATCGCCACGTGCTGCTCCAATGCCGCGGACGCGCGACGCCACTCCTGCCCGCCATCGCCGCGCGGCGATGCTGGGATGCACCGGCCCCCTGGAATGTCACGGCTCCGCGACTCACTCGAGCAGAAGGTCGAGCAGTTCCGAGATGCCCTTCCCCTGCGTCGCAACGGTCTCGACCACCGGCCGCCGACCCGCCACGTCCCGCAGGTCCCTCACCAGCTCATTCTCGCCGGGGTGATCCGCCTTGTTGCACACGAAGACATCGGCGATCTCAAGGATGCCCGCCTTGTCCATCTGCACAGCGTCACCCATGCCCGGCGTCAGCACGACCGCCGTCTGGTCCACGTGCTTCCGGATCTTCGTCTCGTTCTGCCCCGCACCGACGGTCTCGACGAAGACCATCTCGTAGGCCCCCGATCCGTCGCAAGCCCCGCCGATCAGCTGAACGATCTCGTCCAGCGCGTGGTAATCCTCGCCGCTGATGGCGAGCGACCGGTAGTAGACCGCCTCATCCAGCACGTTGAAGTCCACGCGAAGCCGATCCCCGAGCAACGCACCGCTCGTGATAGGGCTCATCGGATCGAACGCCACGACCGAGCACCGCCCGAGCGAAGGATCGCCCTTCGCACGCCGGGTGTACTCACCAACCAGCTGCGCCACCAGCGTCGACTTTCCCGCTCCCGGAGAACCCGTCACGCCGATCACACGCTTGGGCTTGCGGCGCCTCGCATCGGCCCTCGCCTTGCCGCCCGCGTGCACAAGCGAGATGTCCCGCGCCAGCTGCGCCGTCGCGTGATCCCGCTCCACTCGTTGCCCGAGCGGCCTCACGGCCCCGCGCACCGCTTCCACGATCTGCTCGAGTCCCGTCCCCGTTGTAAAGCACTTCGCGACGCCCATCTGCAGAAGCCTCGCGACGTCCTCCTGGGGCAGAATCCCTCCCATGTACACAGGAATATCCGGCCTCCCAAGAGCCGCCAGAGACTCGACCAGCTTCGGCCCGAGCGCCAGGTGCGAGTTCGACATCATCGACGCCGCGATCACGTCGCAATCCTCGTCCCGCGCCGAAATCGCCAGAGACCGCGGCGTCTGCCACAGCCCCGAGTAGATCACGTGCACCCCGGAATCTCGCAGCGCTCTGGCGATCACCTTCACGCCCCGATCGTGCCCGTCCAGCCCCATCTTCCCAAGCAGCACCCGAGGACGGTGCGCCAGGTCCGAGCACCGGTCTCGACGCTCGAACTCGCTGGTCGCATGATTGATCGTTGTTGGCATCGGCAAACCCTTGAGCAGAGATCCTTCCGAGAGCATAGCCGCCACCCCGCAGACGCACGCCCGTCCCTGGCCATTGGTCCCGGACCAACTCGCTCGGTAGCATCGACGCATGAGCGAGAGGGTGCGCATCACCGAGGTCGGGCCTCGCGACGGGCTTCAGAACGAGCCCCGCATCCTCTCCGTCCATGAAAAGGCCGAGCTCGTCCGAACACTGATGGCGACCGGCGTCGACGAAGTGGAGGTCTCCAGCTTCGTCTCGCCGAAATGGGTGCCCCAGCTGGGCGACGCACGGGAAGTCTTTCTCGCAATTGCCCCCGACAAGCCCCGCGGCACCGAACTCTCCGCACTGGTGCCCAACGAGAAAGGCCTCGACGCGGCCCTCGACGTCAATCAGGCCGTCGGCTCTCGACTGATCGACAAGGTCTCCGTATTCACCGCCGCATCAGAGACCTTCTCAACTCGCAACACAAACGCAAGCATCGACCAGACGCTCGAACGCTTCGAGCCAGTCATCGGGCGTGCCCACGCCTCCGGTCTTCGAGTGCGGGCCTACGTCTCGTGCGTCATCGCCTGCCCGTTCGAAGGACGTATCGCCCCGGAAGCCGTCGCCGATGTTGGCGCTCGCCTCCTCGATCTCGGCGCCGACGAACTCGATCTCGGCGACACCATCGGCGCCGCCGAGCCGCAGGACATCGCTCGCCTGCTCGACACTATCTTCTCCCGCTTCGGCCACCGGCTTCGTCCGACTTCCAGCGCTGGCGCCGATCTGGTCATCCACCTCCACGACACCTTCGGCCGAGCAGCAGCCTGCGCCGTCGAGGCCTACAACCGGGGCGTTCGATCATTCGATTCCGCAATCGCCGGCCTTGGGGGCTGCCCCTACGCCTCAACCAGCCAACGGCGCGCGCCCGGCAACATCGACACGGAAGTCCTCGTCGCCGCCCTCGCCGCACGCGGCGGCACCACCGCCATCCGCCTCCCCAAACTCCAGGAAGCCGGTCGTTGGGCCCGCGCCGCCCTCCGCTCCAAGGACCCCATCGCATGATCAGGGTCGAACACGCCGGCTCAGTCACCCGCCTCACGCTCGACCGTCCCGAGGCTCGCAACGCGCTCACTCCCGAGATGCTCGACGCACTCGCTCGGGCAGCATCCGAGATGCCGCACGAGACGCGAGCCGTCATCTTGCGTGCCGAGGGCCCGGTCTTCTGCTCCGGCTTCGACCTCAACCTCTGCCGGGATGATCCGCACGGTTCGACCTTAGCCAGACTTCTCGATGGCCTGTCGAAGGCGGTCACCGCCCTCCGAGCCCAGCCGTGCCCCGTCGTCGCCGTCGTGCAGGGCGCAGCTGTCGCCGGGGGCTGCGCCCTGCTCGGTGGTGCCGACATCGTCATCTGTGCCGCAGACGCTCGTTTCGGGTACCCAGTCACCAGATTAGGGATTTCACCCGCCGTCTCCGCACCCACGCTCGCCGCCACCGTCTCTGGCGGCTCCATGCGGGCCATGCTCCTCGACCCCGGATTGATCGACGCACCCCATGCCAGACGCCTCGGTCTTGTTTCCGAGGTCCTCCCCGACGCGGCATCAGCCGAAGCCCGCGCCCGAACCCTCGGAGAAGCCCTTGCGGCCAAAGGCCCCGGCGCGATCGTCGCGACCCGACGTCTCCTCCAGGAACTGTCGGGTCCTACCCCAAGGGACTCCCGAGCAGCTCTCGACCGGTCGCTCGGGCTGGTTGGGGGGCCTGAAGAGCGAGACCTCCTCCCCAAGGCCTGGGCTCCCAGGCCCGGGCGCTGAATGTGGATAGTTCGAAGGGAAAGATTCGGGTATTGGGAACCACGTGCATTGACAAAGCGAACACGCTATCCTTAGGGTGAGGGAGCGCGGTTTGGCCCAACCGGGCCGGACCAGCGCCGCAGGGCCGGGATGCTCAGCAAACGCTGCGCGTCCGGCTGCACCAGCAGCCAGGCAAGGACGAGATGGTCCCCGAAGAACGCGGGAGTCACTGATTATGCCGACTGTTCGGAACGACGCGAGGCGCGGCGATGGTCAGTCTGTTGCACGCACGGACACGCGAATGATGGATTCACTCGAGCAGCGAACGCTCCTGACCGGAGTCGCGGGGCTCGACACCTTCTCGTGGTACGGATCCCAGGTTGATGCCAAACAGGGCTCCTGGGTTGTCTCGTTTGACGAGGCTCTCGATCAGGCCGGTATCGTCAGCCGTGTCCAGGAGATCGCCACGCGGCTCCGGATTACCGCGACAGATATCCAGTCCATCGCCAGGGGCACGTACGCCTCCTTCAAGACCGAACAGCGGATCACCGACCTTTCGGCCGCCCGCACCTCAATCCTGGTCGACGGTGTCAAGAGCATCATCCCCGACCTGGTGTCGAGGGCGGGCCGGGTCCCCAACGACGAGTTCTTCACGTTCCAGTGGGGCCACGACAACACCGGCCAGTCGGTCGGGGGCAGCGGCACCGGCGTCATCGATGCCGACGCCGATTCCACCAACGCGTGGGACCTGACGATCGGCTCCCAGAACGTCATCATCGCCGTGATCGACACCGGCGTCGATATCACCCACCCCGATCTCCAGGCCAACATCTGGACCAACCCCGGCGAGATCCCTGGCAACGGCATCGACGACGACGGCAACGGATTCGTCGACGACGTCAACGGCTGGGACTTCGGTGACCTGGACAACAACCCCGCGGACGACAACGGCCACGGCACGCACGTCGCCGGCATCATCGGCGCCGTCGGCAACAACGGCATCGGCGTCGCCGGAGTCGCCTGGAACGTCTCGATCCTCCCCATCAAGGCCGTGGACGAGTCCGGCTTCTTCCCATTCTCCGCCACGCTCAGTGCGTACGACTATCTGGTCACTCTCAAGGAAGCCGGCCACAACATCGTCGCCAGCAACAACTCCTACGGCGCGCTTCGCCCGGAGGACCTCTTCGAGGACTTCCCGGAGTTCTTCCAGGCCGAGAAGGACGCGATCCAGCGCACGATCGACGCGGGTATCGTCTTCGTCGCCGCCGCCGGAAACAACGGCCTCAACATCGACCCCATCGACGAGGAAGATCGAACCTTCCTCCCGGCCGGCTACGACCTCTCCGGCATCATCTCCGTCGCCGCGACAGACAACGACGACGGCCTCGCCGGCTTCTCCAACTACGGCGCCAACGACGTGGATATCGGCGCACCCGGCGTCGACATCCTCGCGACAGTGCCCGGAGCCGGGTACGCCCTCCTGAGCGGCACCTCGATGGCGTCGCCATTCGTCGCCGGCGCTGTCGCCATCATCGCCTCGGCTCGACCCGGCGCATCTCCCCTGGAGATCCGCGCCGCCCTCATGAACTCCGTCGATCCGATTCCCTCGCTCCAGAACCGGGTGCAATCCGGCGGACGCCTCAACGTCTGGCGCGCCGCACAGATCATCAGCCGCGACGGCCCCGTGGTCAGCGCCTTCCTGCCCGGCCCCGTCTTCGGACAGCTCACCGAGACCGGCTCCATCATCAACACGCTGAGCACCACGTTCAACAAGCCGATCAACTCGACCTTCCTGTCCACGTCCGGCGTCACCATCGTCGGCGCCGGCGCGGACGACATCTTCGGCAACGGCGACGACGTCTCCATCCCCGTCTCCGCAGTCTCGATCAACGTGTCCAACAACCGGCGAGTCGACTTCACGCTGAACCTCGCGTCCTTCCCGAGCCAGCGCCTCCCCCTCGACATCTATCGCATCACCCTTGACGACGCTGCTTTCCGCGACGAAGAGGGCAACTACCTCAACGGCAACACCTCGGGCGGTTTCGACACCACGCTCAACTTCAAGGTCATCCCCGTCAGCGGCACGTTCGAGGCCAACGACACCATCGCCTCCGCCACGCCCATCGTCTTCGACGCAACGGGCAGGGCCACCATCAACGGAGCCAGGATCGGTGACGGCCTCCAGTCCACTCGCGACGTCGACCTCTTCCGGATCTCTCTGCCCGCCGGCGGATTGATCACCGCAGAGGTCGTCGCGAAGCGCCTCCCCGTCCCCTCCACCCTCGACTCATACATCCGCCTCTTCGACGCCTTCGGCAACCAGATTGCCGCCAACGACCAGTTCTTCGGGCAGGACGCCTATCTGGACTTCTTCGTCAACACGGGCGGCGACTACTTTATCGGCATCTCCGGCTTCGGCAACGCCAACTACAACGCAACGCTCGCCGGCTCCGGAGCACAGCAGTCCACCGGCAACTACAACCTCAAGCTCTCTGCCGCGCTCGTCTCTGACGATCGCGTCAACGCACCCGGCGTGCTCGACGCGCCCCTTCGCATCCCCGCCATCGGCACCTCGGGCGTCACGACCAGCACCCTGAACTTCCGCGATACCCGCGAGATCCAGGACGTCAACGTCCGCGTCAATCTCGAGCACACGTTCGTCGGCGACCTCCAGATCTACCTCATGGCGCCGGACGGAACCGAGACCCTGCTCTTCAACAAGCGCGGCACGTCCGGCGACAACCTCACGAACACCGTCTTCGACGATGAAGCCGCCACGGCCATAAGCGCCGCCGCCCCTCCCTACACCGGCTCCTTCCGCCCCGATCAGGCGCTCAACCGGTTCGACGGCAAGGCGGCCAACGGCGATTGGACGCTCCGCATCGTCGACACGACCTCGCTCAACATCGGACAGCTTCTCTCCTGGTCCATCGACTTCACGCTCCGCAACGACGTCTTCGGCCCGCTCGAGTCCAACGACACCCTCGTTACCGCCAAGAACATCTCCGAGATCAACGGATCCGGTGCCGCGACACGCATCGCATCCATCGGCGACGGTGGTTTCGGCGTCCTCGACCGCGACATCTTCCGCTTCGTCGCGAGCCAGGGCACCACGCTCAACGCCACCGTCACCTCCGGCGGCGTCGTCGACACAACCCTCCGACTCTTCAACTCAGAGGGCGTCGAGCTCCGCGTCGTCTCTCTCGGCGCGACGCTGAACTCCGCGATCGAGGACTTTGTCTTCTCCGAGGGCGGCACGTACTACATCGCCGTCTCCGAGGGCGCCAACACCACGTACAACCCCTTCGACGTCACCACCGGAACCCCCGCCGTCAGCACCGGCGCCTACACCCTCAACGTCACCGTCTCCGCCGGAGTGAGCGACCAGCCCGTGGTCGTCGTCGGCAGCGACGTCGAGGCCGGGATCGGTTCCGACGGAACGCTCTTCGCCAACAACGCCTCAGGCAATCCCGTCGGCGCACGCTTCAACGGCATCGAGTTCCTCTTCCCCGCATCCGCCGCCGGAAACCAGAACTTCTTCGGCGCAACGATGAACGGGTACAACTTCCTGAACGACGGCACCACCGCCGCGACCCGCCTCCCGGTCGTGCTGACCGACGAGTCCGAGGTCCTCAACCGTCGCGTCACCGCGTCCGGCATGTTCCGCGGACTCCAGGTCAACCGCACCGTCCAGTTCGGCCGGAACGACGGCTTCATCGTCATCGACGTCAACCTCCTCAACACCACCTCCGGCGCCGTGAGCAACGTCGCATGGATGGAGGGCTTCAATCCCGCGCAAGGCGCGAACATGGTCGGGGGCAACAACTCCGTCTCGACCGTCAACGACGTCGACCCCGGCGCCAAGGTCGCAACCGCATCCTTCTCCACCAACGCATTCGAAGACGGCCTGACCATCGCCCTCGCCGCGCCGGACTCCGACGCAAGGGCTCAGGCCTCGTTCCTCTCCAGCACAACCTCCGTGCGAGACCCGCTCCAGCTCATCTCCTTCGGCGTCAATGATCCCAACGGCCTCACCGCCGACCAGATCATGACGATGTCCTTCAACGTCGGAACCCTCGCCGCCGGCGCCTCGACCAATCTCCGCTACTTCATCTTCTTCGGCAACACGCCCGCCGACGCCGCCGCGCTCGTCACCACCCTCAACGCCGGCACCGGCACCGGCCACCTGGCCGCCGACTCGGCCAATCCGGCCAGCGAGACCCTCTCGAACGGCGATCCCGTTCCCGTTCTCCCCTACCGCGTCTACTACCCCGAGGGATACGCCAACAGCAAGACCTCCACGGCCATCCCCATCATGAACCCCAACGACGAGCCCACCAGGGTCGTCGTCATCGCCCGCTACGCCAGCGGCGAACGCGACCAGATCCTCAAGGACTTCGTCATCGCCGGCAACAGCCGAGGCGGCGCAACGCTGGTCACGCCGACCTCGTTCGCAGCCGACTCACTGCTTGTCCGGAAGAACACGCCCTATTCCATCGAGATCCGCTCCGAACGCCCCGTCGCCGCCCAGTTCAGCCACTACGACGAGTTCGTTCTCAAGGACCGGCGCGCCGCCATCGGCGAGGCCTTCACCAACCGAGCCGACACCTTCTGGACCTTCGGGCAGGTCGAGAAAGCCACCAACGTCGCCGAGGCACTCGTCTACTACAACACTTCTCCCAACACCATCAAGGTTACCTCCACCTTCTACCCGACTGGCGGCGGCGATCCGATCGAGATCGTTCAGGAGATCGACGGCTACCGCCGCGGCGGAATCAACATCCGCAACAACACGACCATCCCCGCCGGGTCCTATGGAGTCACCGTCAGCGCGGACGAGGAAATCGTCGCGTCGCTCTCCCACTACGGCCTGGACAACGGCAACGCCTACGGGCTCGTCGGGGCACCCGGCCTCGGCACGTCCATCGGCGCCGTGCCCGAAGGACAGCTCGGCCTCAACAGCACTTTCGAGAAGATCGGCGTCCTCAACAGCAACGACACGGCTGCGACGATCGTCTTCTCTTTCCTCTACCAGGACGGCTCGGCCTACCGCACCTCGCTGAGCGTGCCCGCTCGCCAGCACGGCGTCCTCAATGTCAACGACCTGCCGTCCTTCCCCCTCGGAACCCCCTACTCCGTCCTCTACGAGTCGAACGTCGCCGTCTCCATGAGTCTGCCGACCCAGGCATTCAACGACGGCCTCGCGACCAGCTTCTCCTCCCAGGCCTACACGTACTGGGGCTTCGGCGAGGGCTATCGCCCCAGGACCGACGGCATCGTCACCGAGTACCTCCGACTCTTCAATCCCACGACCGACGACATCGTCGTTGAGATCTCGCTCCAGTTCGGCGGAACATCCGGCGTCGAGACGTTCCGGCGCGTCGTTTCGCCCCGACGTGTCGCCGAGTTCAACATCCACGACTTCGTCCTCGGCGATCGACGCAACTCCCCGCAGTACTACGGAATCACCGTTAAGGCCGCCTCGCCCATCGTCGCCTACATGGGACGCTACGACCGCTTCTTCCCCGGTGGCTTCGGAACGCTGGGCACGCCCCTCGGCACCAGCCAGCCCGTCGTCTGAGCCCGCAATGATCACGCCCGTTCGCGGCCGACCCCAGAGGGGTCGGCCGCTTTCCTTTCCGCCCTGTGCTATAACGTCCACATGCCCGATCCCCTCACCACCACGACCCGCTCCGGCCGCGTTGCAACCCTCACGCTCAATCGCCCCGACGCACGCAACGCGCTCTCAGTCGATCTCCTCGAATCACTCAACAAGCGTCTCAATGAGATCGAAAGCGACTCGCAGTCTCTCTCCGTGCTGATCCTCACCGGCGCGGGGAAGTCCTTTTGCGCCGGAATGGACCTCAAGGCCGTGCTCGGAGACAACGCGCTCGCTTCCGATCTCCTCACCCGTCTCGCCCTTCTCACCCTTCGCATCCGCCGCCTCCCGATCGTCACCATCGCCCGCGTCAACGGCGCCGCCATCGGTGGCGGGTGCGGACTCGCGTGCGTATGCGACGTCGCCGTCACCCACGACGACTCGAAAATGGGCTTCCCCGAAGTTGATCTGGGCGTCTGTCCCGCAGTCGTCGCCCCATGGCTCGTCCGAAAGATCGGCCCCGGGGCCGCACGCCGCGTCCTCCTCCTCGGAGGTCTCATGTCCGGCTCCGAAGCGGCAGCCCTCGGCATCGTCAACCACTGCGTGCCGACTCTCGAAACGCTCGATGAGGCGGTCTCGGGCATGGCCGCTCGCATCGCCCAGGGCGGTCCCAGAGCCATCGCCGCGACGAAGGACCTCTTGAACGAGCTTGACGGCTCCCTCGACGAGTCGCTGCTCCGGCGTGCCGCGGGCCTCTCCGCAAGCGTCCTCGCGACTCGCGACGCGCAGGAGCGACTCCGCAATCGGCTCGGGGCTTGAGGTCAAACGGGCGCCATCGGGCGGAATAGACTCTCAGGATGAGCAACGCGGTTGCCCCACTCGCGATCCGGCGTCACGACGGCGGCCCGTGCCCCGGCTCCGTCACTGTCGTTCTCGACCAGCCCGGCAAGCCAGTCGTCGTCCTCGATCACTCGCTCATCCAGCGAATCGAGGCGACGCTCCGGCTCGTCCCGCGCGACGCGACGGGGCTCGTGCTCGCCTCCTCCAGTCCTCGCGCATTCGTCGCCGGTGCGGACCTTCGATCGATCCGGGAACTCGACGACGACCAACTCCGCCGATACCTGGCCTACGGCTCACAGGTCTTCGGCATGCTCGCGGCCTTCCCCTTTCCCACAGTCGCCGCGATCAACGGCGCCGCTCTCGGTGGCGGCCTCGAGATCGCCATGCACTGCGATGCCCTCATCGCGCTCTCGCCCCAGCCGCGCGACGGACAGCCAGGAAGGCCATACCCGGTTGGGCTCCCAGAGTGCGGCCTCTCGATCTGCCCCGGCTGGGGTGGTGCGAGTCTCCTGCCCGCGCTGATCGATCCCGCCGAAGGCATCCGCCGCACCGCCAGCGGCAAGCCTCTCACTTTCGATGAAGCTCGCGCCGCAGGGCTCTTCTCGGCCGTCGCCGAGACGCCCGAGGATCTCGAGGACGTCTGCCAAGAGTGGCTCGCGTCCGCTCGCCCGAATACGCCCCGTCGCGACGGCGCTCCCCTCCGCTGGACCGGGCGTCCGGCGACCCGCGCCGTCGCGATCGACGCCCTTGACCGCGTCCGCGCCGAACTCCCCGACACCGAGGCCGCTCGGGCCGTCGCCCGTGCCGTTGACGCCGGTCTCGCGGGGGGCTGGTCCGCGGCCCTCGCCTCAGAGCAAGAGTCGCTCGTCCGCCTGAGGCACACCCCCCAGGCAGTCCAGGCGATCGATGCGTTCTTCGCAAAGTCGAGCGGGGGCAAGGGCTGACGTAGGATTGAGACTCAGTCGGTGCCCCGCTGAACGCACCGACGTCGCTGAACGATTCGCAGGTTGTGCGGAGCACGTGACATGGCTGACCTGAAGCAGATGAAGGGCATCTCCGAGGCCGACCGCAAGCTCCTTGAGCAGGCCGAGGAATGGCTCGGCGCAGAGCCGACGAACATGGGCCCCGTGAAGAACATCTTCTGGGGGAACGTGAAGGAGTCGTCCTACTTCCCCTACCCGCAGCAGGACGCCCGCGAGCAGGCCGAGTGCGACCAGCTCCTCGCTCGCCTCGATGAGTATCTCCGAACCGAGCACCCCGCCGTCGCCATCGACCAGGATCAGGAGATCCCCCGCTGGGTCATCGACCGCCTCTTCCAGATCGGGGTCCTCGGAATGACCATCCCGAAGGAGTATGGCGGCCTCGGTCTCGGAATCACCTCTTACAACAGAGTCCTCGAACGCATCGGAACCTCCTGCGGCTCCACCGCCGTCATGGTCTCCGCGCACCAGTCCATCGGCTGCAAGGCCGTCATGCTCTACGGCACCGACGAGCAGAAAAAGAACTGGCTCCCCCATCTCGCCAAGGACTGGCTGAGCGCCTTCTGCCTCTCAGAGCCCAACGTCGGCTGCGACGCCGGCGGCTGCGAGACCACCTTCACCAAGTCCGAGGACGGCGAGTTCTACATCGTCAACGGCGAGAAGAAGTGGGCCACCTCCGGCGCCATCTCCGGTCTCTTCACGGTCATGGCGCGCGAGAGCCGACCCGACGGAAAGGGCAAGATATCCGCGATCGTCTGCCATCCCTGGTTCGAAGGCGTCGAGATCTTCCAGAAGAACCGCTCCAAGTGCGGCATCCGAGGCACCTGGCAGGCCCGCATCCGATTCAACAACGTCCGGATCCCCAAGGCCAATCTCCTCGGGCAGGAAGGCCGAGGCCTCCAGATCGCCCTTTCCTGTCTCAACTATGGACGCTGCACCCTCTCCGCGGGAATGCTCGGCGGCGCCCGTCGCTGCCGCGATCAGGCCACCAAGTGGTCCCAGACCCGCTTCCAGTTCGGGCTCCCCCTCGCGGACAAGGAAATGGTCCGCGAGCGCATCGCCCGCATGGCCGCGTACGACTACGCGATGGACGCCGTGCTCTACATGACCACGGGCATGCTCGATCGGCACGACGAGGACATCCAGGTCGAGACCGCCCTCTGCAAGGTCTTCTGCTCCGAGTACGGCTGGCGCGTCGTCAACGACGCCATGCAGATCATGGGCGGCGAATCCTACATGACCGAGAACGAGATGGAGCGAGTCTTCCGCGACTCACGCATCAACCTCATCGTCGAGGGCGCCAATGAGGTCATGCAGGCCTACATCTTCGGCTACGGCGGCAAGCAGCTCGCCGAGAAAATGCTCGCCGTCAAGGAGAAGGTCGGCTGGGACAAGAGCGAGTCGTTCGGCAAGAACCTCGCCCGGATCACCCCGAACCTTCTCAAGCCCCGCATCATGCGCGCCGCGGCTCCCCTCGGCCTCGAGGTCTTCCTCGGGATCCGCCGTCGCGTCCCCGCAATCTCCAACATCGACGCCACCCTCCGCCCCTACGCCGAGCGCATCTGCCGCATGGTCCAGGAGCACACCTACCAGTTCAAGATCATGAGCAAGCAGTTCGAGGAGAAGCTCCTCGTCCGTCAGGTCGTCCAGGGTCGCCTGGCCGACAGCGCCATCGTGATCCACGCCGCCCTCTGCACCCTCGCGAAGCTCGACGCCGACATCCGCTCGCACGGGACGAAGGGCAACGGCGCTGATCTCGAGTTCGAGCGCGACCGTGCCGCCGCGATCCACTTCATCGAACTCGCAGAGTGCGAGTTCCACGCCCGCATCCGCTCCCTGTACGACAACGCCGACGAGACAATGCTCAAGGCCGCAGACGCCGCGCTCAAGCACAGCGACTCTCTGCCCAACGCCCTCTTCGTCATCTCAGAGCGTTCGCCCAACGCCAAGGGGACCGGCAGGGTCGTCAGCCAGGACGGCATCAAGCCCTTCCCCGGCGACCGCCAGAGCCAGTTCGCGCAGGCCCCGGCCGAGCATCGCGCCCACGCCGCATCGCACCAGTGATCCGGCGACGCTCGCGCCTCAACCCGGGCGAGTCCTTACCCATCGGCGGCACACGCCCGTGCCTCCTTTCCCGATGCCGGGGGCGCGATCGCCCCGCTTCGGGCGTAAACTTGGTCCGAACCCAGAGGAGCCCGGCTCATGCCCAGCCGCACCGTCTATTCGGCGTCCGTTGAGTACCTCCAGATCATGGACGAGGAGGGCCACGTCGACGCCAAACTGGCCAAAGACACGCTCTCCGACGAGGAGATCCTGAAGCTTTACCAGTTCATGATCGACTGCCGCCAGCTCGACGAGATCGCCTTCAAGCTCCAGCGCTCCGGGCGCATGGGCACCTACCCGCAGAACAAGGGCCAGGAAGCCGCCGCCGTCGGCTCCGGCTACGCCGCGAAGAAGGGCGTCGACTTCCTCGTCCCCTGCTACCGCGAGAACGCCGCGCTCTTCCTGCACGGTCTTCCCATGCACTACATCCTCCTCCACTGGATGGGCGACGAGCGTGGCAACCAGATCCCCGAGGGCGTGAACATGACGCCCCTCTCCATCCCCATCGGCACCCAGATGCTCCACGCCACCGGCATCGCCTGGGCCTTCAAGCTCAAGAAGGAGCCCCGCGTCACCATCACCTACTTCGGCGACGGCGCTACCTCCGAGGGCGACTTCCACGAGGCCATGAACTTCGCCTCCACCCTCCAGGTCCCCTGCGTCTTCTTCTGCCAGAACAACCAGTGGGCCATCAGCGTCCCGCGTGACCAGCAGATGAACTCCGCCACCGTCGCGCAGAAGGCCCTCGCCTACGACATGCCAACCATCCAGGTCGACGGCAACGACCTCCTCGCCGTCCACAAGGCCAGCAAGGATGCCATCGAGCGCGCCCGCCAGGGCGGCGGCCCCTCCTTCATCGAGGCCGTCACCTACCGCCTCGCCGACCACACCACCGCCGACGACGCCCGCCGCTACCGCGACACCAAGGAAGTGGACGCGTGGGTCGGCAAGGACCCCATGATCCGACTCCGCAAGTACCTCGAGCGCAAGAACCTTTGGTCCGACGAGAAGCAGAAGGCCGCCGAAGAGAAGGCCAAGATCTTCGTCGCCGACGTCGTCAAGGCCGCCGAGACCATCGAGAAGCCCCTCATCAGCGACATCTTCGACTACACCTTCGCCGAGATCCCCGAGGAACTCGAGCGCCAGAAGCGCACCATGCGCACCAGCTCGCTCGGACAAGATCCGACCCAGGCCGGCCTCGCCGCCGAGCCGACAGCGTACTGAGCACTCTTCGCACGCCGCCCAACGCTCAACCAGACCTCGCCCCACGGAGCCGTCCATGCCCCGCACCGAAATGATGAAAGAGAAGGGCCTCACCCTCGTCGACGCCATCAACGAGGCCCTCTACCAGGAGATGGAACGCGACGATCGCGTGGTCTGTCTCGGCGAAGACGTCGGCCTGAACGGCGGCGTCTTCCGCGTCACCGACGGCCTCCAGAAACGCTTCGGCGCCGACCGCGTCGTCGACACACCCCTCGCAGAGTCCGGCATCATGGGCACCGCCATCGGCCTGGCCATGGGCGGCATGCGCCCAATCCCCGAGATCCAGTTCGAAGGATTCATGGGCCCGGCCTACGACCAGCTCACCAACCACGCCGCTCGCTACCGCACCCGCTCGCGCGGCGCCATCACCGTCCCCATGACGGTCCGCGTTCCCGTCGGTGGCGGCATCCACGCCCCGGAACTCCACTCCGACTCCCCCGAGTCCATCTACGCCCACACCCCCGGCCTCAAGGTCGTCATGCCCTGCACGCCCTATGACGCGAAGGGCCTCCTCCTCGCCGCCATCCGCGACCCCGATCCGGTCGTCTTCTTCGAGCCCAAGCGCGTCTACCGCTCCTACCGCGAGCAGATCCCCGAAGAGGACTACACCATCCCCATCGGCCAGGCCAAGGTCGTCTCAGAGGGCACCGACATCACGGTCGTCTCCTGGGGCGCATCGGTCTTCGAATGCCTCGCCGCGCTCGACAAACTCCCGGAAGATGTCTCCGCAGAACTCATCGACCTCCGCACGATCTATCCCATCGACCAGGACACCATCATCCAGTCCGTGCAGAAGACCGGCCGCTGCGTGATCGTTCACGAAGCCCCCAAGACCTGCGGCATGGGCGCCGAGCTCTCCGCCATCATCCAGGAACACTGCTTCCTGCACCTCAAAGCCCCCGTGCAGCGCGTCGCCGGTTTCGACACCGTCATGCCGTACTACAAGCTCGAACTCGAGTATCTCCCCAACGCCGAACGCATCGGCGAGTCGATCGTCCAAACGCTTTCGTACTGAAACAGATCGCAAATGGCAAAGGGCCAGATAGCAAACCTCGGATCTGACACGAATGGGACGACTTCCACCCGAACTCGTTGATCGCATCGAAGCTTTCAGCCATCGCGCGGCTGACCTCGCCGATGCCGTTGAAACGACGGGAAAGTCTCGCCGAGTTGTGGATCAGATCTATGGTGCCGGCACATCAGTCGGGGCGAACACCGCGGAAGCCGATGAAGCAATGAGCCGCAAGGACTTCTGCAAATGCCTCGCGATCGTGCTCAAGGAACTCGCCGAGTTGCGATACTGGTTCCGCTTCGTGGTTCACAGGAAGTGGATCGATGAATCCCGAATAGCCGGCCTTTCGTCCGAGTCCGCCGAACTCCGAAAGATCATCGGAGCCATCATCCACCGCACCCGTCGCAACGACCTTTCCGCCACCTGACTCAGTTTGCCATTTGGCCCTTTGCTATTTGCTATTTGGAGTTCCCCATGGCGCATCAGAAGTCCGCCGACCCGAACGTCTTCATCCTCCCCGACCTCGGCGAGGGTGTGCACGAGGCCGAACTCATCAAGTGGCGCGTCCAGGTCGGCCAGACCGTCGCCGAGCACGACATCCTCGCTGAGATGGAGACCGACAAGGCCCTCGTCGAGGTCCCCAGCCCCCGCGCCGGCACCATCGCGACGCTCCACGGCTCCGAGGGTGAGATCCTCCACGTCGGCAATCCGCTCGTCTCATATGTGGGTGACAGCGCCGCGGAATCCAAGCCCGCCCCCAAGGCATCCCCATCTCCGACCAAGCCCGCGCCCGCATCCTCGGGCCACGCCAACGGCGCTCACGCCGAGCCCGCCGAACCCGCGCACCGCGAGGACGCCGGCACCGTCGTCGGCAAGATGTCCGGCGAACTCGCTGGCATGTCCGCCGCTCCGGGCAAAGCCCTCGCGACCCCCGCCGTCCGCCGCCTCGCCCGCGATCTGAACATCGACATCGATCGCGTCAGCGGCTCCGGCATCGGCGGCCGCGTCACCGAGAAGGACGTCCGCGCCGCCGCATCCGGTGGCGCATCCTGTGGAATGGGCCAGCCGTCCCTCCCCGCCGCTTCCACGACTCCGACCTCGCGGACCCCATCGCCCGCCGCACGCACACCCGCACCGGCCGCGCCCGCTCGCGCATCGGCTCCGACCCCCGCACCCCGCCCCGCCGTGGCCTTCGCCCCCGGCGAAGGCGTCACGCGCATCCCCTTCCGGGGCGTCCGCCGCACCATCGCCAACCGCCTTCGCGAATCCGTCAACCAGGCCGTCCACTTCAACGTCATGGACGAGGCCGATGTCTCCGCGCTCGACACCCTCCGCAAGAAGCTTGCCGCCGCGTCCGGCGAGAAGGTCTCCTTCCTCCCCTTCGTCTGCGCCGCCGTCTGCCGCACGCTCTCGATGGACCAGTTCCGCGTGCTCAACAGCACGACCGACGACGCCAACGAGGAGATCATCCAGCACCGCGCGATCCACATGGGCATCGCCACCGACACCGAGAACGGCCTCATGGTCCCCGTCGTCCGCGACTGCGACGCCCTCGGGGTCCTCGAGATCGGCCGCCACGTCAACCAGATCGCCGCGTCCGCTCGCGACCGTTCCATCTCCCGCGACCAGCTGATGGGATCAACCTTCACGATCACGAACGTCGGCTCATACGCCGGCCGCTTCGCCACCCCCGTCATCAACTACCCCGAGGTCGGCATCCTCGCCGTCGGCCGCACACGCGAGGGTGTCGTCGTCCGCAACGGAGGCATGTTCGTCGGCAAGCTCATGCCCCTCTCCCTTGCCTGCGACCATCGAGTCGTCGACGGCGCGACCGCCGCCCTCGCCCTCGCCGAGATCGTTCGCCTCCTCCAGGAGCCCGAATCGCTTCTCGGACCTGCTCGCGTCTGACGCCATCGTCTGATATCTCGGTCATCTGAGAAGATGGGAAGTCTTACATGG
Organism: Phycisphaerales bacterium; assembly: GCA_026647565.1. Taxonomy (GTDB): domain Bacteria; phylum Planctomycetota; class Phycisphaerae; order Phycisphaerales; family UBA1924; genus JAHBWV01. The sequence continues at coordinate 20,225 of JAPKGU010000006.1, read as the reverse complement.
CTTCCCATCTTTGCTTTCCTATCAGTACCGCGCATCATGCCTATCTTGACTTTGAAGAAATGCAAGCAATCTCCTACTTCTGCTTGACAACTTTTCGTTTGACGCGACACTCCGTGCCCGGAACTGGGTGGAACCAGGACCGGTGTGGAACGGGGCCGCCGCAAGCGTTTCTGTGGCTGCGCCCGCCACACGGATGAGCAGAGAGAGGTTCTCAACATGACGTTCAAGTGCGTTTCTGGCATGGCCGCGTGCGCCGCCCTCGCGATGGCCGCGGGCTCCGCCTCGGCCGACACCATCGTTCCGGGCATCTACCGCCTCCACAACCACCCGGACGGCAACGCCCGTCCCCCGCTCTACGGACTGCGCCTTGACGAGCTCTACGACGTCACCAGCGGCACCGACATCTTCACCTTCGACTTCGACCACGCCTCCGCCGCCATGTTCCTCGAGTACACCGGCACCGAGATCCACATCTGGGGCACGGTCTACGGTGGTCGCGACATCGGCTCCGGCTACGCCGCCGACATGCACCTCGGACTCTACACCGTCGACTTCCTCTACAACCTCGGCGTCACGCTCGAGCCCGGCGACGATGACGTGATCGTCGATCTTCCCGCCTCCGGTTACAACTACGGAACCATGCTCACTCCCAATGGCGTCACCGTCGAGCTCCGTGACGGCCACTACAGCGGGTCGCAGCGCGACTTCCGCTTCGGCGACGAGAACAACGATGCCGGCCACCGCGGCTTCGACGGCCTCTCCGGGTGGGGCTGGATGTTCCATCGCCACTCCGGCGGGTCCTTCTACCCCTACCACTCCAACTCCGACTGGCTCTTCACCGCCGAGCTCATCCCCGCACCCGGCACCCTGCTGACCCTCGTCGGCGCCCTCGGCCTCGCGGGTCGTCGCCGCCGCTGATCCCGCCGATTCTCACCCTTCAACCGCGACAACTCCTCCCGACATCGGGAGGAGTTGTCTTTGCGCTCCCACGCTGTCAGAGCGCGATGTCGCGCCCCCGCTCGCGAGCCAGGCCGAAGTCCCCGCTCCCGCCCGTCACACGCGCGCCGCCTTCAGCACCAGATACGACCACAGGAACACCGGCGTGAACAGGATCGACGCCGCCGGCCACAGCACCACCGAGGGCACCGGCGTCCAGATCTCGAGCGGCACGGTCGCGGACCAGTAGGCGACGCAGACCGGGATCACGGCCCACCTCGGAGTCGCGTCCGCCACCCGCTGCGTCGCCTCGCGAAGTGGCCCGCTCCGTTCCTTGATCTGGAGAGCGAGTCTCCGTGCCCACACGAACTCACTCGCCAGGATCGCAAGCCCCAGCGGCCCCAGCACGCTGAGCCCCGGCCCGGGCAGCGGCGAAATCATGATCCCGAGCAAGATGACCGTGGTGCCCGCGATCAGCACCCAGAGCCGGCGCGCGTTGCGCCGCAGAAGCACAACCGCGTCCGCCCCCTTCCGACGCGCAAGCTCGAATCGCGTGTCGAAGATCCCGTAGACAAGCAGGCACGCGAGAACCGCGAGAAGCGTGAGCTCCAACCAGAACTCGAGGATGCCGGGCGTCATGATCGAGGCGAACAGTACCACCGCACGCAACCGGTGCCGATAGATTCCATATCGCCGGGATCACCCCAGGCCCTCCCGACGGATTGAGGACCGGCCCATCCGCGCCGACTTTGCGCGACGAGCCCTCGACCGGCGACGCTCAGCGAGGCCCGTTGGCCTTGGTGCGCTCGAGCAGCCGGGCGAGCGACTTCTTGAGCGTGGCGGCCGCCGCGTCGATGGCCGCGTAGTAGTCTGCCGCCTGCTCTTCCACACGCAACGTCGCCAGCCCCGGTGGAGTCACCACGATCGAACACTGCTTGTCGATCCCTCCCTTCGGTCCGTTGACATCCGTAAGACGCACGTCGACGGCGCAGGCCGCATCCTTCAGCCGAGCGGCAGCCGCCCCAACTTTCTTCATCACGTAGTCGTACTGGGCCTCGCTCGTCTTGATGCTCCCGTCGAACAGCTTGACTTCCATGAAGAACCTCCCGTTGGTGGACGTTGCCCTCCGTACGCCCGAGGAACGCTCGTGTTCTCCGGACACGCGTGGCCTGAATGGAGAGCGATCGCCCCACCATCGAACGATTGCTATCATCAGACCGGCTTCCTGTTGGGGAGTAGCCGCCCGCCGGTGCGGGTGGGACGGGTCGTCAACACGGGCGGAACGGTTCTCGCTCCCCCCGGCCCGTCTGCGGCATCAGTCCTCGTCGCTTCTGAGCGAGGACCGACGCCCAAGGCGAGACCAACAACCTGGTTCTGCGTTGTGACCTGCGCGGCGGCTCTCGGATGAGGCGAACGTCCCCATTCTGGCGACGACCAACCACGCCGGCTCCCGAGCACGCCCCGCACGCCCGGCTGCACTCGCACGCACCTTACGAGCGGAGAGTGGATCGTGAACCCGATTGAACAGGATGCGGTTGTGATGGTGTGCCTTCTGGCCGCGTTCGCGGATGGGCGGAAGAACGACGCCGAACGCGAGGAGGTCCGGCGGATCGTTGAGAACCTCGGGCCCGGTGCATCGAACGACGTCGCCGCGCCCGGACGCGGCATGTCGGCGCTCTACCAGGACGTTCTGCTCGGACGGGTCACGGTCGAGAAAGCCGCCGCGCCGTTGAAGAGGCAGGAGCATCGCACGCTGGCATACGAGATGGCCGTGGCCGTGTGCGACGCGGACGGGAAGGCAGGACCGGAAGAGAAATCGTTCCTGGACAAGCTTCGGATTGCCCTCGCCATCGACGAGGCGTCGGCCCATGCGACGCTGCATCAGGCCGACGAGCTTGTCGACTTCGGCCTCGAACCGATGCCCGCTACAGGGGCCGTGCCTCGGGCGGCCTCATCGGGGGAGGGCAGCGCCCGAGTCGACGAGACCGAGATTGACTCGTCGATCACCCGCTACGCGATCCTGAACGCGGCGATCGAGCTCCTGCCCCAGGGGCTGGCGACGGCCGCAATCGTCCCGCTGCAGATGAAGATGGTCTACCGCATCGGAACGCGATACGGGTACACGCTCAGCGCCGGGCACATCAAGGATTTCCTGGCGACCGTCGGTGTCGGCATGACATCGCAGGTGCTCGAGAACTATGCCCGCAAGTTCCTCGGCGGGCTTGGACGCCGCACCCTCGGGCGCGCCGCAGGCGCCGTTGCAGACCAGGCGACCAGTTCCGCGTTCTCCTTCGCGTCGACCTATGCGCTCGGACACGCCGCCAAGGCGTACTACGCCGGCGGCAGGTCGCTGGGCGCGGTCGACCTCAAGAGCATCTTCACGACACAGGCCCAGAAGGCCAGAAACCTCTACTCGCAGCACCGCGGCGCGATCGAGTCGCAGAGCGCCGGCTTGAACGCGGGCAAGCTGCTGAGCATGGTAAGGCAAGGCGTGTAGGACATGTTGGAAGCGCGGCGCGACCAGCGTGCGGTCGCCGCGATTCGATCTCGAAGTCTCGCCCGACGAGCGGGGGTAACCGCTTCGTGGCACAGGAACTCCGCCGGATCGGCAGCGACCGGCCCAAGGACATGAAGCATCATGAATGACCTGCTCCTTCTCGCGACCACCGCAGCATCAAATCCCGCCGATCTCAAGGTCTGGGCGTATGTCGCCTTCATCGGCCTCGTCATCGTCTTCCTGGCGCTGGATCTTGGTGTCTTCCACCGTGAAGCCCACGAAGTCAGCATGAAGGAAGCCGTGACCTGGTCGGTCATCTGGCTGACCTGCGGAATCGCCTTCAGCGGCTTCGTGTACATGGCGTACGAGAACAACTGGCTCGGCCTCGGATTGAACACCGCCATGTACAGCACGGCGGAAGAGGTCAAAGCAGGTGCGCCCCTGATTGTGTCGGGCGATGTGCAGGGTCTCGAAGCCGCCAAGCAGTACCTGGTGGGGTACGTGGTCGAGAAGTCCCTGGCGATGGACAACATCTTCGTCATCGCCCTGATCTTCGCCTTCTTCGCCGTGCCCGCGAAGTACCAGCACCGCGTCCTCTTCTGGGGCATCATCGGAGCGCTCCTCATGCGCGGCGGCATGATCTTCCTCGGCGCCGGCCTCATCCTGAAGTACCAGTGGATCCTCATCATCTTCGGCGCCTTCCTGATCCTCACGGCGCTGAAGATGGCCCTGATCAAGGGCCACGACGACGTGTCGCAGAACATCGCCGTGCGCCTCTGCAAGAGGTTCTTCCGGGTCACTGATTTCTACGACGGGCAGAGGTTCTTCACCAAACGCACCCTCAAGCCCACGTACTCCGTGAACGCGGCCGGAGCAGAGGTCATGGATCCGCCGCCGCCGGGCTCGCTCAGCGCCTCCTGGGCGATCACGCCCCTCTTCCTGGCGCTCATCCTGGTCGAGATCACCGACCTGGTGTTCGCCGTGGACTCGATCCCCGCCATCTTCGCGATCACGCCGGACCCATTCATCGTCTTCACCAGCAACATCTTCGCGATTCTCGGATTGCGCGCCCTCTACTTCTGCCTCGCGGCACTGATCCAGAAGTTCCGGTTCCTGAAGCCCGCGCTGATCCTGATCCTCGCGTTCGTTGGAGTGAAGCTGCTGCTGCTCAGCGTGCCGCCGTACCTCGGAGTGATTGGTTTGGAGAAGGCCAATCCGATCAAGATCGACACAACGGTGTCGCTGCTGGTGGTCGTAGGCACGCTGACATTTGCAACCGTGCTGAGTGTGATTGTGCCGTCCAAACTCTCTGGGAAAGAGCATCTCGGAAAGAAGAGCGATGGCGCCTAGCGGAAGGGCGGATAGACACGCCGGGTCCTCCCTGCCGCAGGCACGATCCGCAGCCGCTCCCAGTTCTGTCGCCCTCGGCCTCGCCGGTCGCCGCCGCCGCAACGAAGTCCCGTCCTTCGCGTCCACGGCGCGATCACGCACCCTCCGACGCCGGCCCGGCAATCTGGGCGGGGCGTTCTCCATTCACCGGTCCCTCGCCCCCACCGATCCCCCATCACCCCTTTCCGCTCCCGGAAGGATCCCGTCATCTCGCCAAGCCCGGTGACCGATCGGAACCGTGCCCGCTCCCGCTCCGAACCGGGAGTGCCCGCCCGCTCACGCCCCAAACCGCCAAGACTCACCCATGCCCCGAGGCGCCTTCACCCTGATCGAGCTTCTGGTCGTCATCGCGATCATCGCGATCCTGATCGGGATCCTCCTTCCGGCCCTCGGCGCCGCGCGTCAGACATCCAAGTCCCTCCTCTGCCTCTCGAACCTCCGGCAGCTCTCCCTCGGCTGGGCGATGTACGCCGACGAGAACCGTGAGGTCATGGTCCCGGGCCGCGCCCCAAACCTTCCCGGAGGCGAGAGCAACCCGGACAACTGGTACGAGGTCGGCAACGGCATGAAGTTCCGTCCGACATGGCTCGCTCGTATCGGCGGCTACGTCGGTATCTACGCCTTCGCCGAGCCATCCACGTCCGACGGGCGCCAGGACTACACAAGCAACGTCTACGTCTGCCCTTCCGTCCCTGAATGGACCGACGAGCGCAACGGCGCGTACGGCTACAACTACCAGTTCCTCGGCAACTCACGCGTCACCGCAGACAAGTACCACAACTTCCCGGTGCAGCGCTCGATCATCCGGGACTTCTCCCAGACTGTCATGGCCGCCGACTGCATGGGCACCGCAGCCGCCTACCCGCACTCCGATCGCCTCGCCTACGACAACAACGGACGAGAGGAACGCGCCTACGGCAACGAGGGATTCAACCTCGATCCGCCCCGACTCACCAACGCCAGCGACAAATGCTCCTCCCATCGCTCCGCAGTCGATCCACGCCACATCCGAATGGTCAACGCCGTCTACCTCGACTCCCACGCCTCCACGATCAGCCCCACCGACCTCGGATACGCAACCAGGGGCGACGGCACCGCTCTCGAGCAAGCCGAGGGCGACCTGGTCCCCAACAACCGGCTGTTCAGCGGCCAGGTCCTCGATCGAGATCCACCTGATCTCCCCGGCTCCTGACCGACCCGCGTCCCTCTCGGACCTACCATTGCTCCAATGCCGAACCGAGCCCTTGGCAATCAGGCCCCGCCTCCCGCCCACGACCTGGCCGCGCGCGTCGAGCACGTCATCAACCTGATCCGTCCCGCCGTGCAGAGCGACGGAGGCGATGTCGAGTTTGTCGACGTCACACCCGCCGGCATCGTTCGCATCCGCCTCCACGGCGCCTGCGTCGGTTGCCCCTCCAGCAACATCACCCTGCAGATCGGGATCGAGCGCAACCTGAAGGCCCACATCCCTGAGATCAAGGGTGTCGAAGCGGTCTCCTGACCGCGCCGTCGGACGCGGGAAGTTCGGTCCACGTAAGGAGCCCGCAGCCCTCGCCCTGACCCTCGGTTCCGGATGATCTGTGGGTTCAGCGTTCACAATCCCCTCGGTTCGCGCTCAGATCGCGAAAAGGCCTTGCAACCACTGGAGTTGTGGTATACTCACCTCGCTCAGGTGAGCCGGACAAATCTGTCCGTTCGGGGCTGGAGGCGCCAATGCTCGTCATCACAAGACGCGAAGGGGAAGAAGTCGTCATCGGGGACCCGCGCAACCCGATCGGCGTAGTCCGAATCGCGTCCATCAAGGGCGAGCGCGTCCGCATCGCCTTCGACTTCCCGAGAGAAGTCGACATCCACCGTCGCGAGATCGCCGAGCAAATCGTTCAGGAAGCGCCGGCCGTCGTCGCCACCATCGGCCCCAACGCCGCCGCCGCCGGCTCTTGATCCCGCACAATCGATCTACCGCAAAGAAACGCGGCCCACGTGGGCCGCGTTTGTCCTTGGGTCCCTCATTGTCGAATCAACCGAACCGAGTCAACTCACTCCGGCTTGCCGCCGCCGAAGTCATAGACCCACTGCTCCACTGCGCGGCCGAAGTCGAGCACCTCGCCGGACTTGAAGAAGAGCTTCAGCTCGCGCTCCGCCGCCTCAGGGCTGTCAGAGCCGTGGATCAGGTTGTACGAGTTGGAGACGCCGAAATCGCCGCGGATCGTCCCGGGTGCCGCCTTCGAGCCGAACGTCGCGCCCATCATGTTCCGGGCGATCGTGATCGCCCCGATCCCGCGCACCGCCATCACCAGCACCGGGCTGCTCGTCATGAACCGCACCAGGCCGGGATAGAACGGCTTGGACTTGTGCGCCTCGTAGTGCGTCGCCGCCAGGTCCTGGCTGATCTGCATGAGCTTGCACCCGACGATCTGCAGGCCCTTCTCTTCGAAGCGGCTGATGATGCGACCCATGAGCCCGCGCTGCACGGCGTCCGGCTTCAGGATGATGAGCGTCGTTTCCATCGCGTAAACCCCTGATCTGGCTGGTTATCTGGTGGTTGAGAATCCCGCCGCGCCCGGCGAATCCGAGCCGCTGCGAGGGGCCACAACAATAGGCAAGTCCTTCCGGCGCTTCACCTTCCGTCCAGCCCGAACCCCGCGACCTCCGCGTGCTCCGCCCCTCCCGGCCTGAGCACGCTCCTCATCAGCCGCACCCGCTCCACCCCAAATCGAACCTCCGGAATCGCCCTCGCCTCAAACGCCTCCGCTGCGCCCTGCCCGAAACGCCCCAGTGTCAGATGGGGCAGGTACTTCCCCGACCTCTTGTCCTTCGGGTTCCGCGCCAGCCGCGACGCCAGCCGCCGCTGCACCTCCAGCAACCCCGGCGGCGAGTCGGTCTCCGCCGCAACCAACCTCGCCTCCCGCCCCGTCGGCAATCCAACAAGTCTCCCTGCCCCCAACTCGAACGCTCCCACTCCCGCCACCGATCGGCCGATCGACTCCATCACCCCATCCAGCTCGCGCTCGCTCGTCTCCCCGATGAACAGGAGCGTCAGGTGGATCAGCTCCCGCGCCGTCGCCCGAAACCGCCCGCCGTGCTCGCGCTCGATCTCCGCCGCGTGCCGCGCCAGCGCCGCCGCCCCCTCCGCATCCGCATACACCGCCACGAACAACCGCATCACCGGCGCCCGGCTCATCTCACACCACCAAACCGACCCAGCCCGAGGAACTGCGCCGGCAGCCGCGTCGTGCCGTCGATCGCCAGGTCCGCCACGATCTCCCCCACCACCGGCGCGAACTTGAACCCGTGCCCGCTGAACCCGCACGCGATCGCCACATTCTCATGCCGCGGATGCCGATCGATGATGAAGTGCGAGTCCGGGCTGTTCGTGTACATGCACACCGCCATTGCCATCGTCGGGCCCTCCGCCCGCGGCAAGTACCTGCGAATCCCCTCGCGAAAGTCCTCCTCATCCTCGCGCGTCGCCCCCGCGCGATCCAGCGTCTCCGGGTCCGCCTCGCGCCCCGGCACGTGCTTCGCCACCTTCAGCCCCGGATTGCTCGGCAGCATCGGGAACCCGTAAAAGACGCTCTTCGCCTCGTCCTCGATCGCCCAGCACGGGAACCGCCCGAGCGTGTACGCCTCCGGCTCCTCCGGCCACACCCACCCGAGCACCTGCCTCGTCACCCGAAGCGGCACACCAAGATCCCCCACCACGCGGCTCGTCCACGCCCCGTTCGTGATGACCAATGACCCCGCCCGATACTCGGCCCGATCCGTTCTTACGACCACGCCCACGTCGTTCGCCTCCCACGAGAGCACCCGCTCCCGCGCCCGGATCTCAGCGCCACGCTCGAGGGCCAGCGTCGCCATCGCCGCCACCGCGTGCTCCGGCACCACGAACCCCACCGTTGGCTCGTACATCCCGGCGTACCCGTCGGGAAGCGCGAACCTCGGAAACTCGCGCATCGCTTCCGCCCGCGTCAGCAACCGATGCTCGAGCCCGTGCTCACGCGCCGCCTCCGCGGACCTCTCGACCGTCTCGCACCCCGCCGGCCCCGCATACAACCCGCCCGTCATCGTGAACGGTCGCAGCGGCGACGCCGCGTTCAACTCATTCCATCCCTCAAGCGCCTTCCGCAGCAGCGGCACATAGTCCGCATGCTCGAAGTACGCCAACCGGAACATCCGCGAGTGCCCGTGGTGCGCCCCCATCCCGTGCGGCACATCAAACCGCTCAATCCCCAGCACCCGCTTCCCCCGCCGCGCCAGCTCCGCGCACGCCGCCGCCCCCATCGTCCCGACGCCGATCACGATGACGTCATGCTCTCGCCGCATCCACTCAGTCTACCGCTCCGCCCCCATGCTGCACGCCGCCGAAAACTCAAGGCGATCTCTGAGTCGGTCAAGGCCACGAGTCCCGGACGGTGCGATCGCCCCCGTCTTGATCGGAAATCGAGGTCTGGTACCATGCGGCAGATCGACCCGAGAATCCGTCTGTTTCTTCAAGGAGTGTTGCGATGAAAGGCCTGTGCTTAGGTTTGAAGTTGTTCTTCGCACTGTGCGCGTTCGCCGCGACCGTTTCCGCGCAGACGCCGCTCGGATCGGCGTTCACGTACCAGGGGCTGCTCGAGCAGTCGGGTGTGCCCTCAAACGGATCGTTCCCGATGGTCTTCAAGTTGTGGGATGCCGTATCGGCGGGGACCCAGGTCGGGCCGACGCTCACGTTCGATGGCGTGGGCGACAACCCGCCGCCGGTCGCGGTCAGCAACGGAGTGTTCACCGTTACCCTCGACTTTGGTGCGGGCGTATTCGGGCCGAACGCCCGCTGGCTCGCGATCACGGTGAATGGAGTGACGCTCTCGCCCAGGCAGGCGATGAACGCGGCGCCCGCCGCGACTTTCTCGATGGCGCCCTGGGCCACCCTGGGCAACGACCTCTCCTATTCCGGCGGCAATGTCGGCATCGGCACGACAGTGCCCAACTCGGCGTTTGAGGTCGCTCGGAGCGCCGGGGATACCGAGATCGGGATTGTCGGCGGCGATGGCGGGCGACGCTGGACGCTGCAGAGCAGCGCCGGGGGAGACGTCTTTCTGGCCGGGACCTTCCAGATCATCGATCGCACCGCGGGCGCCGCTCGCATGCTAATCGATCCCATGGGCAACGTGGGGATCGGCACGTCAGTTCCCAACTCAAAGCTGTCGGTGGCCGGCGACGGGGTCTTCACGGGCGATCTGGGTATCGGCGGCCAAGCCCGTGTGTTCGGCGATGCCACCATGTACCAGGACCTCGTCGTGCGCGACAACCTCGGCGTGAACACCGCGGGAATTCCGCAGAGCCGCGTGCATGTCGTGGGCGATGTGCGGGTCGATTCGGGCTTCCTCGGCGTGAATCTCAACGGCGCGGCGCAGAGCCGGGTGCATGTCAACGGCGATGTGCGGATCGACTCGGGGTCGCTGCGATTCGGCAGCCCGACCGACAACAGCGATCCGGTATCTATCGAACGCCAAAACCCTTCGCCCGACAACTCACAGCTCATCATCAACCTCGGCGACAACCCCGGGGCCGATGCCCCTCCCGGCGACGACCTGATCGTCCGGGCGGGCGGGCAGGTGCAGTTCATCTTCCGGTCCAACGGCATGGCCGCCAAGACCGGCGCGCCGATCTGGGCCACCGTCTCGGACGCGCGTGCGAAGCACGACATCGAGCCGCTGACCGGCGTGCTCGATCGGCTGATGGATCTCAGCGGGCACACCTTCTTCTACAACGAACCCAACATACCCGGCGCCCGCGCGGGGCAGTGCATGGGCTTTATCGCCCAGGAGGTTGAACCGGTCTTCCCCGACTGGGTGGCCACAGACTCGAGCGGCCTGAAGACGCTGCAGATCACGGGCTTTGAGGCTCTCACCGTCGAGGCGCTGCGGGACCTGCGGGCCGAGAAGGACGCCGAGATCGCTGCAATCCGCGCCGCCAACGAGTCGAATGACAAGAAGCTCGAGGAACTGCGGCAGGAGAACGCCGCGCTCCGCGCTCGGCTCGACGCCGTCGATCGCATCCTGAAAGAGCTGACGCCCGCGCTCCCCGCCGACCAACGCGCGACGAAGAACCCCTGAGGGCCCTTCGGTCGAAGGACATCCGCAGAAACCGGCCTCGGGCGCGATGCCACTGCTTGCCCCGACCTTGCGGGGAAGCGTTCTCTCTTCTACGCCTCGGCCAACCCCTCGCGGATGGCCAGCCGCATGAGGTCGGAGCGTGATCCGACGTTCAGCTTGCGCATGATGCGCTTCTGATGCCCATCGATGGTCTTGACCTCGCGCGAGAGTTCTGAGGCGATCTGGTTGCGCGTCAGGCCCTTGCCGATCAGGCGCAGCACCTCGACCTCTCGCATCGAAAGGGTGCTCAGCGGCGTGACGGGCCTTGCATCGCTCGGACCCGCGGGGACTCGGCGTAATGGAGGCGAAGGTCGGACCCCGGTGGCATGTGGAACAACGGGTCGGCAACGCTTCTTCACCTTCGGTCCGAGGACGAATGTCCCGTCTCGGCCACACGCCACTTCGCGGATGCCGGAGATGATGGCGGAGAGTTCATCGGACTTGGCGAAGTAGCCCCAGGCCCCGCACTTGAACGCCGCGTCGATGTACCCGTCGCGGATGTGGGCGCTCAGGATGACAACACGGGTGCGAGGATGCATGTGACGGAGCCGGTCGGCGGTCTCGAAGGCGTCAGGTCCGGGCATCTCAATGTCGAGCAGCACGAGGTCCGGCTTCAGTCGGCCGACCTCCTCGACCAGACGCTCGGCCGACGACAACGACCCGATGCACCGTATGGAGGGGTCAAGAGAAAACTGGGCCTTGAGCCCCTCGATGATCACTGCGTGGTCATCCACACACAGCACGCGGATACCTGCTCCGTCGTCGGGCGGCGACGCAGGCGCTTCCGACTTCGTGGTTGAGCGACGCTTTGAGGGCATGATTCGTGCTACTTATCCCCGGACTCGGGCAAGGATGCGAGTGCCATGGCGATCAGCTCGCGGATCGTCTTGAAGTCGTCGGTCGGGGTAATCGTAAGGTGCTTCGGGCCGTTGCGGCGGCGGACGGACGTCCCCTCGCCGCCAACGCGCTTTGCGGAGACCGGCTGGTCGACCACCCAGAGTGCCGCTCCGTCGAGAGCGCGAGAAGCGTCGACGATCTGCACACCCGCGGCCTCCAGCACGTGTCGGACCAGCGAGGCCAGGCGAGCGTTCGAAACCGCGATGACCGCGCGATGGCGGGGCTGAGCATCCGAGGGCACGTGGGCCTCGGGCAGCCACATCGTGACGGTGGTGCCCTTGCCGAGCACGGTGTCGATCACGACTCGCCCGCCCACGCGTGCGGCCACCTTGTGGACCAGCGGAAGCCCAAGCCCGGTTCCCCTGCCGCGGGACTTGGTCGTAAAGAACAGCTCGAACGCCCGACGCTTGACCTCGGCGGTCATCCCGGTGCCGTTGTCGGAGACGGACAGAGCGATCCACCGGGCTCCCGACTCATCGCCCTCGGATCGGGCCGTGATCTTCACACGACCCTGCCGGCGCTTGCGGGAGGGGTCTTGATCGAGGCTGGGGATGGCCTCGCCCGCGTTGATCACCAGATTCAGCACGGCCTGTGTCAGCCGGTGCGGTGCGACACTCACGGGTGGCAGGTGGGGCGGGATCGCCGCGGTCAGCTTGACGTGCTTCGGGACTCCCTTGGCGATCACGATCCCGGTGCGGTCCCACCAGTCTCGCAGGTCGGTCGGTGGCCCGTCCGGGTAGGTGTTGTCGGGATTCTGCGCGAGCGCGTGGAGCCCATCCGCGAGCTGCTGCAGGTAAGCGACGCTTGAGGCGATGGCGTCGATCGCGGGGCGGATATCGATCCCCGGAGCACCGGACTGACCGCTGCATGTGCACGCGCGAGAATGAGCGTCAGCACGGGACTCAGAGAGGTTGCGGCTCGCCTCGCGCAGAACATTGATCTGCGCTCTCACCGGCAGCAGGACGTTGTTCATGTCGTGACCCAGCCCGGCGGCAAGTGTGCCGATCGAGGCCATCTGGTCGGCCAGCCTCAGGCGAAGGTGGGCCTGTTCAAGTGCCCTCGTCTGCTCGGTGACGAGGCCCTGCAAGTCCTGTGACTCGGCGACGCCCGCCCCGCGCGGGCCCCTGGATCGGCGAGGACGAGTGAGGTCGCGGATAATGCCTACAAAGAGCGGTCCCGCCATCGTTGGGATGTCCGCCTGGGAGACGGAGAGCTCGATCGGGAACCGCGTGCCGTCCCGGCGGACGGCCTCGAGCCGACGCGGGTTGTTGAGGATGCGGGTCTGACCTGTCGCGGCGTAGCGTGCGAGGTAGGCGTCATGGGCCGACTGATGCGGCTCGGTCATCAGCACGCTGACGTTGCGCCCGATGAGTTCGCCGGGCGACCACCCGAAGACGCGCAGAACCGAGTCGCTGGCGGACTGGATCACGCCCGATGCGTCGATGGTGATGATCGGGTCGAGGGCCGCAGCGAGGACTGCACGACTGTGCGAATCGCTATCGGCGGGCGGAGGCGGACCGGGTTGCGGCATCGAGAGCAATCGTATCGCATCGGGCTATCGGTATGCCCCTGAAACGGGCCTCATCGCGGGCCTTGGACGCGAGATGGCGGAAAATTCCGCGTGGATCAGCTCCGCCGGGGTCGCCATCATCCAGCGTTCCGGGAGGCTCGCTATGAGCAGGCACCTCGCAAACGACACCGCAGCCACCATCATGACCCCGGACCCTGTGTGCGCCGAACCGTCCACCACGATCCGCCAACTGGCGAGGCTGTTCGAGGAGAACGACATCTCGGGCTGCCCGGTTGTCGATCACAGCGGAAGGGTGATCGGCGTGGTCAGCAAGACAGACTTGATCCGCCGGTGCTCGGAAGGAACTCGAGACATCCCACCGGCCTATCTCTTCGAGGTGGTGTGCGAGCAAGGAAGCAAGGACGATGACGGCGGCGAGTCTCCGATCCCCGAGCCGCTCGTGTGCGTACAGGACTTCATGACCGAGAGCGCACTGACGGCGGAGCCGAGCACTCCTATTCATGAGGTCGCGGCACTCATGGCGGACCGACGTATCCACCGGGTGATCGTGGTCGACAACGACATGTACCCCATCGGCGTGATCACGGCGCTCGACGTCCTGAAGAAGTTTCCGCGGCCCGGAGGCTGACGTGGTGGAATGTCCATCGTGGACACATTGAGTCAACAGGAGACCGAATCACAGGAGCAGCGCATGGGCACCCCGAAGACCATCGTGAGAGACACGCTGAGCAAGGACATCCAGCGCCGTCCGAAGACTCCGACGCCTATCCCCGTAGGCGCAGGCCGCAAGATCGGCGAAGGGACCCACATCGAGATCACACCCGACCGCGTCCGCCTGCGGGCCTATGAGATCTACCAGACCCGCAACGGCGCACCAGGTGACGCCGAATCCGACTGGGCGCAGGCCGAGCGTGAACTGAATGGCCGGACTGCACCCGGGTCGTCGAGTGAAGACACCATCTCCGACCCGGCGGTGCTTGAGATCAAGACCCGCTCGGAAAGCCACCATCAGGCTGCAATGCCCGCCCGCGGCGGGTTGTGACATATGGCCTCGCGGGCGGTGCCACTTCTGTTCCCGCTGCGCTCGCGGCGCGACCGAACACGTCGCGCCGCGGATTGATCTTCATGTTGCCTTTGGAGCTCGTGCATGCTCGAGATGACCATGAGGTGCCTCGTGATGCGAGGGATCGGCAAGGTCGCCGTGATGGAGAAGCCCATCCCCCGGCCTGGACCCTTTGACGCGATCGTCCGCACCACCGCCGCGCTGATCTGCACCAGCGATACGCACACCGTCGCGGGTGCGATCGGCGACAGGCACGACCTCACGCACGGGCACGAAGCGGTGGGCGTGATCCACGAGCTGGGCGCCGCGGTGGCCGAGGCGGACCGTTTCAAGGTCGGCCAGCGCGTTGCGGTCAACGCCATCACGCCGTGCTATGCCTGTGACAACTGCCAGCGCGGGTACTCCAGCCAGTGCGGCGGAATGCTGGGCGGCTGGAAGTTCGCCAACGTGAAAGACGGCAACATGGCCGAGTACTTCCACGTCAACAACGCACTGGCGAACCTCGCGCCCATCCCCGACGGTCTCACGGATGAGCAAGCCGCGTACTGCTGCGACATGCTCTCGACGGGCTTCATCGGAGCCGAGTTTGCGAACATTCCCATCGGTGGCTCAGTTGCGATCTTCGCGCAAGGCCCGGTGGGATTGATGGCGACCGTCGGCGCGCGCCTGCGCGGCGCGGGGCTGGTGATCGGCGTCGAGTCAATGCCGAACCGCATCGCGCTCGCGAAGAAGTACGGCTGCGATGTCGTGGTGGATTACTCGAAAGAAGACCCAGTCGAGGCGATCAAGAGGCTCACCGGAGGCAAGGGCGTGGACAGCGCGATCGAGGCACTCGGTTCGCCGCGGACCTTTGCCGCGTGCGTAAGCGCGACGCGACCCGGCGGCACGATCTCCAATGTTGGTTACCACGGCGACGGCGACACGGTGCCGATCCCACGTCTGGACTGGGGCGTGGGGATGAGCGACAAGACCATCCGCACCGCACTGTGTCCGGGCGGGAGTGAGCGCATGGGCCGCCTGCTGCGGCTGATCGAGTCCGGCCGCGTCGATCCGCTGGCAATGACCACGCACCGCTTCGCCTTCAAGGACATCGAGCGGGCCTTCCGCATGATGCAAACCAAGGAAGACGGGATGGTCAAGCCGCTGATCACCTTCGGGTAACGGCTATCGAGAGCACGCCGAATGGAGACGAAGGAAGGACGCACCATGACAACGATTGAGCACGGTCGAGCCAGCACGGTTTCCTCCACGACGGCGTACGTGATCCCGTTCCGTGAGATCGCCAGCTCTGACGTGGGGACCGTGGGGGGCAAGAACGCCTCGCTGGGCGAGATGATCGGGCAACTCAGCTCGCTCGGTGTACGCGTGCCCGACGGGTTCGCTGTGACGGCGGAGGCGTTCCGGCTGCACCTGCGCGAGGCGGGGATTGCGGAGTGGGTGTACCAGCAGGTGGAGGGGCTTGATATCGGCGACACGCGGGCGCTCGCGGAGACCGCACAACGGGTGCGAGACCGCATCGCCGGTGCTCCGCTGCCGACGCCCGTGCGCGACGCGATCATGGCGGCGTACCGCGTGCTTTCGCGGGATGCCGAGGCGTGCGAGCAAGGCGTGCCGTGCCTCGACGTGGCTTGCCGGTCCTCGGCGACGGCGGAGGACTTGCCGACGGCGTCGTTTGCAGGGCAGCACGAGACGTACCTCAACATCCGCGGTGAGGAAGCGCTGGATGCGGCGGTGCGCGCGTGCATGGCGTCGCTGTTCACCGATCGCGCGATCGTCTACCGCGTCCACAACGGCTTCTCGCATCGGGCTGTGGCCCTGTCGGTGGGCGTGCAGCGGATGGTCCGCAGCGATCTTGCGTGCGCGGGGACCATGTTCACCCTCGACACCGAGAGCGGGCACCGCGGCGTGGTGGTGATCGACGGGGCATGGGGGCTGGGCGAGACGGTCGTGCAGGGGCGCGTCAACCCCGACGAGTTCTGGGTGCACAAGGCGACCGCCAAGGCGGGCAAGCGGTCCGTGATCCGCAGGGACCTGGGCGACAAGGCCGTAAAGCTCGTCTACACCGGCGCGGGGCTGGTCGCGGCGCGGAGCGTGAAGGAGATGCCCGTGCCCGCCGCGGATCGACGCCGCTTCGTGCTCAGCGACGACGAGGCTCTGACGCTGGCCCGCTGGGCGATGGTCGTCGAGGACCACTACTCCGCGAAGCGCGGCACCGACTCGCCGATGGACCTGGAGTGGGCGAAGGACGGGCGGACCGGCGACTTGTTCATCGTGCAGGCTCGGCCGGAAACGGTGCACTCGCAGCGGGCCGGAGGGGGCTCGCCGGGCACCAGACTTGAGACGTTCCGGCTCAAGGGCAAGGGCCGCTCGCTCGTGACCGGCAAGAGCGTCGGAGCCCGTGTGGGCACAGGCATCGCCCGCGTCGTCCGATCCACCGACGACCTGCACCACTTCAAGCCCGGCGAGGTGCTGGTCGCCGAGATGACCGATCCGGATTGGGAGCCGGTGCTCCGCAAGGCCGCGGCGGTGGTGACCGACCGTGGCGGGCGGACCTGCCACGCCGCGATCGTGTCGCGCGAGATGGGCCTGCCGTGCGTCGTCGGCACGGGCAGCGGTACCGAGGCGATAAAGGACGGGCAGACCGTGACAGTGTCGTGCGCCCAGGGAGATGTTGGTACCGTCTACGACGGCGCGGTCCCCTTCGAGCACGAACTGCTCGACCCGGCGAGCCTGCCCGTGTCGCCGGTGCCGCTCATGCTCAACCTCGCCGATCCGGGCAACGCCTTCCGGCTGGGCTGCCTGCCGGCAACGGGCGGCGGCGCGGTCGCGGGCGTGGGTTTGATGCGGATCGAGTTCCTCGTCACAAACTGGATCGGCGTGCACCCGATGGCCCTGGTCCATCCCGAACGGGTGGCCGACCCTAAAGTGCGCGCGGAGATCCGCCGCAGGGCCGCTGCCGCCGGGTACGGGGCCGATCTGAGGGAGTTCTTCGTGTCGCGGCTGGCCGAGGGCGTCGCGCAGATCGGGGCGGCCTTCTTCCAGCGTCCGGTCATCGTTCGCTTCAGCGACTTTAAGACCAACGAGTACGCCGGTCTGCTGGGGGGAGAGGCCTTCGAGCCCAAGGAGGAGAACCCGATGATCGGTTGGCGCGGGGCGTCTCGCTACTACGACGAACGCTACCGCGAGGGGTTTGCGCTCGAGTGCGCCGCGATCCGGCGTGTACGAGAGGAAATGGGCCTGACCAACGTCATCGTCATGATCCCGTTCTGCAGGACGCTCACCGAGGGCCGCGCGGTCTTGGCCGAGATGGCCAGGCACGGGCTGGTGCGCGGCAAGAATGGGATGCAGGTCTACGTGATGTGTGAGATCCCCAACAACGTCGTGCTGGCGACGCAGTTCAGCGAGCTCTTCGACGGCTTCTCGATCGGCTCCAATGACCTGACGCAGCTCACCCTCGGCGTGGACCGCGATTCGGAGCAACTCGCGCACGTCTTCGACGAGCGAGACCCGGGCGTCAAGGCCATGATCGAGATGGTCGTTCAGAAAGCCCACGCGAGCGGCCGCAAGGTCGGCATCTGCGGCGAAGCGCCGAGCAACTACCCCGAGTTCGCCGCGTGGCTCGCCGATATCGGCATCGACTCGATGTCGCTGAACCCTGATGCCCTTCCGGGCGTGGCGCGGATGCTGACGACGCGTCCCAAGGCCTGAAGGCCCTGCCGATCACACCAGATCGCGGAAGTTTCCGCAACCACGCCGCACGTCGGCGTTCGCTATGAATCTGGCACGAAGGAGCCGCCCATGACCGCAGCCCACCCAGTCCCCGCCGCCGCGCTCGCACGCCCGTATACGTCCGTGGTCGTCGGCACCGACTTCACGCCGTGCTCGGCGGTCGCCATCGGCCAGGCGATTCGGATCGCGGCGTGGTCGAACGCGCCGGTGCGCGTCGTCCACGTCATCGACACCACGGTCGTGATCGAACTGGAGTCGGCACTGTCGGCCTACCAGCAGGCGACTCGCGACCATCTGGTGCAGGACGCCAAGGCGGCGTGGGGCGAGTTCGCCGTCAGGATCGCAGGTGCCTCGGCGCTGCCGATTCACGTCTCCATGAACAATCGCCTCGTTGGCATCCTGAACCACACCCGCGAGCACAAGGCCGACCTCCTCGTCATGGGGGCCTTCGGTGACCAAAGCCCGGATGTGGGCTTCGGCACGGTGGCCACCGCGTGCGTCCGCAAGAGCATGACCGACGTGCTGCTCGTGCGCGACACGCAGGCCGGGCCGTTCAAGTGTGTGGTGGCCGCGGTGGACTTCTCGGAGACCTCGGCGAGGGCTCTGGCTCGGGCCGCGATGATTGCCGCCCAGGACGGGGCAGAACTGCACGTGCTGCACGTCTTTGCCGCTCCGTGGCACCGACTGCACTATCGAGCTCCCCAGCCCATGGCCCCTGCCCATCTCCAGAAACAGTACCGCGACGCCTTGGAACGACGCCTTGCCGATCTCGTCGGTCCGGTGGCCGAGGCACACAAAGGACTGCGGATACGCCCCGTCTGCAACGACTACGGCGGGCACCGCTCCGGAATCGTCGAGTACGCGAAGAGTGTCTCCGCCGACCTCATTGCGCTGGGAACCCGCGGCCGGACCAACTTGCGCGACATCCTCTTGGGCAGCACCGCGGAGAAGGCGCTCGACGAGTCGCCATGCTCCGTGCTCGCCGTCAAGCCCGAGGGCTTCCGTCACCCGCTCGCGGCGGGGGAGGCCTAGGCGAAATGCACCGCCCATTCCCCTCTTGACAAGGACACCACACCCATGATTCACGAAGTGACTGGCGACATTCTCCTCTCCTCCGCCGATGCCATCGCCCACGGCGTAGCACCGAACGACCCGTTCCACAGCGGCCTCGCGCTCGCGCTGCGAGAGAAGTGGCCCGCGATGTACAAGGACTTCCGCCACTATTGCCAGACCGACCATCCCAAGTCGGGCGAGCTGTGGGACTGGGGCGGCGTGAGCGATGCGCCGGGCAAGCCCGTGCGTCTCGTCGCCCTGCTCACGCAGGAGGGCGGGTACGAGCACGGTGCCAAGCCCGGGCCGGCGAACGCGAAAAACGTCAACCATGCCTTGAAGGAACTCCGCGAGTGGGCGGAACGCGAGAACGTGCAAAGCCTCGCGATCCCCAAACTCTGCACGGGTGTGGGCGGGATGTCGTGGGATGCCGTCGCTCCGCTGGTTCGTCAGCACTTGGACTCGCTGAAGATCCCGGTCTACGTCTACACGACGTACCAGAAGGGGGTGAAGGCGCGGGAAAGCAGGTAGACTCCCTGCGTTCATCTCGTGGCCGACGCAGGACGAGATGGGGTGAAGGCGCGGGAAAGCAGGTAGACTCCCTGCTGGCTCAACCGCACTGGCGCCAAACGCCATCACGCACTCATCCCCCGTCCTGACGGAGGTTCCGCCATGCGCATCGCCGTCTACTCCAGCAAACCCTACGAGAAGCCCTTTCTCGACGCCGCGAACGCGCACGCCGCCCACGAACTGGTCTACCTCGACGCGAAGCTCTCGGCAGCGGCGGCCGACCTCGCCCGGGGCATGCCCGCCGTCTCGCTCTTTGTCGGCGACGACGCCTCAGCCCCGGTCCTCCGCGCTCTCCACGCCGGCGGCACGCGGTTGCTGGCGCTCCGCTCGGCGGGCTTCAACCACGTCGATCTCGCCGAGGCCGAGCGATTGGGGCTCACCGTCGCCCGCGTGCCGGCTTATTCCCCCTACGCCGTCGCCGAGCAC
>JAPKGU010000059.1 GCA_026647565.1 Phycisphaerales bacterium | reverse complement strand
CGATCGCGTGCAGCAGGCGTGGCGAGTGATTCGCGTCGTGGCTCAACGGTCGCTCCGGATGCTGGGCGCGGGACTCGGGCCGGGGGCGGTCGAGCACGGGGCGCGGTCGCGGGTGTAAACTATACACGGGCGACGGTGGGGGGCGGGCGGGCCGGTGCCCGGCCTTGGAGGCGGACGTGCTCGATATGGCGATCGATCTGCCCCTGGACCTTGTGCTCGGGGCGCTGCCGTTTGTGTTCCTGGTGCTCGCGGGGCTTGCGGCCCGACGGCGGGGCGCGGGGGTGCGCCCGTGGCGCGAGGCGGCGCTCCTCGGCGCAGTGGTTATGGGCGTGTGGTGCGTGGTCGGGACGGAGGGGCTGAGCCAGGCGCGGATGCTCTCGCGCTGGCCGATCGCGGCGTGGTGGGCAATCGGATGTGGCGCGGCGGGTGTGGTGGTTGTGCGGCGCGGGCTAGGAATACGAGCGATTGTGCCGGATGGGGAAGGGTCGAAGCCAGCGCGCGATCCCCTGGCTATCGCGTACATCGCGCTGGCGGCGGTGATCGTGGTGTGGAGCATTGCGCTCGGGGCGATCACGCCTCCGAACAACTCGGACACGATGGCGTATCACCTGCCTCGCCAGATCTATTGGTTGGAGCAGGGGAGTGTGGAGCATTTCCCGGCGACGATTCTGCGGCAGATCACGACGCCGCCGTTCTCGGAGTTTGTCGGCGTCAACCTGATGGCGATGACGGGGAGCGATGCCTTGCACAACCTGGTGCAGGGTGTGGCGTTCGCGCTGTGCGTGTGCGGGGCGTCGCTGATCGCGCGGGAGCTGGGCGCGAGGGCGCGGGGGCAGGGGTTCGCGGCGCTCGCGACTGCGTCGATGCCGGCGACGCTGATGCAGGCGAGCACGCCAAAGAACGACGTGCTGATCGGGCTGTGGTCGCTGATCCTCTTGCTGTACGCGGTGCGGGTGATGCGAGATGGGTCGTGGATGAGGGGCGAAGGTGAGAAGAGAAGCTGGGGATTGGGGCTCTCTTGTGTGGTGGGCGCGACGCTCGGGCTCTCGATCCTGACGAAGGGGACGGGGCCGATCATGGCGATGCCCTTGTGCGGGGCGATCGGGATCGCGATGCTGGCGCGGGCGGGGCGGCGGGCGATTGCGCCCGGCGCGTTGATGATCGTGATCGCGTGCGCGCTGAACGCGGGGCCGTGGTCACGGAACCTGGAGTTGTATGGGCGGCCGATGGGGCCTCCGGACAACGAAGGGGGACTGGGCGTGACGAACGAGTCGCACGCGCCGGCGCTGATCGCGTCGGTGTTCGTGCGGAGCGTGGCGCAGCACATGGGCACGCCGTGGACGGGGGCGAACGACGCGATCGTGGAGGGAGTGGAGGCGATCCACCGGGCGATAGGCGTCGAGATGAATGAGCCGCGGGTGACGTATCACGCGTCGCCACCGTTCGTGGTGGAGTGGCGGGCGTCGAACGAGGACCTGTGCGGGGCGCCGGCACACCTGTTCCTGGCGTGCGTGGTGTGCGGGTGGCTGGTGATTGCAACGGTGAAAAGGCGGGCGCCGTGGTGGGTGCTGGTGTCGGTGGCGATGCCACTGGTGATGTTCGGGGCGGTGTGCCTGCTCCTGAAGGCACAGGTGTGGAACACGCGCCTGCATATTCCGGTCGGGTGCGTGCTCGGCGCGGTCTCGGGGGCGATGATCGGGACGAGGAAGAGCGCATCGGGATGGGGGCGGATGCCGGGGACCCTGATCGCGGTGCTGATGTGCGTGGTGGCGGCGCCGTCGCTGCTGACCAACGGGCGGCGGGCGCTCTTCGGACCGGTGCGGGTGCTCGAGGTGCCGTATCAGGATCGGGCGTATCTCGGGAACGGGAAGGTCGAGGGGCTGCTGAAGCACGTGGATGAGTTGGTTGAGGCGATCCGCGAGGCGAAGCCGAGGTCGATCGGCGTGGCGACGGGGATGTCGAGCGCGCACGAGTATCTCCTCCTTCGGGCGCTCAAGCGGGCGGGGATCGGCGTGCCGGTGATGGCGTTCAACGCGCCGTATGGAACACGCGAGCCCAAGGATCGGCCGGCGCCGGACGTTGTGGTGTGGGTGGTGTACCGGGGCGGGGCGCTTCAGGATCGCGCGTCGGGCGAGTGGTACATGATGCGCAGGAAGTTCGGCGTGTACACGATGCTGACGCCGGGTGTGCCGGACTGGGACAAGGACGATCCGTTCCCGCCGCAACTGGTCTCGATCGACGATCGATTCCGCGGGTGGACGCTGGTTGAGGGATTGGGGGACGCGGAGGGGCCGTATCCGAAGTTGGAGTTGCCGAGCGTGAGATGGGGGATCGGCGCGGAGACGCGGGTGCTGGTGGAGAGCATCGGGCGCGAACGGCAGTTGGTGATGACCTGCCGTGGGAATGGCTCGCAGGGGCAGGGCGTGGAGATCTGGCTTGGCGCGCGGCTGCTCTCGACGCACCTGTTCAAGGACGGAAAGACGTTCCAGACGATCCGCGTGTCGCTGGGGATGGTGCGCGAGCAGCAGGAACTCAGGATCAAGTACCTAGGGAAGCCGCTGATCGCACAGCGGGACGGCCGCGAGTTGTCCGTGCTGTACACGTCGCTCGTGGTTGGGCGTCCGATCGAGCAGACGTCGGGACGCAAGGACAAGTGAGGGTTACTTGAGGGCGCGGAGGGCCTCGATGATGGCGGCGGGCTCGGCCCGCTCGCGATAGTCGGCGCTGATGAAGGCGTAGGCGATGGTGCCGTCGCGCGCGATCACGTACGTCGCGCCCAAAGGGAGTTCCCAGGAGTCGTCGCCGTTCTGCGCCGGGATGTCGAGCCGTCCCTTGAAGGCCTCGATCAGCGAGTCGGGGAGGCGATAGGAGACGCCGTACGCGCGGGCGACGGCGCTGCCGGTGTCGCTGAGGACGGTGAACTCGAGGCCGTTCTTCTCGCGCGTCAAGAGCGAGTTGTCGGGCAGCTCGGGCGAGATGGCCACCAGGCGAGCCCCGAGCGCCGTGATCTCTGGCAGCGACTCCTGGTAAGCGCGCAGCTGGATGTTGCAGTAGGGACACCACCCGCCCCGATACCACGTGAGGACGACCGGGCCCTGTGCGAGGAGGTCCGCGAGGCGCACGGGCGATCCGGCGGCATCGTTGAGCGTGAAGTCCGGGGCCCTCGCGCCGACCCCCATCGCACGCTCCATGACGCCGCTTGCGCCGACGAGATCGATGCCCTCCTCAAATGTCGCCCGCATCTCGGCCGGCGCGGACGCGTTGAACTTCTCCTTCATCTCGTCGAGACGGGCACGAAGGGGCGCCGCCGGCACCGGCTCCGCGGCCAAGCCCGAGATCGGCGCCTCGCCCGTGAGGCGCTTCCAGTTGGCGTCCGCCCTCGCGATGTTCGGGGCCGTCTCCTTCTGGAACTTCGCACGCGTGTCGTTCAGGATGTCCTTGTAGAAGAGAAAGAGCCGACCATCCGCGATGAGGTATGACTTCGGATCGACCTCGACCCTCGATCCGTCCGCGGCCATCGCCCACGAGCACCATCCCCCGTGCGCCGGAATGAACCGGTCGGGATTCGATCTGAAGAGCTCCATATTCTCGAGCGTCGCGAAGCGGTAGGTGATTCCCCGATCGGTGTGCTCGAACTCGGGCCTGCCCCTGGTCGGCTTCCCGCCACCCACGGGAAAGTACGACACCGCGTCGTAGCCGGCGAGCGCGGGGCGGGACTTCGTGACGTTGTACTGATCGACGGCCCGCGTCGGCGGCTCGGACGCGAGCGCGGGACGGCCCATCGAGGCAAGTACGAGGGCAAGAACAACCGATGCGCGCCGGGCGCAGCAGCGAGTGCGGCTCATGTGTGGCTCCGTGTCGCGCGAGACCGAAGGCCAGGCGCGTCAATGCTTCGATGCGGCGGGCACGCAGAACGTCACGCGCGAATGCGCAACGAGAAACGCCGGTCCTCGCGGGGACCGGCGCCTTGAAGAGAGCCAGAGGTGGTGGTTGCTGCACTCAGCGTCGGCGACGCGATGCCACCAGGCCACCCAGCCCGATGAGGGCGAGGGAGCCGGGGTTCGGCACGCCGTTGAGTCGGACGTTGTCGAAGTTGCACTGGGTGCCCGAGCCGCCGAGGCGGATCGTGATCGACTGGCCGATCAACGGGTCGCCGGCGAGCGCGGTGTAGGTCAGGGTCGAGGTGAGGGAGCCGCCGACGGGCGGAGCGAGCGACTCGACGTCCTGGGCGACGACAGTGTCGCCGAAAACGAGCTGGATGATGTACTTCATGCTCCCGTAGATGGGACGATTCACGACGTCGACCTCGAGCGTGTAGGTCATGCCCTCCTCGACGACATCGGCAAGCGTCTGCTGGCAGACGACGCCGTTCGTGTAAAGAAGCTGCTTGCCCTCGGGAGCGGTGTAGCCCCAAGAGGACATGGTCGGATGGAAAGAGCCCCACGAGCCGGAGCCGGAGTGCAGGACCCAGCCGGGGGTGCCTGAGCTGCCGAAGCCGCCAGGGCCGTACGCCGGCTCCTCGAACCTCGCGTTGACGATGGTGAGCTGGGCAGAGGCAAGTGGGGCGACGAGAGCAAGGACCAAGGCCGCGCTGGTGCGCGCAATGACGCGATTCATGGAGACCTCCTGGCGGGCGCAAGGCGACCGCTGGCTCAAATGTGCCCCAAAAACACGTGAATGCCACCAAAATCGTGGGTGGATTCTCGGACGGAAGGGCTTTGGTAGGGAGTGTGAGACCGCGATCGCGGCCTACGGCCTTGCCGCGAGCTTCATCGCCCATGCCGGTCCGTAGACGTCGGTCCCGTTGATGCGGACGTGCGTGCCGGAGAGGCGCGTGTCGCGCTTCCACTGCACGCTTTCCCAGGGGATGCTCATGGGCTTGATCCCGATCCAGCGCGCCGTCAGCGAGGGGTAGAGGTGCAGGTACGAGGGATCGACGGCGACGTGGATCGAGTAGCCGAGATTGACGATGCCGATCTTGAAGGACTGGAACTCGCGTCTGACCGCGTCCGGCTCCGGTTCGACGGGCGGATGTCCCTGGCCGAGGCGCTTCATCGTCTGGCCGACCATCCGCATGATCGCCCACACGACGATGGCGTCCATGATGACAAAGGTGGCGATGATCGCGCCGACGGCCAGGGGGTGCATGGCGGATGCTATGGCACGCGCCCGCCGGCGCGGCCGTTCCGGGCGCGGGCCCGGTCACTCCTGGCGCCCGAGTCCCTTGGCGTTCATCTGGGCCTCCACCGCGCCCTCGTACGGTGAGCCCCGGAGCTTGTCGGCCCACGTGCGCATCGCCACCGGGTCCTCGCGCTTCTCCGCGATGTCCCAGCGGAGCGTGATCGCCTTGAGCTCGCCCGGGCTTCCCGGCCCGAACGTCTTCAGCATCAGCTCGTGCAGCTCGATCGCGACGCGCTCACCGTCATCGATGCGCCCGGTCTGGAGCAGCGTCGTCGCGTAGAAGCCCATGGTCTCGATGGTCTCGCGATGCGTCGGCCCGAGCCGCTCGCGGTGGCGCTCGTAGCTGATGCGTCCGGACTCCACCGCTTCTTCGATGCGGCCGGCGCCCGCGAGCAGGAGGTTCTCGTTCCGGGCGTAGAGCAGCGTGCTCGGATGCGTCGGGCCGTGCACGCGCGAGGACCGGTCGATCAGCTCGCGGATCTTCTCCAGCGCCTCGTCGGTGCGTCCGGTGTTCGCGAGCAGCGCGATCACGTTGTTGTACGCCGTCATGGTGTCGGGGTGGTCCGCCCCGAGCGTCCGCAGACGGACTTCGTGCACGTGGCTCAGCGTGGGCGCCGCCTCCTCGAACCGCCCCATCTGCTCGAGGGTCACGGCGTAGTTCATCGCCTGAAGCAGCGTGTCGGGATGGTCCGGGCCGCGTGCGCGCAGCGACCGCTCGTACCCCTCCTGCTCCCACCGGAGCACCTCGTCCTGGTCCGGGTGCATCCGCACCTGCACGGCCGACGCGATCGCGTGGCAGAGGTCGATCGCCGGCTCCGAGTCCTTGCCGAAGGCCCGTTCGGCCCGCTCCAGCGCGTCGCGCGCAATGGCCTCCGCGTCGCGCGCGTCGGCCTGCTCGCACATCGCAATGACCATCGGCGCGATCTCGCGCAGCACAGCCATCGAGTCGCGCCCGTACTCGCGCTCGTAGATCTCGATCGCGCGCCGCCGGTTCCGCTCCGACGCCTCGTAGTCCCCCAGGTACCCGATCACCTCCGACAGCACGCGCCTCGTGTCCGCCTCCACCAGAGGCGAGAGGTCCTCGGCCCGGTCGAGGTCGCGCGCCGCCGCCATCACCATCTCGCGCAGCGAGAGCGCCTCGCCGCCGTTGGCCTGTGGCGTCGCGGCTCGCAGCATTCCCTCGAGAATCGTCCGCGTCTCCACCGCACGCCGGGCCTCCGCCGTCGCCCGGTCACGCTCGCGCGTCGCCTCCACCGCCTGCCAGGACGTCGCGATCACGCCCAGCACAAGCACCGCGGCGACCGCACCGGCCGCGGCGACAATCCCCCGGTGCCGGCGCGCAAAGCGCCCGAGCTGGTACAGCGTCGTCAGCGGGCGCGCGCTCACCGGCTCGTGCGCGAGCGTCCTGCGGATGTCGTCCGCGAGCGCCGACGCCGACGCGTACCTTCGATCCGGGCTCCGCTCCATCGCCTTGGCGACGATCGCCTCGATATCCCCGCGAAGGACCGGATCGATCCGTCCGAGCGCCGGGGGCTCCGTGGTCCGCATCGCCTCGAGCGCTGCGACCATCGAGAGCGACTTCACGTCGTACGCCGGCTTCCCCGCCAGCAACTCGTACATCACCACGCCCAGCGCGTACACATCGGCGCGCGTGTCGATCGCCCGCGGATCGCCCGACAGCTGCTCGGGGCTCATGTACCCGACCGTGCCGATGACCTCGCCCTGGTGCGTGCGGATCGAGGCGCCGTCGCTCCCGTCGGGACCGACCAGGCGCGCAAGTCCGAAGTCGAGGATCTTCGGGCCGGCGCCCGGCACCACCACGATGTTCGCCGGCTTCAGGTCGCGATGGATCACCCCGCGCCGGTGCGCGTGGTCCACAGCCCCGCACACCGCGATCATCAGCGCCAGCTTCTCCGCGATGCCCAGAGATTCCGAGCGAGCGTGCGAGGTGATCGGATCGCCGATCGCCAGCTCCATCGCCAGGTACGGCGTCTTCCCGCGGCTCGTCTCCGCGAACCCCGCCTCGTACAGCTGCGCGATGCCGGGATGCTGGAGCAGCGCCAGCGCCTCCGCCTCGTGCGCAAAGCGACGCATCAGCACCGGCGTCTCGACGCTCGAGCGCACGAGCTTCAGGGCAACCCGGCGCGCGGGAAACTCCTGCGACGCCTCGTAGACGACGCCCATCCCGCCCTTGCCGATCTCCCGGATGACCGCGTAGCGCCCGACGTGCGTCGGCATCGGCTCCGTCGCCACCGTCTCCCACATCGAGCCGGAGTTCAGCCCGCCCGACACCCACGCCTCCGGTTGGGACGCGCCCGGCTGGGACGCGCCGGAATCATCGGCGCCTCCCGGCTCTGACGGACGTGAACGCATCGGGTCTTCCATGGGGGAACGCCTCGGCAACAGCGTACCTTCCAATCCGCGGAATGAGAAACGCCCCGGGCATCAAAGCCGGGGCGCGGGGTTCGGTGTCGGCCATTGCGCATCGATCTCGGACCGTCGCGTCCCGATTATCGGCTCTCCAGCCACGCACGCAGCGTCTGCGTGCTCCCATCGCGGTCCCCCCATGCCCGGCCCGCGTCGACGGACGCGATCGCTTCTTCACGCTCGCCCAGCAGGCCTCGCACCACGGCCAGCACAAAGTACGTGTCCGCCGACGGCTCCTCGGTCTCGCACCGACGCGTGTAGGCGCTCTCGAGGCGCTCCAGCATCGGGCGCGAGAGCACCAGGCCCGCGGGGGGCGTCGTGTAGGTCCGGAAGTATGCGCGGAGAAGCTCCACGGCGCGCCGATCCTCGCCCTGGTTCGCCGCCGCGAGCGCGCGCGTCAGGTCCTCGGCGGCGCTCGTCGCGGGATCGGGTGGCTCGCCCGTGGGCGCCGTCGCCACCTGCACGACCTGGGCCGGCGCCGAAACCGTCTGAACCACCGGCTGCGATGCCGCTTGCACCACCGGCGTCGTCTCGATCACCCGCGTCTGCTGAACGACAACCGGCTGCGTGTACACGGCCCGCGTGTAGACCGGCTGATACACCACCGGCTGCGTGTACACCGGCTGCGAGATCACCACTGGGCGTGTCACGACCACCGGGGGCGGGCAGACCGCGACCGGCGGCGGGCAATACGTCACGCGCCGAACGGGCGGGTAGTACACGGGTCGAGGCCCGCAGTCGTTCCAGGAGGAACCGATCGAGATCGAGAAGCTGCTGCCGCTGGAGTACCAGCCGGAGCGGCTGCTGTATCGCACGCTCGTCCAGCCGTCGTTGCAATCGTTCCACCCGCGTCCGCGCCGATCGGAACCGAGGGCGTCCCCCGCCCCGAGGGCGATCACTGCGGCGCAGACCGCGCCGACGCCAACGCCCCGACCCGCCCGCATCGACATGCCCATGGCTCGCTCCCTTCTTGCCCGGCCGGCCTCACGCACCGGCCCATCCTTTGGACGCAATCAACCCAAGGTTGTTCCGCATCCGGAGCTGGCAGGATGCACCGACAGGTCCACATGTTACAGTACGCACTAACTTACCAATCGCCTGCCTAACCGACTTCAGCAAAAGAACTTACGCATCCTCAAGCCGTTCGTTGAGGGTCTTGGTGGGCGGTTCGGCGAGGATGTGTCCCTTCCCTGCCTCACCCGGCTTGAAGACGAGGCGATCGCGGATCAACTGGCGCAGGTGGGCCCGGAGCGCCGGATCGGCCCGAGACTGTCGCAGGGCATCGTCCATGTCGCGGAGCAGGCGCCGCGTCATTCGCTTGAGGGCCATGAGTTCCTTCTCGACCGAGGCCCTGTCGGCCTCGGCTCCGCGCCGGCGCGCCCGTTCGCCCGCGAGCGTCTGGCTCGCGTGGTTGGCGCGGGCCCGCAGCTCGTCTCTTTCTCGGCGCAGCGACCACGCCGCGGCACCCAGCCCCGCCGCCGGCAGCAGCATCGCCGCGACGACCGCGCCCGCCTGCGCCACGTCCGCGACCTGCACCATCAGGGAGATCGCGAGCATGATCGCAAGAGCGCCGAGGACGAGCACGGGCGCCAGCGCTCTGCGGCGCATGATCTCTCGGGCGAGCCGCCCGGCGGCTCCTCCGCGGCGCGCCGCGATCGCCTGTCCGCCCAGGAATCTCCTGATGTCCTCGGCCAGCTCCGCGACGCTCTGGTACCGGCGCGACGGCTCCTTCTCGAGCGCGTGCATCACGATCGCGTCGATGTCGCCCCGCAGCGCGCGCGAGACGCTGCCGGGCCTTGGGGGCACCTCCTCGGTGACCACCTTCATGGCCTGGTGCACGGGCAGCTCGGACACCTTGTATGGCGACTGGCCGCAGACGAGTTCGTAGAGGATCACGCCCAGCGCGTAGACGTCGGCGCGGGCGTCGAGCAGCAGCGGATCGCCGTGGCACTGCTCGGGCGACATGTACTGGAGGGTGCCGAGGACCTGGCCCATGTCGGTGCTGGTGGTCGCCGCCACGTCGGCGTCCGTGCTCTTGGCGATGCCGAAGTCGATGACCTTTGGCCAGCCGGCGTCGTCAACGAGGATGTTCGCGGGCTTGAGGTCCCTGTGCACGACGCCCTGCCGGTGGCCGTGGTGGACGCCGTCGCACACGTGCAGGAAGAGCCGGAGCCGGCGCTCCAGCTCCAGCCCGCGGTCCTTGGCGTAGAGCGTGATCGGGCGTGCGTGCGGGATCAGCTCCATCGCGAAGTAGGGCAGACTCGCGCCCGTCAGCTCGTCGCGGTGCACGCCCGCGCCGAAGATCGTCGCGATCGCGGGATGGCGGAGCTTCCCGAGGATCGCGCACTCGCTCTGGAACCGGCGCAGGTTCGTCGGCGACATCGCGTTGGCCTTGAGCACCTTCAGCGCCACGCTGCGATGCGGATTCTCCTGGCGCGCCTCGTACACCGTTCCCATCCCGCCGGAGGCCAGCGTCCGCACGATCGCGTACTCGCCGATCCGGGGCGCCGAGCCGAGCTCAAGCCCCGGGGCGTCCTCCTCGAACAGGCCCTCGACGATCCGGCCCGCCGCCTCCGGCGTCAGCGCACGCTCGCCTTCACCGGCGTTGGCGTCGGCTCTTGATGGCTCCCCATGCTCACGCTCGGGCATGCGCTCCCGTCCGTTCCTCGGCCCACTCCGTGCCCCGGCATCATCCTACCCGATAGACTCAGATTCGACGGAAAGATCCTGTCCGGTTCGAGGGGAGGACCCGCATGCCCGACTCGTCCGCCGCCGTCTTCAGGACCACGCGATGGTCGCTGGTGCTCCGCGCCGGCGGGCGCGGGCCCGAACTCGACGAGCTTCTCCGGCTCTACTGGCGGCCGGTGTATGCCTTCATCCGGCGCAAGGGCCGCTCGCGGGACGAGGCCTCGGACCTGACGCAGGCGTTCGTCTGCGACGTGGTCCTCTCGCGCGACCTGCTCGGCCGGGCAGATCGGGGCAAGGGCCGCTTCCGCTCGTACCTGCTCTCGGCGCTCTCGCGGTTCCTGGTGGACGACCACCGTGCGCGGACGGGCGCCGCGCGGGCGCCGAGGTCGGGTCTGGTCTCACTCGACGCGCCGATGCTGAGCGGGGCGGTGCTCGACGCCGCGGAACCGTCGCCCGCCGAGGACCCGGCCCACGCGTTCGATCGGCAATGGGCGACGACGGTGATCGCGCTGGCGTTGGAGCGGTTCGAGCGGCGTTGCCGCGAGGAGGGCCTGGACGACCAGCACACGGCGTTCATGCTGCGCGTGGTGAACCCTGCGATGAAGGGCGCCAGGGGTCCGTCGCTGGAGTCGCTCGCGCGTGAGCTGGGATTTGGGGGCTGGTCGAAGGCCGGCTCGACCGTGCAGACCGCCAAGCGCCGCTTCCGTCGCGAGGTTGAGCGTGTCGTGATGGAGACCATCGACGATCCGCGCGATCTGGCAGACGAGCTTCGCGCCGTGC
Source organism: Phycisphaerales bacterium (assembly GCA_026647565.1). GTDB lineage: Bacteria > Planctomycetota > Phycisphaerae > Phycisphaerales > UBA1924 > JAHBWV01. The sequence goes on along the minus strand of JAPKGU010000059.1, from coordinate 10,978 downwards.
GCGACGCCCTGCGATCGTGATCGCCTCGCGCCGAGCGAGCGTTACTGCTTCGCCATGGCGTCGAGCGCCGCGAGCCGCTTCTTGTGGATCTCCCGGTCCGGCTCGATCGCGATGAGCGACTCGATCTGGTGGCGAGCAGCCGGCCAGTCCTTCGCCGCGATCGCGACGCGTGCGGCCATCTCGCGCGAGTCGGCGTCGAACGGCGCGATGCGGGCCACGCGGAGCGCCTTCTCGCGGGCGCGCTCCAGATCCCCGCGCTCGGCGTAGAGACGCGCTAGTTCGGACGCGTACGCGGGTGAGTGGACCTCGCGGGCGTCGAGCCACTCAAGGTGCGGGATGGCGCGCCCGGCGGGATCGTCCGCGCTCTGTGCGTCGGCCGCCCCGCCCAGCGTCAGGTAAAGGCGAGCCAGCGCCCGATGCGGGCGATCGTCCATCGGCCTGGCGCGGGCCGTGCGCTCCAGCAGATCCGCCATCGACGCGTCCGGCACGCCCCCGCGCTCCTCGAGCGCCGCATCCATCGCCAGCGCGAGCAGCTCGGGGTGCTCCGGGTTGGCCTCGAGCGCGCGGGCGATCGCCTGCTGGGGTGAGAGCGGCTCGACCAGTTCGACGCCCTCCTCGCCCGCCTTGACGTCCGGCGCCATCGCGCGCTCAACCAGCTCGCGCGCCGGCGTCACGCCCGGCGCCAGCCGCACGCCCCATGCGACCAGTTGATCCCCGGCCCACGACTTGAACGACTCGAAGAACGCAGCGCGCGACACGCCCAGGACGCTCTGGAACGCCCGCTCCTCGGTCACGCCCTTGGCGTACTGGTCCATCAGGTCCAGCGGTGCCCGCGGGCCGTGGCGCTCCACGATGTACTGGTACATCCAGTGTCCCTGGGCATACGCCTGCGACCGGTCGGTGGGTCTCTTCGGCCTCACAAACGCGATGTTGATCGCCTCCAGGTCGAACAGCTCGTCGCGTCCGTACGCCATCGCAAGAAGGCCAACCGTCCGCGCGTCGCGCGGCGCGTCTTCGAGGTACACGGCCGCCGCCTCCGTGAACCAGTGCGGAATCCGGTTGTTGGTTCGGGCCAGCGTCACGGTGTGCGTGTACTCATGGGTCACGACCCGCAGCCAGTCGTAGGGGCCAACCAGGTGCCCGGGTCCGTCGGAGGGAGACTCCATGGCGACGATCGGGCCGGTTGCCGCGGCCATCGTGTGCAACCCCGGCACGCCCGTGATCCGGACGCTGAACCACTCGTGGTTGGGCATCAGGTCGATCGTGGTCCGGATCGGCGGCTCGAAATCGATCCCCTGTGGCCCGCACACGCGCTCGTGCATCGCCTCCAGCAGCGGGAGCATCTCGCGCGCCAGGACCACGTCCCGACCCGGCTTGCACCGCACCACGAAGTGCTCGGATTCGAACCGCTCGTACGAGAGCAGTTCCTTCAGCAGCTTGGTGCTGTTCGCCACGGCGGTGTTGAAGGGATCCAGCGCCCGCGCCGCCGTCAGCGCGTCCAGCGACTCCACGTCCCGCCCCGCCTGCGCCAGCATCAGCCCGCGCTCGATCCGCGGCTCGGCCCACGCCGGCTCCCGCTCCGCGGCTCGTGTGAGCTGCACGTCGCTCATCTCGTACTGACGGGCATCGCTCAGCGCGCGCCCCACCTCGTAGAGCGCAAGCCCGCTGGCGCTGCCGGTGAGCGCATCGAACGCCGCCAGGCGCGCCGCCGTCTCCGCCTCGTCGAACGCGCACGCGCTCGCCGCGGCTCGCAGCGCCAGCAGCCCCCGCACGGAGCCGTGGGTGGCGAGCGCCCGATCGAGGATCTCGATGGCGCCCGAGGCGTCACGCTGGCGGAGCTGCGCCCGGGCACGGATCTCCGCCGCCCACGGCGAGCCGTCGGTGGTCGCGCCGGAACCGACCTTGTTCGCCAGCGCGTCGAGGCGCGAGGCGATCCCCTCCGCAGCGGGGAAGTCGAACTGGTCAACCGACATCTGCCCGAGCAGGCGCCACGCCGCGGCGCAGGACGGATTGAGCTGGAGGGCCTCGATCGCGGCCTGCCTCGCCTCGCGCTGGTTGTCCTTCGATGCGAGCAGCTCGGCCTCCAGCAGTCGCGCGGACCACGACATGCGATCGAGCTCGTCCCGCGCCCGCGCGATCAGCGTCGTGATGGTGCGATAGTCCTGCTGGGCGTCACGCCACGGGCCTCGCATGCGTGCGCGGAGCAACAAGGCCCGCACCCCTTCGACCAGATCGTCCGCGAGCGTGATCTCCGTCGCCGCCAAGTCGGCGGCGACCTCGTCGAGCACGCGCCCCGCCTCGTCCCTTCTGCCCAGGTCGAAAGAGGCCTGGGCCCTGATCCGGCGCGCCCGCATCGATCGATCCTCGCCGAGGGCGTCGAGCGAGCGCTGCGCTTCTCCGAGCTCGAGCAGCGCCTCGGCGCGATCGAGGGGCGAAGCGCCGGCGTCGTCCGCCAGCGACGCGTCCCAGAATCGCCCGCTGACCAGCGCCGCCCGGGCGCGCAGCGCCGGAGTCGAGAGGTCCTCGTCCTTCCAGACGCCGTGGTGCAGCCGCAGATCGCGCCCCTGCTCCGCCGTGAGGTACGGCTGCTCCAGGAGTCGCGTGACGGAAGGGGCAAGCTCGGGCGGATCGACCGGCGCGGACTCGATCTCACGCGTGACCTGCGCCGATGCGGCGCCGACGAACGGGCGCGCCATCCCGCCGATGAGCAGCATCCCCGCCGCCCCCGCCACCATCACGAGTCGCTCTGAACCTCTGCCGGCGAGTCCCTTCACCCTGCGCCTCCGATCTCAGCGTCCGCCCGGACTCTACGTACCGCCGAGGCGATCCGGCGTTGACCCTCTTCCGGGCATCTCCGTCCCGCACACCCGAAATCCGTCCGCCCGCCCGCTCACTCGGCCTGCACGCACCGTCCGTGCGCCCACGCCCGCAGCGACTGGATCCGCTCGCGCATCGTCGCGCTGAGGGGGGGGCTTTCGTGCATGACGCCGACGATGTCCTCCGTCGTGACGTCCCGGCCCCCGCGATCGGCGCCGAACCGCTGGTGGAGCGACGCGATGATCGCCTGCTCGATCTCGGCGCCGCTGAATCCCGCGCTCGACGCCACCAGGCGCGCGAGGTCGAATCGCGAAGGGTCGCGCCCGCGCTTGCGCAGGTGAAGGTCGAAGATCGCGCGACGCGACTCGTCCCCCGGGAGATCAACGAAGAAGATCTCGTCGAACCGGCCCTTGCGCATCAGTTCCGGAGGGAGGTCATCGATCGCGTTGGCCGTCGCCACCACGAAGACCGGCGCTGTCCGCTCCTGCATCCACGTCAGCATCGTGCCGAACATGCGACGGGAGAGCCCCCCGTCGCTGGCGGTGGATCCCGCGGCCGAGCCCAGGGCCTTCTCGATCTCGTCGATCCACAGGACCGCCGGCGCCATCGCCTCGACCTGGTGCAGCGCCTCGCGCAGACGCCGCTCGCTCTCGCCCACGTAGCGGTCGTACAGGACGCCCGGATCGAGGCGCAGCAGCGGACGGTTCCACGCCGTCGCCACCGCCTTGGCGCACAGACTCTTGCCGGCCCCCTGCACGCCAAGGAGCAGGACTCCTCTGGGCGGCGCGATCCCGAACGCGATCGCCTCCTTGCTGAAGGATGCGTTGCGATCCGACAGCCACCGCTTCAGGCGCGCCATCCCGCCGATCTCGTCCATGCTCGTGGGCGCCTCGACAAACTCCAGCAGCTCCCCCGAGCCGACCAGCATCCGCTTGCTCGCGATCATCCGCGGGATGTCCTGCGCGTCCAGGCGCCGGTCCCCGGTGATCGCCTCGCGCACCACCTGGCGCGCCTGCCGACGCGTCAACCCTCGGAGGTTCGCCACCATCCGGGCCACGTCCCGCTTGGAGATCTTCACGTCGATCGGCTCGAAGCGGTGCTCCTGCTGCGTCACGCTCCGCAGGATCCGCTCCAGCTCCTCCTCGTCGGGGAGCGAGAGCTCCATGCGCACGCAGTGGTGATCGATCGACTTCGGGTACCGGTCCGAGTGATCGACCAGCACCACCTGCCCGCCCGTGCCGGGGCCGTCCCCGCCGATCGCCGGTCCGCTCAGAAGCACCTCGCGCAGCGCCCGCACCGTCTCGGGCTCCGTGAGATGGTCCGCCAGGTCGAAGAGCCCGTAGATCGTGCGGTCGAGATCGCCCCGGCGCGCCCCGGCCCCGATCAACTTCAGCACCGAACGCGCATCCTCCGGTCCGTGATCCGTGTCCGCGCCGGAGTCGAAACGCAGGCCCTGCACCGGAGTCCAGACCTTGAGGGGACGCCTGGACTGCGCCGCCGCTTCGCGCAGCACCGTGACCGCCTCGGACTCCTCGTGCGTCACGACCCGCACGCAGCGATGTCCCGCGTTCAACAGGTCGCAAAGGGCGTCCACGTCCGGCATCGCGCCTCCTCTTCCCCCCTGTCCCGTCAAACAGCGCCCGAGTCTCCCCCGCCCACACTGGATGGAAAGGGCCGCCCGCAGCGTACCAGACCGGTCCAATCGCCCGCGCCAAAGCGACCGAACACGTCGCGTGGACGGCGCCTGCCGAACTCGCGCGCGGATTCCGTACCTCTCGGTTGAGGGCTCGGTCCGGTGCTGATCGGTGCCGCGCTTCTGTTTCTCGCGGCTCGAGGACCGCGCACGATGGGTGTCCCTCACACACCCGAGCGGCGACGGCTGGGAAACCAGCCCCGCCGCCTTCATATCCGATCACAATCCGAACATTCGGACTCGTTCGGGTGATTCGGTGGTGTCGATTGGCCAAAGCCGTGGCCAGTCTCGCGCTCGCGAGGCCGTTCGCCACGCCCGCGCTGCGAATCTGGGCAATCAGGTCAACCGCGAGGCGGATCGGGCGTAATCTTCCTCCGAGGCACCAGGCCCAGCCCCCGCGGCCGCCGGCGAGCCGATCCCCCAGTCCACCCCTCCAGGATACGGGATCAAAGCACCCCTCGGGCACATCGCTCAGGAGTGGGCTGTCGGTGCGCAAACCTTTGGCCATCTGCATGTTGGACGAGAGAACCCATGGATTCGCAAGCCCGATTTCCTCATACTGACTGGCTCGTCGTTTGCACATCGAACGCGACGAGAGAGAAAGCCCAGCCGGGTCGCTGGAGCGAGAGAGACGTGGGGGGCGCTGTGCCGGCGAAAGCCCGGCCCCGCGCATTGGTGGGCGAAGGAGGCATCGAGGTGGCTCCCGATCTCACATCACGGTGGATGCGTCCAGGGTTTCGAACCCTGCGCGCGTTCGCCGTGGCCCTGCTGGCGCTTCACGCCCACGGAGCAGTCTCCGACACGACGACCGCAACGTCTGTGCAAGCCGACGTTCTGACTGGAACCGGTCGCGAGCGTCTGCTGATCGCGGACCCGTCTCTCCGCGCGAGCGACGCCGCCCGCATCAACACCGATCTGGCGTCGAAGTCCGGCGAGATCCCGGCGCCGACGCCCGGCTATCGCGTGACCGGCACGGTGATCGTGCAGACCAGCGACGCCGCGCTCACCGAATCCATCCGCACCGATCTCGGCGCCAGGCCCATCAGCGGCCTGCCCGAGTTCCACCGGATCGACGCCGGCTCGGTCGGTGCCGCGATCGAGGTCGCGGAGATCCTGAGCGCGACGCCGGGCATCACCACGGTGCACGTCGACACCCGTCGGCCCGTCTCGCTGCGCGGTCCGAGTGATCCTTTCTACATCCTCCAGTGGCATCTGCGCAACATCGCCTCGCCGGGAACCGACATCGGCGCCGAGGTCGCATGGTCGATGGGCTTCACGGGCGCCGGAACGATCGTCGGCGTCGTCGAAGGAGGGTGGGAGCTCACGCATCCCGACCTCGCGCCGAACTACAGCGCCGAAGCATCGACCCCCGGTGGCGCCGCGACCAGCCACGCCACCTCGGTGGCGGGACTGATCGGGGCGGTCGCGAACAACGGCAAGGGAGGCGTCGGCGTCGCCTACGACGCGAAGATCTCCAAGCTGGTCTACGGCACGTCGAGCCAGACCGCCGAAGCCCTGACGCATCGCAACGACATCCATCACGCCAAGAACAACTCGTGGGGGCCGAGCGACAACGGCACCGTCTGGCCCATCTCGGCCGTCGAGAAGGCCGCACTCGCGCAGTCCGTCCACGGACGCGACGGGCTTGGGACCGTCCTCGTCTGGGCCGGGGGCAACGGCGCGTACTGGGTGAAGGACCGCGCCGACTACGACCCCTTCGCCTCCTCGCGATACGTCATCTGCGTCGGCGCGATCGATGATGACGACGACCATGCCTACTACTCCGAGCCCGGCTCGTGCCTCCTCGTCGTCGCGCACTCCTCCGGGGGTCCGGGCGCCGGCGACAAGCAGATCTACACCACAACCGCCGCCGGCGCCTACACCAGCACCTTCGGCGGCACCTCGACCGCGGCGCCCCTCACCACAGGCGTCGTCGCGCTCATGCTCCAGGCCAATCCGAACCTCTCCTGGCGCGACGTGCAGCACGTGCTGATCAATGCCGCCCGTCGCTGCGACCCGACCGACCCGTCGTGGACCTTGAACGCCGCGGGACGCGCCGTGTCGTACGAGTACGGCTTCGGCGCTGTCCACGCTCCCGACGCCGTCGAGCTGGCGACGCGCTGGCACTCGCTCCCCCCCGAACGCTCCTACGCCGCGTCGGTCCCCGTCAACACCGCGATCCCGGACGGAACCGCGGAACCGATCGCACGCGCCGCCTTCATTCCCGACAACTACCTCGTCGAATCCGTCGAGGTCACGCTCAACGTCTCGACCGCCTATGTCGGCGATCTTGCCATCACCGTCAGGTCTCCCGGCGGCACCGAGTCCATCCTCACAAGAACACGCAACGACCCCGGCGACAACTACACCAACACCGTCTTCACCACCAGGCGTTCCTGGGGCGAACGCGCCCGTGGAAACTGGACCGTCACCATCACCGATCCCGTCGAAGGCGACCCCGCCACGTGGCAGAATCTGACCGTCACCGTCCACGGGCACTGCCCCTCCGACGTCAATCGCGACAGCGAACTCGACATCCTCGACTTCCTCGATTTCATCGAGGCCTTCGGGCCGTGCACCGGCGTTCGTGCGCCCTGCTACGGCATCGGCGGCATCGGCGCGGACTACAACCGCGATTCGGTCATCGACGTCCTCGACCTTCTCGACTTCATCGACGATCTCTCCTCCGAGTGCTGACGCACAGATCAAGGTGGTGTGGCCGATATCAGAGCGTGCCGGAGCAGCAACGCGTGCCGATGGATGTGGCGATCCGGATGGCACGCCGACTCGGAGCGAGAGAGCCGGGCGTCCGGGTCTCGTGGGATCCGACGAGGGGAGAAGGAAGGGGGGGCGGGAGTGGGGGGTGCGTGTGAACGCGGGCGGCCGGGGTCTCGGAGGGGACCTCGGCCGCTCGCGACACGCTTGCCTTGAACGTTTCCGTCGCCCGGGCCTTCACTGGCGCTTCGGCACGTGTTGATCGATCAGGATCGGGTTCCCATCCGGATCGATCACCATGATCGAGCCAGGGCCCGTGGACGCCTCGTCAACCCTCTGCATCGGCGCGACGCCCCGCGCGATGAGCTCGCTTTGGATCTCGCGCACATCGTCGAACTCATCAAGCGCCTTGGCCCGCCGGTCCCAGCCCGGATTGAACGTGAGCATGTTCTTCGGGAACATCCCCTGGAAGAGCCCGATCGTTGCCGACTCGTTCTGCATGATGAGCCAGTTCTGGGCCTCGTCGCCGCCGAAGGCCTTGAAGCCGAGCTTCTCGTAGAACGCGCGCGACGCCGCGAGATCCCTCACCGTCAGACTCACCGAGAAGTTCCCCAGCCGCAGGCGATCTGCCTCCTTCGGCTCATCCTTCATCGTGTGCTCCTTGTCCTTCTGCTTGTCCTTCTCCTTCTGGGCATCTTCCGTGGCCTTCGCGTCCGGGGGCGGGCGATCGCTGCCCGACACGAGCGACGCGGCGTGCATGCCGCCGACACCGACGAGGAACGAAAGTACCGCGGCAGGGATCGTGCGTGACATGGTGAACCTCTCCTCAGGTGTGCGCGAAAGGTGCAGCGGAGCGTACCACAACAGCGACAGTCTCACCAACATGCAGCCCCACCAACATGCAGCCCGACCGTGAGGGAGGGCGTTCTTCGTCCTCGCCTTTGCCCTCGCGCCTGCATTGGGCCGTTCAACCACGCCCTCGCTCACGCTCGGGCTGCTTGCCACCATTGCGGTTAGTAAGCTAGTGGTGTGTACAACACGCCGCTCGCACACTTCATCAGTTGGCGCACGTACGGCACGTGGCTTCACGGCGATCCGCGCGGCTCAGTCGATCGCCGCAACAATCGATTCGGGACGCCTTTTCTTCCGGCAAGCGAGAGCCTCGACTCCTGGGAATCGTCGGAGTTGAGGAACCCACCTGTTGAGCTTGATGACCCGATGCGCGAGGTTGTGACGCAATCGATTCGTCACGTCTGCGAGCACCGATCCTGGCGGCTGCTCGCGCTCAACGTCCGAACCAACCATGTGCACGCTGTCGTCACCGCGAATGAGACTCCGGAGCGCGTGCTCAACACTTTCAAGTCCTGGGCGACGCGCCGACTCGTAGAGGCCTCGCTCATCGAACACGGCTCGCGCGTGTGGTCGCGGCACGGCAGCACCATCTATCTCTTTCGACCGGAGAAGGTCGCTGAGAAAGTGGATTACGTGTTGAATGGCCAATAGCCGCGGCGCACTTCGCTCGAACACCCCGTCAACACACGGCCCGCGGCATGCCGCCCAACCAACATGCAGCCCGACCGTGAGGGAGGGCGTTCTTCGGACTCGCCTTTGCCCTCGCGCCTGCATTGGGCCGTTCAACCACGCCCTCGCTCACGCTCGGACTGCTTGCTCAAAGGCCCACCACCAACCCCTTCATCTCCTCCACCGCCCGTCTCATCCCCACGAACACCGCGCGGCTGACAATCGCGTGCCCGATGTGCAGCTCCTCCACCTCCATCAGCTCCGCGATCGGCCTCACGTTCGCATAGTTCAGCGCGTGCCCCGCGTTGAACCGCATCCCGAGCCCCGCGATCCGCTCCCCCGCATCGCTCACGCGCTCCAGCGAGCCCGCCAAAGCGCCCACGCGGAAGTCGCCCCCCGCCTTCGCAAACGCCGACGCATACGGACCCGTGTGGATCTCGCAGCAGTCGAAGCCGGCCTTCGCTGCCGCCTCGACCTGCGCCGTCTCCGCGTCGATGAACGCCGACACGACGACGCCCGCGTCCTTCAGCTTCGCGACGACGCCCTTCATGCGTGCCGCCTGGCCCGCGACGTCGAGGCCACCCTCGGTCGTCACCTCCTGGCGTCCCTCGGGCACGAGCGTGACCATCTGCGGGCGTCCACCGTTCACGCTCGTCGCGCGATGCTTCAGCGCGATCGCGACCATCTCGTCCGTCGCCGCCATCTCAAGGTTCACCTTCACCCGCGCCACGCGGCAGAGCAGCTCCAGGTCCCGATCATTCACGTGGCGTCGATCCTCACGCAGGTGGATGGTGAGCACATCCGCCCCGCCGAGCACGGCCTCGTGTGCCGCGAGGATCGGGTCGGGCTCCTCCGTCCCCTCGACAACGCCGACCGCGCCGTGGCGGTAACGGGCCTGGCGGATGGTTGCAACGTGGTCGATGTTGACGCCGAGTGATGCCATGGCGGATGGTACGAGGGCGCGGGGGCGAGGGGAGTGACGGAGTGACGCTCGACTCTCTCCCCTCTGTGCGCTCTGCGCCTCTCTGGTGAGTCTTCTTCCCTGTCCTGAGGCGCTATTTCTTCGCCCCCTCCAACTCCCTCCACACATCCCGCACGACCCAGCTCATGTTCTCCTTCGCGCGCCGCGTCCCGCTCGCCAGGTGCGCCGAAAGATGGACGTTCTTCAGCCCGAGCAGCGGATACGACGCGTCGAACGGCTCCGGCTCGTGGACGTCGATCAACGCCATCGCCCGCTCGTGCCCGCGCATGAACGCGCCGAGCGCCCCCGCATCCACGATGAACCCGCGCGACGTGTTGATGAAGATCACCGTCCCGCGCATCAGCGAGAACGCCCGCGCATCCACCAGCCCACGATTCTCCGGCCTCCCATCCACGTGCACCGTCAGCACATCCGCGCGCCGCAGCAGCTCCTCGCGCAAGACCGGCCTGGCCCCGTGCCGCTCGTGCTCCGGGATCTCGCGGATGTCGTGGTAGATCGTCTCCATCTCCATCGCCGTTGCAACCCGCGCCACCGCCGAGCCGATCCGCCCGAACCCGTAAATCCCCATCACCATCTCGTTGAGCTCGCGCTCGCCCACCAGCTCGCGCCGCATCGCGTTCCAGCGCTTCGCGTCGATCGCACCGTCAAGGAACACTCGCGGCCGCGTCGCGTCCGCCAGCATCGCGAACACGTACTCCACCACCGCGCGCGTGTTCGCGTCCGGCGTGTTCACGACCTTCACGCCCGCCGCCTCGCACGCCTTCAAATCAAAGTTGTCGAGCCCGACCCCCGCGCGCCCGACGACCCTCAATCGCGGCCCGCGCGCCAGCAGCTTCGCATCGACAATCGTGTACGTCCGCACGACCAGCGCATCCGCCCGCGCCAAGAGCCCCGCGAACCGCGCATCATCCACCGCACACCGCACCACCTCGCACCGCTCGGCCAGCCACGCCTCAGGCGCGGGGTCCAGGTCCTCCGTAATGACGACGAGGGGGCGACGAGCGGGCATTCTGAACGGTAGACTCGGCCCTCGGGACGCCTCGAACCCAAACGGCGCGCTCGTCGCCGGGTCCGCGCCGGCCGCGAGCACGAGACCACGTGCGCCTGCAGGATCCTCACGCGCGGAATCTGGACCCGCCAGGACCGAGAATGCTGGCACGTCCGAGAAAAGAGTTCATACTTCCTCGGCCGAGTCTCCTCAGTCCGGCGCGCGTCCTTCCGCTCACCCCCTAATTGGCGACTCTCGTCCG
>JAPKGU010000058.1 GCA_026647565.1 Phycisphaerales bacterium | reverse complement strand
ATCACTGACCCTCGCACTGACCGAACAGATCGAAGAAGTTGAGGAAGTCGAGGATGTCGATGACGCCATCCGGGTTGTAGATGTCCGCGTCGAAGCCCGTCGCCGTGCACGGCGTGGGCTGGTTCTCGCAGGTGCCGAAGTCATCGAGGAACGCGAGGAAGTCGAGAATGCCGACCTCGGTGTCGCCGTCGTAATCGGCAAGGGCGCAGCCGTCATCCGCGCCGAGCGCGCCGATGTACAGCAGAACGTTGTACTCCTCGTCCACCGAGCCCGTCGGCGTGCCGCCGACGACCGGGTCATCGAACTCGCCGTCATCGTCGCGGTCATAGATGATGCCCGCGGCAACGATCACGCCGCCGTTCGTCAGCGGATCGCTGGGATCAAGGCCGGACACGTCCCCGCCCGCGAAGCCCTCGTGGACGACGCCCTGCGAGAACATCGCGGCCGACGAGATCGAGTTGGAGTCGGCAACCTCGATGAACCGCAGCTGCCAGTTGCGCCCGGAGTTCTGGCCCGCGAAGACGTTGCCGGTGTCGATCACCGACTCGATCGTGTACGTCGGCGTGGCCGTGTCGGGGCGATAGACCGCGCGGAAGAGCGCGTTGTCCGGATTCGGCCCGGCGAAGTCGTCGAAGACGCCCGTGCCGGTGAACCAGATGTTGCCCACGGAGTCGATCGCCGGAGCAGACATCGAAGGACCAAACGGCGCGCCGCCCGTGACCTCAAAGAGCGAGCCCAGTCGACCGATCTGGACGTTGTTCTCGTCGCGGATCGGCTTGCCGGTCAGCGCGTTGCAGTCGTTCCACGCCGCAAGGCCCCAGACGGGCGAAGCGGTCGGAGAGGACAGACGGGCGACCGCGATCGCGTTCGAGGGGTTCGCGTTGCCCTGATCGCCCCACGGATTCGGGCCCTCGTTGGTCCCGTAGATCGTTGCCGCGATGAGGATCCGGCCCGCCTGGTCCCGGCCGATCGCGACCTGGCTCACGCCGCCGCTCGAGAACGTCTGCGAGCCGTAGCCGTCGAAACGCTTGATCGGGAAGGCAGCGGCCCGCGGATCGAGCGCGTCGTTGATCGTGAGCGTGCCGGGCAGGGAGACCCGCTTCGGCGTGCCGACCGGGTTGCCGGAGGCGTTCACGTCGAAGAGGACGATGTCGTGCGTGTCACCCGTCGCCGTCTTGGCCAGCACCGCCGCGGTGCCGACCGCGCCCGAGGTACCGAGCAGCACCGTCGGGGAATAGGCCATCGAGCCGCGATGATCGGTCAGACCCGTGGACCCGTAGTGCGAGGTGTCCGAGGTCGTCACGCCCGCCGCGGACCCACGCACGATCTGAGAAGAGAAGTTCGCGCCGAAGTAAACGGGGCCGCCCTCGTTCTCGGGAATGATGTTCGGCACGCTGTGCGTCGTCGTGGAGTTGTTCACGATCCGCACCGTCGCCGCCGCGTCGCCCGGAGCCAGCTGGCTGATGTAGTTGGCGACCGCGTTGTTCCGCGTCGCCATGTCGACGCGGAAGATGTTGTTGCCGCTGATCGGGTTCGCGCCCGTCACACCGAAGTTGTCCGCGCGGAACACCACGTTGCCGTCGGAGTCAACGGCGCCCACGCCCAGGGCCGCAGAGCCTCCCGTCGCCGAGCCGTCCGGACGGTTCGTCGCCGCCACCACCCTCTTCACGTACAGGCGACCCGGAGCCGCCGGATCAACGTTGACCATCGCGCCCAGGACGTTGCTCGCGGGGCCGTCGAACTCGGCGAGCAACGCGCCGAACTGGAAGGAGCTGGCAGGGCCGGCCGCAGAAGAGCCCGCGACGTTGTTGTTCGCCGTGTTGATGCCCTCGCCCGCGGTCGTCCACAGTGAATAGTTCGTCCCGCTGGCGTTCACGCCCTGCTTGAGCGTGCGGCTGATGCCGTTGCCGCTCGGCAGAGAAGTGAAGAACGTCGTGCTCGTCTTGCTCGCCTTAAGGATCGGGGCGATGCCGAACTGCGTGTTCGCGCGGGTTGTGAACGGCGTCAGGTCGACGATATACGTCTGGCCCGAGGTGAACTCGCTGTTCGCGTCACCGGGCAGGCCGGTCGTGAACTTGCTGACGCTGTCCTGCGCGAACGCGGGCGCGGCGCAGCCGGCGGCCATGACGAGTGCAAAGGTGCGGGACATCTTCATCTGGTTCGACTCCTTCTCGAGAGTTTCCAACTCCGGTGAACGGTCATGAATCGGACGATTCGGCATGATGAACGTGCCATCCACCACAAGGTGAGGGATGGTGCGCTCCGGACACATCCTGCAACCGGCAATCTCTCTCTTGCCGGGAACTTCCAGCGGGGCGCCGCGAGCCGTTCCACCGGCCCGCGTCTGCTTCCAGTCATGCTAATCCTTGCGCTGTCCCAGAGCAATGATGGAAAGCGACACTCTGAATGAAGTGTTCGTGAAGGGACCGGGACCGCGTGTGAAAATGGGCAATATTGAACGATGTGGTCGCCACAACGCCGCGCCACGAAGGTCGAGTCGTCTCAACGCCGGAACGCGATCAGAACGAAGCCGCGATCATCGCCGCAAGTTTGGTGTTTGATCGTACGAGCGAAAGGTTCGCCGCCAGCGTCCGTCCGCCGCTGATCCGGTGCAGCGAACCCAGAAGCGCCGGCGTCACGTCGCGGCCCGAGACACCCAGACCGTCCACCTCCGCTCGCGCCCGCCGAAGCAGATCCGCCCATTCGACCTCCCGAATCTCGTCCGCTTCGGGGATCGGGTTCGCGATCACGAGGCCGCGTCCGGTTCGATGAAGCTCCTGAGCCGCGAACCTCGCGAGATCCGCGACGTCATCAAATCTCGCGTCCACACCCGCCCCGGACCCGCGCTGGTAGAACGCGGGGAATCTGTCCGTGCCGAAGCCGATCACCGGGATCCCGAGCGTCTCCAGTGCTTCACGCGTGCCCACAACGTCCAGGATGGACTTCACGCCGCTCGTCACAACCGCCACAGGAAACCGCGTGAACGCCGCGAGATCGCTGCTGATATCCAGGTGCTCCCCGTACCCAGGATGCACGCCGCCGATGCCGCCCGTGGCAAAGATGCGCACGCCCGCGAGCGCCGCTAACTCCATCGTCGTACTCACCGTCGTCGCCCCGTGCGACCCGCGGTGCATCAGCACGCCCAGGTTCGCCGAGTTCGCCTTCGGAACGTGGGCCGAGTCAAGCAGCGATCGCACCTCCTGATCGCCCATCCCGACCGTCGGCACTCCCGCGACCAATCCCACGAGGGCGGGAAACGCCCCCGCCCCACGAACGATCTCCCGCAGCTCCGCCCCGAGCGACACCCCCGCTTCACGGGGCACGCCATGCACGAGAAGGGTCGTCTCCAGCGCGACCGCGCGCGAAGACGGAGACGGAACTCTGCTCAGAACGTCCATGCTCTGTATTCTGGCAGCCCAAACGCCCCGAAGCGATCCCGGCCCCCCGGGAATGAGGAATCCGGATGAGTCTTCTCGCCCTTGCGCTCCTGACCATGGCCGTCCTCACCGTCGGCTACCTCACCTACGGCAAGTTCATCGCCCGCCAGTTCCGCCTCGATGACAACGCCACCACCCCGGCCGTCGCCCGCGCCGACGGTGTCGACTTCGTCCCGACTCGCCCCTTCTACCTCCTCGGTCAGCACTTCTCCGCCATCGCCGCCGCCGGACCCATCGTCGGTCCCATCCTCGCCTGCCAGGCCTTCGGCTGGCTCCCCTGTGTCCTCTGGATCCTCCTCGGCGTCGTCTTCATCGGCGCGGTCCATGACTTCTCCGCCCTCATCGCCAGCGTCCGACACGGCGCCCACAGCATCGCCGAGATCGCCCGCGCCAACATCAGCAAGAAGGCATGGGCCGCCCTCGTCGCCTTCATCTGGCTCGCGCTCCTCTACGTCATCGTCGCCTTCACCGACGCCACCGTCGCCACCTTCACCAACACCGACCCCGACCTCGCCGCGCTCGCCGGCACCGATTTCAACAAGGGCGGCGCCGTCGCCGCCGCCAGCGTCATGTACCTCATCCTCGCCACCATCATGGGCGTCGTGCAGCGCTCCATCAAGTGGCCCACCTGGCTCCTCACCATCGTCTTCGTCCCAGCCACCCTCGGCGTCGTCTGGCTCGGCACCAAGGTCAGCACCGTCCTCGTCCTCCCCCGACAGACCTGGTACGCCATCGTCCTGGGCTACTGCCTCGCCGCCAGCATGTTCCCGCTCTGGCTCCTCCAGCAGTCCCGGGGCTACCTCGGCGGCTTCGTCCTCTACCTCGCCATCGGCATCGGCGCCATCGGCCTCATCTTCGGTGGATACGACATCCAGCAGCCCGCCGTCGCACCCGGCGTCGGCTTCGACGGCCTCATCCACTTCTTCATCGGCGGCACCGATACCCCCGCCATGACCACCATCCTCTTCCCCTTCCTTTTCGTCACCATCGCCTGCGGCGCCTGCTCCGGCTTCCACGGCCTCGTCTGTGGCGGCACCACCAGCAAGCAGGTCCAGAAGGAGTCCCACTGCAAGCCCGTCGCCTTCGGCGCCATGCTCCTCGAGGGCTTCGTCGCCATCATCGCCCTCTCCACCGTGATGATCCTCTCGGGCGACCAGGTCAAGGGAAAGCCCCCCGGCAGCATCTACGGCGACGGCATCGCCCGCTTCCTTACCCTCATCCTCGGCGACGGAGCGCTCCTCTTTGCCAAGACCTTCGGCGCCATGGCCGTCGCGACCTTCGTCTTCGACACGCTCGACGTCGCCACGCGCCTGGGCCGCTATCTCCTGCAGGAACTCTTCAACGCCAAGGGCCGTCTCGGCGGCTTCTTCGCCGCGCTCGCCACCGTCGGCATCCCCCTCGCGATCCTGCTCACTTCCGAGCAGGACAGCTACCGTGCCTACTGGACCCTCTTCGGCACGTCCAACCAGCTCCTCGCCGCCCTCACGCTCCTGGGCATCACAGTCTGGCTCCGGAACAACGGCAAACGCTGCTGGTACACCCTCCTGCCGATGCTCTTCGTGATGACCATCACCCTCACCGCCCTTGCTGTCCAGATCACCCACGGCGTCCGCGCCCTCTCCAAGCCCACCATCGACACGACGACCGCGATCAACGGCGCCGTCGCCGCGATCCTGCTCGTGCTCGCCGCCTTCTTCATCTTCCAATCCATCCGCGCCCTCCAGCGCCGCGCCGCCCAACCCTCCGCTCCAACACCCGCTCCAGGAGTCTGATGTTGCCCTCGACCTCGATCCTCCGTGCACTCGGCGCCATCTCCCTCATCGCGACCGTTCTCGGCGGCTCCGGCTGCCGCACTCCGGGTCGAAATGAGGCCTCGCGCGAGAAGGCCATCCAGCAGCCGACGCTTGCCTCGTGGTCCGACCGGGCTCGTCTGCCGTACCTCGAACGCGAGCAGCGTCTGATCCGCTCCGCCACACGCGACTCTCTCCTCCGCACCCACCAGCTCCTCGCCGACGAGCCGCACGTCGCAGGCACCCCCGGCGACTGGCGCACCATCGAGGAGATCGCCGCCGAGTTCCGCGCCATGGGCGTCGATGCCGATGGCAATCCTCTCAAGGGCTGGACTGTCGAGATCGAGGAGTTCTGGCCCCTCCTCGCCCGCCCGATCGACGCCGCCGTGCAGATCATGCCCGACACCCCCGACGCTGCGCCCCTCTCCCTCGAACTGCGCGAGCGTCCCCTCTCCATCGACCCCGCCTCACAGTCCACGGATCCCCTCGCGACGCTCGCGTGGAACGCATACAGCGGCTCCGGCGACATCACCGCGGGCGTCGTCTACGCCAACTACGGAACCAAGGCCGACTTCGAACGCCTGAAGGAACTCGGCGTCGACTGCACGGGCAAGATCGTCATCGCCCGCTACGGGGGCAACTACCGGGGCTACAAGCCCAAGTACGCCGAACTCGCGGGCGCCGCCGGACTCATCATCTACACCGACCCCGCCGATGCCGGTTACACCAGAGGCCCCGTCTACGCAGAGGGCAGTGTCGATGCCGGAGCAGTGGGGGGCCAAATCGGGGGCCAGATGGGGGGCCAGATCGGGGGCCAGATCGGGGGTTGGGCCAGCGACTGCTGCATCCAGCGCGGCAGCATCGTCACCCTCGGCTATCAGGGCGATCCGCTCACGCCCGGCACCTTCGCGTCGGAGGACGCGACGCGCCTCGATATCGACTCCATCGCTCTCCCGCGCATCCCCGTCCAGCCCATGGGCTACGGCGCCGCGCAGGAGATTCTCAAACGCATGACCGGTGCGCCCGTCCCCGACGGCTGGAAGGGCGGCCTCCCCTTCGACTACCGGCTGACAGGTGGCGATGCGCTCCGCGTCCGCCTCATGGTCAAGCAGGAACGCGAGGTCCGCCGCACCGCCAATGTCGTCGCCCGCCTCGAGGGCTCCGGCACCGTCGCCGAGCGCCGCCAGCACGTCGTCATCGGGTGCCACCACGACGCCTGGTACAACGGCGCCTCCGACCCGACCTGCGGCACCATCGCCATGATCGAGTCCGCCCGCGCCTTCACCCGCGCCGCCGCCGAGGGCGACCGGCCCCTTCGCTCCGTCGTCTTTGCCGCGTGGGGTGCCGAGGAGTTCGGCATCATCGGATCGTCGGAGCACGTCGAGCGACAGCGCGACGAACTCACCCGAAACTGCATCGGCTACATCAACCTCGACATGGCCTCCATGGGTCCCAACTTCGGATCGTCCGCCTCACCGGAACTCAAGACGCTGATCCGCGACTGCGCGCGGGTTGTCCCCGCCGCCCGCGACAACGACCGCTCGGTCTACGACGCCTGGCTCGAACGCTCGCAGCCCGCCTCTCCCGACGCCCCGCGCCTCACCACGCCCCCCGTCGGCGACCTCGGCGGCGGCTCCGACCACGTGCCGTTCCTCATGCACGCCGGCGTCCCGAGCGCCAGCGTCGGCGGGAGCGGCAGCGCCGGCAACAGCTACCACTCCGTCTACGACTCCCTCGTCTGGTACTGGCGCATCGTCGGCGACGACTACGAGCCGGCCCTCATGGTCACCCGCATGGCCACCGCTGTCGCCTCGCGTCTCGCAAGCGCCCCCGTCGTGCCGCACGACCGCGCCCTCGCCTACGCGGAGCTTCGCACCCACGCCCGCTCACTCGACGCCCTCGCCGTTGCACGCGGCCTTGCACCCGCGTCCGATTCCGCCGCACCCGAAGCGTGGGCCATCCCCGCGCTCGCCCGACTCGACGCCGCCTGCGCCCGCGCCGAGTCCCGTGCAACCATGAGCCGTGCGCGCCCCGGCCGCTGGCTCATCGACGACGGCCTTCCCGGCCGTCCGTGGTACCGCAACGCGTTCATCGCCACCGACGAGACTTCCGGCTACGCCAACTGGCTCCTCCCCGCGCTCCGCAAGGCGATCGAGGACGGCGACCGCGCCGCTCTCGACGCCGCCGCGGATCAACTCACCGATCTGGTCCGTCGCCAATGATCCTCGCGGAATCCCATCCGTGAAGAAGCGCGACACCGGCCATGTCTCCGTCATGATGGACGAGGTCCTCGAAGCGCTGAACCCGCGCCCGGGCCACGTCGTCGTCGACTGCACCCTCGGCCTCGGAGGCCACGCCTCCGCCCTCTTGAAGCGCATCACCCCCGGCGGCCGTCTCATCGCCATCGACTTCGATCCCGCCAACATCGCCGCCGCCCGCACGCGTCTCGAACGCATCGGGGGCCGCTTCGACCTCTTCCACACCAACTTCGCCGGCTTGCCCACTGTCCTCGCGCAGGCCGAAGTCGAAGACGGGAAGGTCGACGCCCTCCTTGCCGATGTCGGCGTCGCAAGCACCCAGATCGACGACCCCGCCCGTGGATTCTCCTACCGCCGCCCCGGCCCCCTCGACATGCGCATGGACCCGACGCGAGGCCAGCCAGCCTCCGCACTGATCAACCGCATGAGCGAGGCCGAACTCGCCGCCGCCTTTCTCGAACTCGGCGACGAAACCGACGCGCCGGAGATCGCCCGCCTCATCGTCGAGCGCCGCGCGATCGAGCCCATCACCACCACCGAAGCCCTCATGGCCATCATCTGCGAGGCCCGCGACTTCACCATCGAGCGTGCCGCCGGCGCCAAGCTCCACCCCGCCGCACGCACCTTCCAGGCCCTCCGAATCCTCGTCAATCGCGAACTGGCCAACCTCGACCGCCTCCTCACCGTCCTCCCCGACGTGCTCAAGCCCGGCGCCACCGCCGCGATCATCAGCTTCCACAGCGGCGAGGACCGCCGCGTCAAGGCCGCATTCCGCGACGGCCGCCGCGCCGGCTTCTATTCCGAGATCAGCCCGGAGCCCGTGCTCGCCGATTCAAACGAGGTCGGCCTCAACCCGCGCTCACGTTCCGCCAAGCTCCGATGGGCGACTCGCGCGAGCTGACCCAACGCCCCACCCGCCCGCCTCACACCCGCGCCGTTCCCTGAATCACCACGACCGTGATGTCGTCCTGTGCCGCGGCACCATCCGCAAACCGCTCCGGGGAACCGCGGATGGAATCCACCATCGCCCGCGCGCTCGCCCCCGATGCCGCACCCTCCCGAATGACCTCGCTCAGGCGTGCAAGCCCGTACATCTCGCCATCCCCGCGACGCCGCTCGAACACACCGTCCGACACAAGCACCAGCGAATCGCCCGGCCTCATCTCGACCACGCTCGCGACGCCGTACTCCGCGCCCTCGTCGACGCCAAGCGGAATCCCCGCCGCATCCAGCGTCTCCACGACCACGCCCGCCCCGTCAGACGCAGATCTCGCCAGAAGGATCGGACCGTGTCCCGCCGACAGCACCTCCACACGCCCCGATCCAGGTGTCAGCCGAACCATCACAAGCGTCGCGAACATCCCCGGCGGCACGTCCGTCGACAGCAGCCGATTCAACCGCGTCACCGCCTCCCGCAGCTCCCCCGCGCCCTCCAGGCACGCCCGCGCATACGCGCGGCAGAGCACCGCCACCATCGCCGGCCCCAGCCCATGTCCCGAAACATCCGCCAGCACCACCGCCGTCCGTCCGTCCGGCAGACCCATCCAACCGTAAAAGTCCCCTCCCGTCTCCGCCGCCGGATGGCCCCACCCCGCGACCTCAAACCCCGCCGCCGCCGGCGAACCCGATGGCAGAAGACCCGCCTGGATCTTCGCCGCCACACCCATCTCGCCCTGCGCCCGCTCCCGCTCCACGGCCTCCTCAAGCCCGCGCACCACGCTCTGCTTCAGCCGAAGCGAGACAAAGGCAGATGCGAGCCCGCTCACAATCACCATGCTCGGATAGATCCAGATCAGCCCATCGGGGATCACGATCCCCTCGACCGACGCGATCCACATCGACACCGCCAGGTACTGCGCGAAGCACACGAATCCGCTCGCGAGCGTCATCCACGGGCGCAGCCGCAGGATCGACAGGACGATGAACACCCCGTAGAGGAACACCACCGGCGCGACCGTCGCTTGCTCGATGTCCACCAGTTCCGCTCGCCATGAGACCACGATCCCGATCGTCGGGACCGTGCAGTCCACCAGCGCGCTCACGACCCAGAACCACAGCCGGGGCTGCACGCCACGTGAGAGGCACCTCGTGATCCATGCCGCCGCCAGCGCCTGGTACGCGATGATCTTGACCACCACCAGCATCGGCGTCAGCGCCCTGTCCGTCGACAGCGACCCGGTGGAGAGACGGACCGAGAGCATCGTCAGCGCCAGGAGCAGCACGCCGATCAGCGCGACAACCCGCTGCCGCTCGGAGCGCAGCATCACCGTCGCGAATCGCGAACCCATCATGCCCCCGTCGCTGGATCGTGGTGAACTGCGCACCTGCACGCATGATACCGACCCCGACCGCCACCGACGGAAGCTCGAAAAGCACAACGCGCCGCCCCGATCGGAGCGGCGCGTCATTGGTTCTCACGTCGATACGCGGACGAGGGTCAGGTCCTGATCGATCTCAGGAGACCATCTCCTTCAGGCCCTTGAGGGGGCGGATCTTGATGCCCGTGCTGGCGGGCTTGGCCTTGAACATCTTCTCCTGCTTGGTGAACGGGTCGATGCCCTTGCGAGCGCCCACGGCCGGCTTGAAGCGGCTCGTCACCTTCATGAGGCCGGGGACCACGAACACCTTGGGCTTGTCCTTGCCCGGCTTGGCCAGGTCGGCCGCCATGATCTGGGAGAGCGTGTCGAACACGCCCGCGACCTGCTTCCGGGAGAGGCCGTTGTGATCTCCCAGAAGCTTGAAGAGCTCGCCCTTCGTCCGCTTCGCGGACGCCGTGATCTTCGGGGGCTTCGGGGCTTTCGCGGCCTTGGACGACTTGCTGGACTTTGCCATTGCTGTTTCACTCCATGAAATTCGAGGATTCTCTCCGAGAACCGCGGCTTTCTATCGCGCCGCTTGCCGTTTGGCAAGTCCGGAACATCGGTTCGATCCCTGTTTTTTCGTGGTTTTTTCCGATTTTCTCCCTCGTCGCATCCGCCGTGCCGCCCTCACGCCGCAGATCCACCACAACCGCCGAGTGGTCCGAAACCCCTTCCATTCGCGGCGAATGCGAGTACTTCGCCCCCACGAGCCGAGGCGTCAGTGACGCCGAAAGGATCGCGTGATCGAGTCGCAACTCATGCCCCCAGTGGGACTTCCACGTGGTTTCGGGGCCAAAATCCCCGTCTTTTGACCAGCCCCCTTCGAGGAACGCGTCGCGATACCCGGCCGTCCACAACCGTCCCATCGCGTGCGCGACGTGCCGCGGCGTGCCGCCCGCCTGCCCAGCGTCACGCGAGCCGTTCAGGTCGCCCACAATCGCGTGACGATCGTCCTTCACGCCAATCGCGTGCCCGACCAGCCAGGCCCATCCCGTCAACGCGTTGGACGGAGTCCAGTCGTCCGGAAGGTGGGCCGCAGTCAGAATGAACGCATCGTCGGCATCCACGACAATCCGCCTCACCAGCACGCGCCGGCTCAGGCACTCGGGCATCGTCACGCGATCGAGCCCCGCGCCGCGATCCATCGCAAACCGCGAGACGATGGCGGTCCGGTTGCCGCGCCCCGGCTCCCCGGCCTCCGCCACGTGCACCAGCCCCCGATCCGCCAGCACTCCCAGCACCTGGCCCCCCAGTGTCCGCCGGAACTCCGTGATCACCACCACGTCCGGGTCGTGCGAGACCAACTCGAGCGCAATGCGAGGCAAACGCCTGGAGCTCCCCCCGTGGAGGATGTTCCAACCGAGGATGCGGACAAGTCGGTGTCGGTCGATCGTGGCGGGTGCCTGCACGCCAACAGCGTAAACCACCCCGCCCCCGGCGGCTAAGGTTGGGCATGAGCCAAGCGTCCGCCGCCCGCCCCATCGTCGTCGTCACGCACAAGGTGCCCGGTGAGGTCGTCGTGCCCGGCGCCGAGGTCAGGCAGAGCCCCGCCGAGAAGCGATCCCGCGACGAAGTTCTCCGCGCGATCGCCGGCGCCTCCTTCATCATCACCATGTACTTCGACAAGGTCGACGCCGAGTTCCTCGACGCCGCCGGGCCGAACCTGAGAGGCATCTGCAACTTCGCCGTCGGATACGACAACATCGACGTCAAGCTCTGCAAGTCGCGCGGCGTCAAGGTCGCCAACACCCCGGGCGCCGTCACCGAAGGCACCGCCGACCTCGCCTGGACCCTCATCCTCGCCTGCGCCCGCCGCCTGATCCCAGCCGACCGCTTCGCCCGCACCGAGGAGTACGCCCGGCGCGGCCCGCTCGGCATCACCGAGTTCCTCGGCATGGATCTCACCGGCCGCACCCTCCTCATCGTCGGTGCCGGACGCATCGGATACGCCACCGCGCTCCGATCCATCGGCTGGGGCATGCGCGTCCTCTACGTCGCCCGCTCACGACACCTCGACTTCGAGCTCGCGCCCCTCGCCGCCCGACGCGTCTCGCTCGAAGAAGGTCTCAGAGAGGCCGACGTTGTCAGCGTCCACACGCCTCTGACCCCGGACACGCGTCACATCATCGACGCCAGGGCGATCTCGCTCATGAAGCCCACGGCGATGCTCATCAACACCTCGCGAGGCCCGACGGTTGACGAGGCGGCTCTCGTCGAAGCGCTCACCGCCAAGCGCATCTGGGGCGCAGGGCTCGACGTCTTCGAGAACGAGCCCCGCGTCCACCCCGGCCTGATCGGGCTGGACAACGTCGTGCTCGCGCCCCACATCGGCAGCGCCGAGACCAAGTACCGACTCCTGATGACGGAAATGGTCTCCGATAACGCCCGCGCCGTCCTCGCGGGTCACGAACCGGTCAACCCCGTCGGATGACGCAGATCGCCCCCGCGAGACGCGCACGGCTTACGAACGACTGGTGCCTCGCTTCGGTCCCTTCCAGCGGGGCCGACGCCGAGACACGACGCGCCAGGCGCCCACCGCCGCCTCGCCGATGCTGTGCAGCCGCAGACGCAGGCGAAGCCGCCGCAGCGACGCGTCATCCGGATCCACCCGCAGGGCCTGTCGCACCCAGTACCTGGCTCGCCGGAAGTTCCCGTTCTGCAGGTGCGCCATCGCGAGGTTGTGCATCGGCGCCAGCATCGAAGGGTCCATCCGCACCGCGCGACGCGCGTGCTCCATCCCCTCGTCCAGCATGCCCGCTTCCAGATACGCCACGCTCAGAAGATGCCACGACCGCGCGTGCTCCGGCCGGTTCGTCGTCAGCAGACGGAAGGTGGAGATCGCGCGCCCGGCGCACCCCGCGTCGAGCAGCAGCAGCCCAAGCCCCTCCATGTCGTCATCGTCCCGCTCCGCCACGGACCGATCCGCCGCGCCCGGCGCAATCGACTCGTGCTCCTCCTCGAGCAGCTTCCGCGCCCCCTCCCGATCCCCGTCGTCCGACCGTTCGAGCATGAGCGCCGAAAGCCGCCGCCTCACACCCGGATACGCCGGATCCAGGCGGAACACGATGTCGAACTGCATGATCGCGTCCGCGTCGTTCCCCGATCGCTCGGCCAGGTCACCGAGCCGGAAGTGCGCCTCCGCGTTGTCCGACTCGATCTCGAGCACCCGCCGGAACTTCTCCCCCGCCTCCGCCGTCCGGTTCATCTCCATCAGCAACGCGCCGAGGTCCAGCAGCGTCTCGATGTCGCCAGGATCCCGACGAAGCTCCCGAAGGAACAGCTGACGCGCACGCTCGTGCCGACCCGTCGCCGCGTACGCCTCCGCGAGACGCGCCTCCACCCGCGGCATCTCCGGCTCCAGACGCGCCGCCTCGCGCAGGCACCACACCGCTCGCTCGAACAGCCCCTGGTCCATCAGCGCCTCGGCCATCGCCGCGTACAGACTCGCGTCCTCCGCGTCCGCCTGCTGACCCATGTAGAACATCAGCTCGGCCTGATCGAACCGCCCCAGTCTCGCGTACGCCTCGATCCGGTGAACATACGACGCGGGCTGCGATGCGTCCACGCCCGCAGCCTTCTCGAACCACTGGATCGAACGCTCGACCTGCCCCGCCCGGAGCAGATTCGCGCCCGTCATGACCGCGATCTGCGCGTCGTCGGGAGCCAGCGTGAACGCCTCGCCGAATGACTCGGCCGCGTCCGCGAATCGGCCCGCCGCCTCCAGCGTGAGGCCCAGATTGAAGTGCCACTCCGGCTGGTAGGGGTTGAGTGTCAGAGCACGTCGCAACTCGGCCGCCGCCTCGTCCCAGCGACCCGCCTCGTAGTGCTCGTGTGCACGCTCGACGTGCTGCTCGGCGTCTTGCCAGTCGTTCATGGCCCTTCCACGCCCCGGCCGATCGAGAGACCCGGTGCCGCCGACGGCTCAAACGGCGGCACTCCAGAGTGTACCATGTGTTCCGGGCGTCGGTTCGCCCTCTCTCATCGAATGGAGTCGCCAGCGTCATGGTCACCCGGGCGGGATTCGGTTCTTCGAAGGTTGCGCCGCGTGGAGAGCCGGCGCAACGGTCGCGCACCGTCCGCTCGCTGATCGTGGCCGCAGGGCTCGCGATGCTCTCGGGCCAGGCCTCGTGCGCGCAGGCCCCCCGAACCACAGCGCCACGCGCCGAGCCGGCGCACCGCCCGCAGGACCCCGTCGATGGCGGTGCTCCCGGCGTCTCCGAACCTCTCGAACTTCAGTCTGAGCCGGTCCCCTTGCCGACCCCCGAAGGGATCGAGCAGCCCCCCGCCGAAACCCCGGGCCGCGAGGTGCCACCCGCTGGGACGCAGACGCCGACCGACGCCGGCACGCCCGCCGAACAGGCATGGCGAGCCGCCGAGCGCGACCGGGCGCTGATGCTGGAAAGACTCCTGGCCGCGATGAGACGCCTGTTCGAAGCCACCCCGGCAGAGCAGCAGGGCGCCCTCCTCGTCGAGATGCTCACGGATCAGGTGCCCGAGGTCAGATCGCTCGCGATCGGCCTCGTGGAGTCCGAACTCGCAGATGCCGAGCCAGTGACCCCGGAGGTCGGCATCGCGGTCGCTCGACTTCTCACCTCCCCCGATCCAAAGGTCCGCGCCGGCGCCGCTCGCGTCCTCAATCGGCTCGCCCAACCCGGTCTGGAGAACGACATCCTCAGCGCGCTCGAGATCGAGTCCGAGCCGTCGACGGCCGCCGAGTTGCTCGCCGCCGCCGCCCGACAGCCCACCGCCGCCCTCGTCACGCCCATGCTCCGATGGCTCAGACAGGATTGGCCCGTCCGCGAGTCTGCTGCCCAGGCCGGTCTCGCACTCGCCCGTGCGGATCTCCTGCCCACCGAGGCCAGGGAAGACGCCGCAGCGACGCTCCGACGCGCGCCGATCGACACGCTCTCGGCGCCCGCCATTCGACTCTTCGCCCTCGTCGGCACCTCCCAGGACATGGCCTTGCTCCGCCCTCTGCTCTTCTCATCCGAGGCGTCGCGACGCATCGCGGCATGCGAAGCGCTCAGCACCGACTCGGCCTTTGTTGACGACATCGTCGCCGCCGCCCGGTCCGATGCGTCGCTCAAGGACATCGCCGTTCGAGCGATCGCGACCCACCGCGCCTCGCTCGAGGGGCTCGCGCTCCTCCAGACCCTCCCGTTCACGACGCCCGAGTCCAGGCGCAACGCCATCGTCCAGGTGACCGTCGGCATGGACCTCTCCACGCTCATCATGGCGTCGGACGAACTGATGTCCCGAAGCCCGCCGTTCGTCGAAGCGCTGCTCTCGCACGTCGCGGACCTTCAGCCGACCACCCAGCCCGAAGAGGTCGTCCTGCGCGCAAGGGCCATGCTGCGCCTCGCCGAGGCGATGCTCTTCCAGTCCAGGCCCGACCGCGCGCTCCCGCTCATCGACCGCGTGGAGCCCCAGATCCAATCACTCTCCGATTCCGAGAGGGTGCGGCTCGAGCGCGTGCGCACCGTCTCACTGCTCTGGCTCGATCGGCTCGACGACCCCTCGCTCGCCGACAGCAACCCCGACCACTGGCTCGACGCACTCAGCGTGCTCGGTGCCGAGCCGCAAGGGCCCGACGTGGCCGACGCATTCCTCGCGAAGTTCGGCGCGTCGCTCACCCCGGCGCAGACGGACCGGTATCTCGACATCGAAGCGCGTGTGCTCACCGGCCCCAGGCCCGCCGGAGCGGGAGGTCGCACGCCGAACGGCTCAGGCCAGGTCGATGATCAACGACCCGACCGCGCACGCAACGAGCCCACATCACGCGGTCGCGAACCGCCGCCCCGCCTCCCGAGATGATCGCGCAGCGTCCGCCCCGCGCGACGTCCCAGCCCGCGCTCCGATCCCCGCTCCGATTCATTCACCGATTCGACGGTCTGGAAGTCGGGGCCCAGCGAAACCGGTTGAGCACCACCCGCACCGTGCTCGCGCTCGCCTGACGCTCGCGATGCCGCGCACTCGAAGGCAACGCCTCGATCGCGTCCGCAGCAGACGCGAACCCGTCCGCGGCGTCCAAGCCCGCCTCAAAGAACTCGTCCCACGCCCGGTCCAGCCGCTTCACGAGGCGCGTCGCGGGAATCCGCGGCTCCTTCGGGTCAAGCCCCGTGACCAGCCGATAGCCCATCTCCACGATCGACCGAACCTCGTCCCGCCGCGCCTCCGTCGCGCCCCCGCCCGCGAAACCCGCGCCCGACCGGAGCCGGCGTGCCAGCCCGTAGAACTCGATCGCGCACGAACCGTGACGATCCACCATCACCTCGTGCCAGCCGATCTCACCGTGCACCGCGCCGGCCCGCTGCGCGAATCGGGCCGCCTCGAGGATGTGGAGCATCGCCCGTTCGGCCTCCGGAGGCGCCATCTGCCCGCCCTTCGCACGCAACAGGTCCGCAAGCGTGAGCAGCCCCTCGTGATTCCCCGTGTACGGCGTCACCGCGCACGGACGCTGGCTGATCGAAAGCGAGAAGAGCTCAATCGGAAGAAGGTGAGGGCCCGAGAGCGCAAGCCCCTGCTCGATCGCGCCCATCACGCGCCGCTGCGACGCCTTGTCGGGGCAGGGCTGGAAGCGATGCACCACGTGGCTGCTCAGCGCCCGCTCATGCAGCGCAAGCCACCGCTCGGCCATCGTGCTATCCGCCAGCCGGCGAACAAGCCGATACGGCCCGAAGTACTGCAGTTCATCCAACTGACCCATCGATTCGTGTCCTCGACACCGTCCGGCCATTCCTCGGCCGACCGGCGTGCACCGACTGCTGATCTTCGGCATCCTGCCGCACAATCCGACAGTCGTCACCGCACCCGTGAGGAGAGAGTGTAGCCGATCGCCTTCCGAACCGCCGGGCACAACCCCACCCCAGTCCGCCGAACTCCAAAAGTGGGGGAATCCACCCTCCGCACCACCCCGCCGGGCATCAAGCCCACACCACCACCATCGCAACAGATTGGAAAGTCTATCAACTAGGCCCGTCTCCCCGGACACACCGCATAACATTCAAGCAAACCCGTCCCCCGGCCCCGCGCGACTTCCGCTGGTGCCGCATCAAACGCGCCCGGCGGTGCGAGGCCTCGGGCGATCTGGAGACCTTCGATGACCACCCTCTCCCCGGCGACCCGCACGTCCTCCGCGGCCGCGACCGATCCCCTCCAACTCATCGACGTCGATCACGTCCGCTTCCACGTCGGCAACGCCAAGCAGGCCGCGTTCTTCTACGCCCACTGCTTCGGCTTCCAGATCGAGCAGGTTTGCGATCTCACCACCGGCTCACGCGACGCCGCCCACTACCTCCTCACCCAGGGCAACATCCGCTTCCTCCTCACCAGCGGACTCACCTACGAGCACCCCGCCTCCACCGAGGTCGCCCTCTACGGCGACGGCGTCAAGGACGTCGCCTTCACCGTCTTCGACGCCGAGAAGGCCTTCGAACGCGCGATCAAGAACGGCGCGACCGCCGCGCCCGGCGGCGAGCCCCGCACCCTCCGCGACGAGCACGGCACCGTCACCATCGCCTCCATCCGCACCTACGGCCGCTGCGTCCACTCCTTCGTCTCTCGAACCGGCGCGTACGAGCTCACGAAGGTCAAGCAGGGTGCCAGGTTCATGCCCCGCTTCCGCCACATCGACGGCTCCTGCGCCGCTCCTGGTGGCACCGCTCTCCAGAGCGGTGGCGGCGCCTGCGCCCCCCAGCTCGGCGCCGGCTCTTCCATCCTCGCCATCAACGACTACAACAGGAAGAACCCGTGCGGCCTCAAGTACGTCGACCACCTCGTCGGCAACGTCGAGATGGGCAAGATGAACCACTGGGTCGCCTTCTACGAGAACGTCCTCGAGTTCTCCATGTTCAAGCACTTCGACGACAAGGACATCTCCACCGAGTACTCCGCCCTGATGTCCAAGGTCATGGCCAGCGGCAACAACCTCATCAAGATGCCCATCAACGAGCCCGCCGAGGGCAAGAAGAAGTCGCAGGTCCAGGAATACCTCGACTGGCACATGAACACCCCCGGCGTCCAGCACCTGGCCCTCCGCACCGACGACGAGCTCCACTCCATCGCCGCCCTCCGCTCACGAGGCGTCGACTTCCTTACCCTCCCCGACGCCTACTACGACAAGGTCTGGGACCGCGTGAACTCCATGCTCAAGCAGCACGGGCACGAGGCCGTCCGCGAGGACCACGAGGCCATCCGCAAGCTCGGCATCCTCGTCGACTCCGACGATGAGGGCTACCTCCTCCAGCTCTTCACCAAGCCCCTCCAGGACCGCCCGACGCTCTTCTTCGAGATCATCTGCCGCCGCGGCTCCCAGTCCTTCGGCAAGGGCAACTTCAAGGCCCTCTTCGAAGCTCTGGAACTCGAGCAGGAGAAGCGAGGGAATCTGTAGACGCAAGTGAGCAAATGGCGCTTGTCGAGCGTGCGGCGTCAATCATCGACTGATGAAGCGATGCACCTATTGCCCTGATGATGGCATAGAAGCGGACCACGTTCCGCCACGGCTGCTCTTTCCCAGCCCGCGACCCAGTAACTTGGTTACGGTGCCGGCGTGCAGCCGCTGCAACCGTGGATTCGGTGAAGCCGATGAGTACTTTCGATCGCGACTCGTCGCGAGAGAACGCTTCGACAGTTCTGGAGTAATGAAGCCGATTTACGACGCGACCGTTCGATCCTATGACAAAGCCAATGCGGCAGGTAAGACACGAAAGTTGCTCTCAGAGATTCGCTTCGTGAGTGCGCCACCCGAATCGTCGTGGGAGGGAGTGGCCCCATCGATGCAGGTAGATCTTCCGAGAATTGCTCTCGTTGTCGCACGTATTGCGATGGGATTACAGTGGGCACACTTGGGCAAG
Organism: Phycisphaerales bacterium; assembly: GCA_026647565.1. Classification (GTDB taxonomy): domain Bacteria; phylum Planctomycetota; class Phycisphaerae; order Phycisphaerales; family UBA1924; genus JAHBWV01. Next base: position 3,455 of record JAPKGU010000058.1, on the reverse strand, counting down.
AGATCGCCGGACGGCAATGGAGCCACAGTTTTTGACAGCGTTCACTTTCCGACTCCTCTCCTCCAAGAACGAACCACGATGGTGCAAGGAGTATTTGAGTACGGTCGTCGCAACGACGTCGGGCCGCTGACTGACTCCGTCTGGTGGATGCGATTCTATAACGATGCCGCCTTCGTTGTGTGGATCGGACCGAGGCGTGACGAAGCGCATCGATTTGACTTAGAGGCAAACGTATCCCCGTTTTCGTAAAGGCTCGTGTCGTCGACACCTCCTTAGGCTGGGGCGGGTGGCCCCGACCTTGTCCCTGCGCCGTGCCACCGCACCTTCGCCGCTCCCGGCGAAGGTCGGTGCTCAAACATCAGGCCGCGTCACCGCCTGACAAATCGTCACATGATCTCATCTCGTCCCTTGCGAGTGGTTCTTTCTTCGCCGCCTCGGCGCACGGCTGGTTGCCACGCGTTTCAACGCGTGGACCGCGGCCTCAACTCACTTCCCTTTCCCACTCTTTTCGCCGCCCCCCGGGCGGACGGCCAGTGGTCCCCGCCGCACCCCTGCGCCGTGCCACCGCAGGTTGGCCGCTCTGGGCCAACCTCGGTGCCCGAACAACAGACTCCGCCGCCGTCTGGCGAGATGATCCGCGCGTCGTCATCCCTATTTCTCATCTCTGAGCAGCCCGAAGGGCTGCTCGAATGTAGCCGGGGGCAAGGCAGCCCCGAAGGGGCAACGCCGCCCCCGGTGAGGACGCCGCGCAGCGGCTTCCTTGGTGGAGCGGGCGGACGCCCCGACTCTGGCTGGTGAACCTGTTGCATCCGTTGTGTATCCTGCCCTCGTGTCGCACACCGAGACCATTCTCTCTTTCCTCGCTGCGCATCCGCGACCGATGTGCGATGATTGTCTTTCGATGAAGACCGGCATCACGCCGCGTCAGACGATCTTTGCGATCTGCACTCGCCTCGCTTCCAACGGTCGAGTGTCTCGTCTCACCACCCATCAGTGCCACGCGTGTTCCAAGTTCAAGCACTGCACGCTCGCTCGCACCGGAGTGGTCGCCCCCATGGCCCTGACGCGATCCGGGCCGACGGAGACCTTTGCCAACGACCACCCGTGGTACTGGGAAGGTAACGTGCAGGCATCGCTCTCAGCGTGGCTTGTCGGTGAGAGGTGGCGACTCATCAGTCTTGCGGACACCGCGAGCAAGGCCCCCGGCGTCGACGTTGTGGCAACGCGTGAGAGCGCCGAACTCTGGATCAGCGTGAAGGGATACCCGGCGGCATCGGCCAACACTGCCGCTCCGACGCAAGCTCGCCACTGGTTCTCGCACGCTATCTTCGATCTGGTCATGTACCGCGACCGAAGCCCGACCGTCTCCCTCGCTCTCGGCCTGCCCGAGATCGGGAAGACGTACCGCAGTCTTGCTTCTCGCGTGTCTTGGCTCAAACGGGAACTGCCCTTCTCGATCTACTGGGTTTCCGAGACCAATGGCGTTCGCGTGGAGTAGTCGCATTCCAATCTAACGCCACTCTGGGACATGCGGCTCGATCTGAGGTTTCACTTGGAGAACACCTCCACCCTCACCACCCGAATCCTCCACCCCTCGAACTCGCGCGCAAGCGTCAGAATCCCCACCGTCGCAAAGTCATACCCGCACCCGGTGCCATACACGCTGTCCGGCGAAACATTGAACGTCCACACCGAGCCCTCCGGCACCGCGCGCGTCTCCTCCGGGCTAAGCCCCTCGCGAATCGCCTCCACCGTCCTCCCCGCATCCGCGCTGCGCTCGCTCTCCTGCCAGTGCCTGAAGACGCCGTCGCTCGCGATCAGGCGGCTCATCAGCGTGTTCAATGACCCCGAGTGCTGATGCGCCCGAAACACCCCACGCACCCGCACCCGCTCCGTGCTCGCATCCGCCAGCACGCGCCGCGTCGCACCCGCGCCGTACACCACCGATCGGTTGTACCCGAGTTCCGGCTCGTCGCCGAAGACCGTGAAATCACTCCACAAAAACCCGATCGCTCGCGGCTTCGTCGGCGACTCCGGCCTGAAGTCCCCAAAGTGCTTCTCCGCCGTCGCCAGCACGCCCGCATCCTCACCGAGCCACCCCGGCCGCGCCGCGTGATACGCCCTCTGCCGCAGCTCCCCGAGCAACTGAAACCGGGGCGAGCCCTCCGCCTCAAGCAGCCCGCGCGGGTCATACCCCGGCTCCATCCCGCCGTGATTCATCTGGAGCACATCCGTCGCGGTCCCCACATACATCACCACCGGCATCCGGTCGTACGCACGCATCACCTTCGTGATGTCCGCCTCCGCCCCATACTTGCCCCGGATCTCATCCAGAAACCCGTACCGCGCCACGATGTTGAAGTCCTCGTGGTTCCCCCGCCCGAGCTGCACCCGCTCCGGATTCGCGATCTTCAAGCGGAACAACGTGTACAGCACCTCGACGCCGTACACGCCGCGATCCGTGAAGTCGCCGAGAAACAGGAACCAGCACTTCGGATCGCGCAGCGTGAACCCGTCGAGGATCCCCCGTGCGTTCAACTCATCCAGCACGCGCACCAGCGAACGCACATCGCCGTGCAGGTCGCCCATCACCAGGACCGTCGCATCCGGCGGCAGCATCAGCTTCGCCGCGAACGGCTGGAACGGCACCTCCTTGCCACCGAACCAGCTCCTCGCGGTATCGAAAAACACCGCCGGATCCGGCCGCTCACCGACCCAAGCCGCGTCCGCACCAAGCTCGCCCGACCGCGTCACCTCAAGGAACCCGTCGAGCGCCGCCTCAAAGTCGGCGAACCTCGGCAACGCGAGCGCCTTCGCATCCGGCAGCTTCCCACCCAGTTCGCGGTTTGATGGCAACGCAGCGCACGCCTCGCGCCACGCCTCATACCCGGGCATCCCCTCCTGCGCCTTCGCCCCAACGGGCAGCATCAGCGACAGCAGCAGCACCACCGCCCGTGCCGACGCCAGGATCTCGAATCGCCTCCCCATCGCATTGCTCATGCGCGAACCCCTTGCACTTCAGGTGCCTCCCGCTCCACCCCCACACCCCCGCACTCCCACACCCACGCCGCCATGCACGCCGGCACACCATAGCAGCATTGGTCCGTCACCGATGACCACCGCGCGTCGTGCTCTGTTCCCATCCCTCGCCCTTCTCGCAGCACGTGCTCCCGCACGCCCGCATCCGGTGACGGCAGTGGTGGGGCGGCGGAACCCGGAAAAGACGCCGCCCCAACTTCCCCCGCCCCCGACCCTCCCCACATCCCACTTCTCCCCGGCCCTTTCGTTCTCTTCTCTTCCCGCCCGACACGCTTTCCCGCGCCCTTTTTCTCGCCCACTGACACACACCTGTCAGTGGAAAACGCGCGATCTCACTCCGGCGCGCGCACACACGCGCCCCGCCGCCCATCTATAGGGAGCATCGCGCATGGCAACACCACCACCCGCAACCCTCG
>JAPKGU010000057.1 GCA_026647565.1 Phycisphaerales bacterium | reverse complement strand
CGTTGGGGCGAGGGGGAACTGTCGGGCGGGGCGCTAGTATCACCATTGCGGGTGTTTGGCGCTGAGCCGGACCCGTCTCTTCTCCGAACCACTGTTGGACTTGGAGGGCGATTGCCCATGCGTACGTCCGCCCATCTGCGCTCGATTGTCTGCGCCGGCCTGTGCCTCGCGTCGTTTGCGGCCTTCGGTCAGGGGACCGAGGGCGTGCTCCGTGAGGGCTCCGGCGCACGGCGCACCGCGCTGAACGCGATGGAGTTGAAGCCGTTCCCGTCCGACCTCTGGGCCGGAGTCGGCGCGTGGGCCAACGGGACGCCGATGACGAGCGGGGAGATGAGCGGCAAGCCCGTCGTGATCGTGTCGTGGCAGTCGTGGTACGACCCGTCGGTACGGGCGATCGCCGCGGCGCAGCGCGTCGCGGACCAGTTCGCGTCCGACGGGCTCATCGTCGTGGGCCTGCACGACGGACAGGAGTGGGAGGGCGCGACGGACGTGGCCAAGGGCAAGGGAGTGACGTTCCGTCTGGCGCAGGACACGGACAACAAGATGCGCGCGGCGCTGATGATCGATCAGGACCCGGATATCTACGTGATCGATCGTGCGGGGCAGTTGCGATTCGCCGACGTGGACGCTGCGGCGCTGGAGCAGGCCGCTCGGATCGTGAGCAAGGAGACGGCCGAGGCCGCGGCGAAGATCAACGAGACGCTGGCCGAGCGTGCGCGTCAGGAGAAGATCAAGGCGCAGAGCACGGCGGCGATCAACCCTCAGGCCGACCTGACGAGCGTTCCGGAGCTGCCGTTCCCCGAGCCGTCTCCCGAGGCATACGCGAACGCCGGCTTTGCGAAGATGACCGATTCGCAGGGTCGGGAGGAGTCGGTCGCGACGCTGGCGATCCCACCGGAGGGGTGGCTGCCGGGGAACAAGGCCCCGGCAACAAAGGGACGCGTGCTGATCGCGTACCTCTGGAACCCGGACGTTCCTGTGAGCGCGAGCCTGGTGAAGGACATGGACCTGCTGCAGCGCGAGCGCGGGCGCGACGTGGCCGTGTTCGGCGTGGTCGTGACGCGCGGCGTGCTCTCCGGGGGATCGAGTTCGTTCCAGAACGAGGCCGACCAGTTCCAGGAGGTGGAGCTCCTGACGCGCCGGACACTCGCCTACGCGACATCGAACAACCTCTCGCATGTGATCACATTTGACCCCTCGGGAACTCTGGTCACATTTCCGAGCAACTCCGCGAACCAGTCGGCGACAAGGGCGGTGGTCGCGTCCTCCGACGGTGTCGTCCGCTGGTACGGCGATCCGCGCAGCGCCTCGTTCAGGGCGGCCGTGGACAGCGCGGTCTCTCGCGATCCCGGTGTCCGTGCGCGGCGCGCCGCAGAGCAGACGTGGCTGAAGTCGCGTGGCAAGTGATCCGACGCCCCACCCGAAGTCATCGAGCGCCCCGAGCCAGAAGGTCGGGGCGTTTCTCACTCCGCCCGTGTCGCCCCTGATCGCGTCGCCCCACTTTCATGTGGTCCTGGTCGAACCGGAGATCCCGAACAACACGGGGAACATCGGGCGGACGTGTGTGGCGACGGGGTGTCGGTTGCACCTGGTGCGGCCGCTGGGGTTCGAGTTGACGGACAAGGCCTGCCGCCGGGCGGGGCTGGACTACTGGCCCCGGCTGGACTGGGTCGAGCACGCGGACTGGTCGACGTATGAGGGGGAGATGGATGCGGGACGGACGTGGTTTCTGTCGACCAAGGCGACGAGGAGCGTTTTCGACGTGACGCTGCGTCGGGGCGACCACCTTGTGTTCGGGAGGGAGACGCGGGGGCTGTCGCGGGAGGTGCTGGAGTCGCACCCTGAGCGGGTGGTGTCGCTGCCGCTCGCCGAGGGGGAGCGTTCGCTGAATCTGGCCACGGCGGTGTGCGCCGTGGTGTATGAGGGCGTGAGGCAGTTGCGGGCGCGGGGGGAGTGCGAGATGACGCGTGATGGACGCCTGGTCGTCTCGGGGGCGAGCCGGACCACTTCCTAGACTTCTATCCCATGGCCAAGCGCCCCGGAAAGTCGCGTTCTCCCTCGGCGAAGGCACCCGTGCGCGCGGGCGCGAGTGTTCGGGGGGGGTCCGCGGCCCGACCGAAGCACACCGGCCCGGTGCCCGCGAGCAAGGAGCACCGGCGCGACGATCGCAACAAGGGGCGGCCGGGCGGCAAGGCCCAAGTGATCCGCGGGCTGGGCAAGAAACCCGAGGACCGAGATCCGAACCGGAGCATGAAGCCCGGCAAGGGCGTCGTGAAACTGTCGGAGAAGAACGCGAAGAAGCCGCGGGCCAAGGGCGGCAGCCCGGACGCGACGTCGACGAGGCGCTCGGCCGAGGTGCGGACCGTCGGCTTCGTCTCCCTCGGCTGCCCCAAGAACCTCGTCGACTCTGAGAAGATGCTCGGGCTGCTGGCGATCGACGGGATCATCCCGGTCGCGACGGGTGGGCAGAGCGAGCGATGGGACGACTCGGCCCACACCGAGGGCGGGACGATCCACGACCATCCGCACCCCCACGACAACGAGCACGGGGACCTCGACGCCGCCCCAACAGGCACGCGCGCAGAGGGGTGCGCGTCGTATGGTGGCGCGAGCACGCTGCCGGATGCGGACGCCATCGTGGTGAACACGTGCGGGTTCCTCGAAGCAAGCAAAGAGGAGTCGCTCACCGTCATCCGCGACGCCGTGAAGGCCAAGCAGGAGGGGCGCGTCAAGCGGGTCGTGGTCGCCGGCTGCCTCGTGCAGCGCCATCGCGCGAAGATGCTCGAGTGGGAGCCGGGGATCGACGCGATGATCGGCGTCTTCGATCGCGACAAGATTGTCGAGGCCGTGCGCGGCAAGGCGCCCGAGCGCAAGGGACTGAAGGAGTCGACCGACGGGCCGAAGTACTGGATCTCCGGCAACGCCCTCGTCGCGGCGCGCGAACGGGGCATGAAGACGGCGGGGCTCACCGTCAACGGCAAGGACGGGACGGGCGTCGGCTACTTCGAGGACGATGCGACGCGCCTGCGGCTCACGCCCCGGCACTACGCGTACCTCCGCATCAGCGAGGGGTGCAACCAGGCGTGCGCGTTCTGCACGATCCCTTCGATCCGGGGCAAGATGCGCTCCAAGCCGATCGATCGCATTGCGGCGGAGACGGCGGAACTGCTGAACGACGGGGCGTTCGAGCTGAATCTCATCGGTCAGGACACGACCAGTTACGGCGACGACATCGGGCTGGGGATGGATGCGCAGGTTTCCATCGCGGGGAGGCCGGTCGGCGGGGGGCTGGCGGCGCTGCTCCGTGTGATCGACGATGTCGCCGAGCAGACGCTGGGACCTGTGAAGAACGGCTCGCCCAACGCGTGGATCCGGCTGATGTACGCGTACCCCTCGAACTTCAGCGACCCGATCATCGATGCGATCGCGGAGCTGGTCGCGAAGGGGCGGATGCTGCCGTACATCGACATGCCGCTGCAGCACGCGAGCGACAACATGCTCACCAGCATGCGGCGGAACGTGAGCGCGGCGCACCAGCGCGAGCTGATCCAGAAGCTGCGCGAGCGGATCCCCGGCATGGCGATCCGGACCACGTTCATCAGCGGCTTCCCCGGCGAAACCGAACGCGACCACGAGGAGCTCGTCTCCCTCGTGCGCGACATGAAGTTTGATGCCGTCGGCGTGTTCGAGTACTCGCGTGAGCCGGGAACCCCCGCGGGGACGATGGATGAGGATCCGAAGCTCGCCGTCGATGCCGCGACGAAGACGCGTCGCAAGGGCGAGGTGATGGCGGCGCAGCAGGAGGTCGCGTTCGCGCGGGCCGCGGCGATTGCCGCGGAGTTCGACGAGGGCCGCCCCGGGCAGACGGGCCGGCGCGTGGATGTCCTGATCGATGGCGCGACGCAGAGCGCGGGGCTGAAGACCAGCGGCGTGGGCGCGGGCGGGCGGCTGTATCAGGGGCGCACGTCCTTCCAGGCGCCGCAGATCGACGCAGTGACCTACGTCCAGTCGCGCGAGCGGCTGAGCCCTGGGGAACTGGTCAGGTGCGTGATCGTTGCCGCGGACGGATACGACCTCGTCGCGAGGCCGGTGTCGGAGCTTGAGAAGCGGACGTCGCTGAAGATCCTGTAGGAATAGAGAGAACGCAGAGTCCGCCGAGAGCTCGGAGGGACGCGGAGGGCGAGCTCCTTGCCCCCTTTGCAGCCCTGCCCGCACCCCTGCCGATACTGTTGGCCATGTTGCGCGCCGGCCATTTCATCGCCATCGGGGTCATTGCCCTGCTCACCCTCGGGGTGGTCATGGTCAACTCCGCGGGCATGGCCGTCGCCCCCATCGGCACCGATGGATCCGCGTCTCAGGGCGTGACCCCGGAGTCGATCCTCCTTTCGCGCTCCACCATCTACATGCTCCTCGCCCTTGCCGCACTCATCGGCGGGGCGATCGTTCCCGTCCGGGCATTCGCGGAGCGCTTCGGCCGGCCCGCCACAGGCCTCGCTGCACGGGATGGGAAGGCCGACGCGCTGACGCTGGGGGTCGGGTGCGCGATCCTGGTCGGCATCATGTCGCTGGTCTACATGCCTGGGATTGGCAAGGCGGTCAACGGCGCCCATCGATGGCTCGCTGTCCCCGGTTCGGGGTTCAGTTTCCAGCCCTCCGAGATCGCCAAGTGGGGCATGTGTCTTCTGGTCGCGTGGTACGGCGCGCGGCGTGGCGCCACCCTCTCGGCCCTTGTCACTGGTCTTGTCCCCGCGCTGATCGGCGTCGGCGCCGTTGCCGGGTTCATCATCCTGGAGGACCTGGGCACTGGCGTGCTGGTCGGGAGCGTCGCCTGCCTGGTGCTCATTGCCGCGGGAGCGCGGTTCTGGCACTTTGCGATGATGGTCCCGGTCGCGGTGCTCGGGCTGATCGCGGCGATCGTGACGAGCCCGTATCGCGTGAAGCGCATCATGACTTTCCTCAATCCGTACGAGGATCCGCAGGGTGCCGGGTACCACATGATCCAGTCGATGGCGGCGGTGGCCGGGGGCGGCGGCTTCGGGCGCGGGCTGGGCCACGGGCTGCAGAAGTTCGGCTATCTGCCGGAGGACCAGACCGACTTCCTCTTCGCCATCATCTGCGAGGAGCTCGGCATCGCGGGCGCGGCGGTCATCATCGGTCTCTTCGCGGCCCTGATCTGGAGCGGCATGGTCATCGCCTCGCGTGAGCGTGAGCCGATGCTGAAGCTCCTCGGGCTCTCCGTCACGACAACGGTCGGCCTCCAGGCGCTGATCAATCTCGCCGTGGTCACGGGTCTTGGGCCGACGAAGGGGATCGCTCTGCCTCTCGTGTCGTCGGGCGGCACGGGTTGGATCCTGACGGCCTTCTCGCTGGGCCTGCTGATCTCGATCGATCGGGGGCAGCAGCAGCCGAGCATGGCCCGCGAGCCGGCGCTGGCATGAGCACACCGCGCGCGTACCTCTTCGGCGGCGGCGGCACGGGAGGACACCTCTTCCCCGGTCTTGCGATCGCGGAGAGGATCGTCGAGCTGGAGCGGGCTCGCTGCGGCGCGCCGCCCCGGATCCTGTTCCTCTCTTCGAACCGATCGATCGATGCGAGCATTCTCTCCTCGGCGCGGCTGGGCGACGCATCGGTGCGGTTCGATCCGACCCGTGCGGCACCGTTCGTGGTCTCGCCCAAGGGGCTGACGAGATTCTTCGGAGGATGGGGGCCGACGGTCCGTCAGGCGCGCGGCGCGATCCGGGCGCTGCGCGGGCCGGACCGGAGCGTCGATGTGCGGGTTGCCGCGCTCGGGGGCTTCGTCGCGGCGCCGGTGGTGCAGGCGGCGCGTGTCGAGCGGGCGCCCGTCACGATGCTGAACCTGGACGCGGTGCCGGGGCTTGCCAATCGCTGGATCTCGAGGCGCGTCGGCACCGTCTTCACCAGCGCCGAGGTCAGGGATCCGATCGCGAACGGCTGGACAAGAGTTCCCCCGATCGTGCGCGCGCAGGCGATCGCCCCCGGCGAGCCCGGCGCGGCGGAGACGCTCGCAGGATGTCGGCGCGAGATGGGGCTGGATCCCTCGCTCCGAACGCTGCTGGTGACCGGCGCGAGCCAGGGGGCTCGGTCGATCAACCGGCTGATGGAGGCGTTCATCGAGCGCGAGCGTGCGACGCTCGAGGGGTGGCAGGTGCTGCATCAGACGGGGAAGGACGAGGTGGAGCGGACGCGGGAGATGTACGCGAAGGCGGGTATACCCGCGCGCGTGGAGACCTTCATCGCATCGATGGGTCTGGCGTGGGGCGGGGCGGATGTCGCGGTCAGCCGCGCGGGGGCGGGGAGCGTGGGCGAGGCGTGGGCGAATCGCGTGCCGTCGATCCTGATGCCGTATCCCTATCACAAGGACCAGCACCAGCGGGCGAACGCGGAGCCGCTGGAGCGAGCGGGCGGGGCGATCGTGGTCGAGGACCTGATCGAGGCGGGGCCAAACATGGGCGTGGCGGGTGCGCGGCTCGCCGAGCTGCTCACCGATGGTGCGAAGCGTGACGCGATGCGCCAGGGTCTGCGGTCGCTGGGGCCGGCCGATGGCGCGGAGCGCGTGGCGAGGGCGCTCGTTGAGGGCTGAGCGCCCGCGTGCGCTCCGGCCGGCTCATTCGTTCTCGTCGACGCCGACCTCGCGCCAGCGCACGACGCGAATGCCCGACGATCGGGGCTCGGCGATCGTCAGGACCCGGGGGACGGTCGCGCCTCCGAACTGGCTGGTGACGCTGCCGGGCGTGACCCTTTCCTCGAGGGTCCCGGAACGGAACATCGCGCGGACGATGTACGTGGCGTCGGGGTCGACGCCACCAAAGTGTGCCCAGCCCGGCTCAGAGCCGCCCAGTCCGCGGCCTGTTCCGATCGTCCTGCGGCCAAGGAGAACCGTGCCAGACGAGTCATAGAGGTCGATTCGGACTCCGACGGCCGAGGGGTCGGTGGCGCGGGGTCCACCGCCGATGAGGCGGATGTGGAACCCGCGTCCGTCGTCGAGGTTGTTCCTCAGCAGGGCGGCGCTCCCGTTTGCGCGCGTGATCGCGATGTCGAGGTCACCATCGTTGTCGTAGTCAACCCAGGCGCAGTCGAGGTTGTCGCCTGGCGCTTCGGCGCCGATCCAGGACGCCACAAAGGTGCCGCCGTCGTTCTGGAACAGAAGGTTGCCGCCCGAGGCGGTGCAGACGTAGAGATCGAGATCACCGTCATTGTCGAAGTCGCCCCAGGCGCATCCCCGCATCGCGGCGGATTCCGGGTTGTCCAGCCCGCTCTCTTCTCCAACTTCCTCGAAGGTGAGCTCGTCGGACTCGTAGAGGCGACCGATCGTCCTGGCGGAGCCCGAGACGTACAGGTCGAAGTCCCCGTCGTTATCGAAGTCGCCCCACGCGGCCCCGACCGGGGCCCGCGAAGTGGCATCCGTACCGAGCGAGATGGCCGCCTTGTGCACGCCCGAATCCACGGAAAGGAACACCCTGCCGGACCCTGAGTTGAAGAGGTCGAGGAAGCCGTCGTTGTTGATGTCTGCGGACGCAACGTAACCGAGCGACTCACCTCGAAGCGAGAGCGCAGACGCCACGGTGAAGGCCGGGAGGGAGTCCGGATCCCGGATGGCGTGCCAGAGACTTGTGCCGGCGAGGATCAGGGCGTCGAGTCTGCCGTCGCCGTCAACGTCGGAGGCGACTGCCGCGAAGTTGGACTTCGGTTCCACGATCCCCGCGCTGCCGAGTTCTGTGAGCCAGCCGCCCTGGTTCAGGAAGAGCGACTCGGAGTGTGTGTCGGGCGATCCGACGCTGAGCATGTCGGCAAGTCCGTCACCGTCGAAGTCGCCGATGGCGGCCTGCCGGGTGGCGATACCGATGGACTGCGCGACGAACTTGCCTTCCTTGTTGATGAGCAGCTTCGAGCGAGAGCCTGTGATGATGCAGTCGAGGTCTCCGTCCGCGTCCGCATCGAACCAGGACATGCCGCCACCGTCGAGCGGGTCGGACGCGGCGGAGACGCCGAAGCCGGTCTCGTGGGTGACATCGGTGAAGAGCATCGACGCGATGCCCTCGTACGCACCGATGTCGTAGCGTCCACCCTGGGGCCTGGCTGAGCCGGCGATGTCGTCGGTCACGTCCAGCTCAGGATTCTGGCCTCGGTTGATCGCGGGCGATCCGGACTTCAGTGAGTAGACGGAGGACGACATGAAGAGCGGGTCGGCGACACTCTCACTCTTTGCAAGCGCCAGACCTCGCTTGGTTCCCGTCTTGTTCGAGAAGTAGATGTTGGAGCCGGTCTCCGCCTTTGGACCGGCCAGATCGAATCCGTATCCGCTGTTGTGCGCGAGGATGCTGTTGTACACCAGCGTCACGCCCGCATCGGCGCTGACGCCGTCACCGGTGTTTCTGGCAATCGTGCAGTTCCAGACGGTGAGCTTCGCGTCGTCACCCTTTGACGCGGAGAGACCCGCGCCGGCGTTGTTGCGGAGGAGCGAGTTCACGACGAGGACCTCGCCTCCGCGCGTGTCGACTCCATCCTGCTTGTTGGAATAGACCTCGCAGTTCCGGCACTCCACGACCGAGCCCGCCTCGGCAGCGATGCCATCGCCGTGGTTGCCGTAGATCCGCGTGCTCGCGACGTGCAGGTCCGTGCCGGCGCCCGCGCTGATGCCGGCGCCCTTGGACCCTCTGACTATGGACTGGCTGACCTCAATCTCCGAAGCGACTGCGGCGAGGTTGGTTGTCGTCGCGTTCGCAAGATCGCAGGCAACCAACTTCCCACCGACGGACCTCGTCCACTCGATGCCGACCTTTGCCTTGGCAACCCGCAGGTTTGAGATCTCGACATAGTCCTTGCCTTCGAGCGTCAATGCGGTGCCTGACGGGTTCCTGATGATGATCTTGCCCTTGGTTCCGAACACAGTTCCGGCGCTGTCACCGACGATGCGGAGCGGCTTCCCGGGCGCGCCGGATTTCGACACGACATGGGCCGCCTGGTACGTGCCGGCACGCAGGTAGATCGTGTCGCCGGCGCCGGCGAGCGTGAGCGCCTTGGTCAGGGTCTTGAAGGGCGCGTCGACGCTCGTGCCGCTGTTCGTGTCCTTTCCCGCCGTCGACACGAAGTAGTCGGTTGCACGGGCCGAGAGGCATGCAGTGGACACAAGGACCAGAAAGACAAGACCACGAAGACGGGTGTGAGACATGGCCGTTCCCCTGATGTGCAGCGATGGCACTCTCACGGAGATATCGGCCGTTCGCGGGGGTGCGTTCGGCGCGGGGACAAAGGCGGCGCCGCGCAGGGCAGAATCGGATTCAATGGTCCGAGAATCTCAAGGCTCTTGGCCCCGCAGCGACTCGGTGATCGAGATCTCCTGGAGGCGGACGCTGGCGCGATCGAGCGCGTCCTTGGCCCGGTGCATCGCGTCGGGCTGGACACTCTTCCAGTCGCGCTCGGCGGACTCGACCATGACGCGAAGCTCGGTCGCGAGCCGCTCGAGCTCCGCTCGCTGCCCCGTCTCCAGCGCCGCGCCGTGCTTTGCGAGCCGATCACCGATCCACTTCAGGTCCATCTTCGCGTTGACGACGAGGTCGGTGACGCGGTGGCGGACCATGTCGTCGCGGGCGTGGGCGAAGGACTCACGCTCCATGCGGTCGACTTCGTCGCGCGTCAGCCCGTGATTCGGCACCACCTGGATCGATGCGCGCTTGCCGGTGCGCCGCTCCGTCGCGCCGACACGGAGCACGCCGTTGGCGTCGACGAGGAACTCGACCTCGATCTGCGGGATGCCCGCCGGCATGGGTGGGAGCCCTCGCAGGTGGAACTCGCCGAGCAGGCGGCAGTCGGCGGCCATCTCGCGCTCGCCCTGGTGCACGGCGAGCCTGATCGAGGTCTGCCCGTCCACGCTCGTTGAGAACATCTCCGTCGCGCGGGCGGGCACGGGAGAGTTGCGGAGGATGAGCTTGGCGACGGCGCCGCCGACAGTCTCGATGCCGAGAGAGAGGGGCACGACGTCGAGGAGGAGCGAGCCCCGGGCGGCGCCGGAGAGGAGCGAGCCCTGCACCGCGGCGCCGAGGGCGACAACCTGATCGGGATCGAGCGCGGTGTAGGGTTCGAGCCCGAAGAACTCGGCGACGCGGCGCCGCACGAGGGGCATGCGTGTCGAGCCGCCGACGAGGACCACGGCGTCGATCGCGGCACGCGCGGCCACGTCGTCGGTCGCCCCCCCCGACTGGCCGAGTTCGCGGGCGGCATCGCCGAGGGCCCGCTCGCAGCATCGCATGGCGCGATCGATGAAGGGGGCCGAGATCGCGTCCAGCTCGCTCCGCGTGATCGAGCGCTCGTAGACCCGGGAGGCCGCATCCCCACCGGCGCCGACGTCGATCCGGACCTTGGCCTGGTCCGCGTCGCTGAGCCGGTGCTTGACCTCTTCGGCAAACTGCTTGAGGGCGCGGCGGACATCGGGGGCGGGCTCGGCGGTCGGGTGGAGCCAGGCACGCTCGCGCAGCTCGCGCGTGAAGAGCGCGACGAGGGCGTGATCGATGTCGTCGCCGCCGAGGCGGGTGTCCCCCGTCGTCGAGAGCACCTGAAAGAATGCGGTCTCGCCGGGGCTGGGCGCGGCGGTGAGGCGCAGGATCGAGATGTCGAACGTGCCGCCACCGAGATCGAAGACGGCGACAACGGACTCGGGCTTCCGGTTGCGATTCGCGTCGCGGTCCAGGCCGATGCCGTAGGCGAGCGCGGCGGCGGTCGGCTCGTTGACGATCCGGACGACATCGAGACCAGCCAGGCGTCCGGCGTCTCGCGTCGCCTGGCGCTGCGCGTCGTCGAAGTAGGCGGGGACGGTGACGACGGCCTTGCGGACCTCGACGCCGAGGGCACGCTCGGCGCGGGCCTTGAGTGCCGCGAGGATGGAGGCGGAAACCTCCTGAGGCGACACGATCCGATCGCCACCATCCAGCGGAAGCGCGACCCGGGCGGTCCTGTGTTCGCCCTCCACGACCGTGTAGGGCAGGTACGCCAGGTCGCCGCTCGCATCGGCGAGTGAGCGCCCCATGAGACGCTTGACGCTGGTGATCGTGGTCAGGGGAAACTGCACGGCGCGGGCCTTGGCGTCGTCGCCGACGATGACGCGCGGCGACCCGGCCGGGCCCTCGTATCTCACGGCGCTCGGCACCAGCGGACGCTCGCCGGGGATCGTCAGCACGCGCGGACCGGACTCGTCGGCGATCGCGACGAGGGAGTTCGTTGTGCCGAGGTCGATGCCGACGATGATCTCGTGCGGCGTGCCGGGCTGGGCGGGGGAGGGGGTCATCGTGTGACGTTAGGGTCGGCCCCGCGGCGGCGCGGGCGCGTGGGGCGGGTCGGCATCGTCCTCATCGTCTGATGTGTCCGGATCATCGAGCGTGTCGGGGACGGCCAGATCGGGGACGGACTGGAAGGCGATGCCGCCCTTGCCGCTGGAGCGGGCATCGTGCATGGAGGCGGGATAGACGGTGTGGCGCCCGTACTTGGCGTCGAGCTTGTCGACGGCCTTGGCGAGGGCGATGCGACGCTGCTCGCCGGCGAAGAGTGCCGCGGCGACGTCGTCCTGGGGCGCGAGTTCGTGGAGCGTGACGCCGACGCAGAGGGGCGTGCGGCCGTCGCGCGGACGCGTCTCCCATACGCGTGCGAAGGCCTCGAGCAGCGTGAGCGTGTCGGCGGAGCCGGCGGGCAGAGAAAGGTCCGAGGCCCAGCGTCCGGGAGTCCGGCCGCCCCAGGCGCCGACAGCCGCCGGCCCCGCCCGAGGCGCGGGGTCGCGAGGGCCGAAGCCGCTGCTGCCGCCCCGATTCGGATCGGTATAGCGGATCCAGACGCTGAGCTTGGCCGCGCCGTATCCCATGTGACGGAGGCGCGACGCGGCCTTGTTGAGGAGGCGGACGCAGATGGCGCGGGCGCGATCGTCGGTGCGGTCCTTGGGGGGAAGGACGTGCTGGTGGCCGACGCTGCGCTTGCGCGTGGGCGGCTCGGGGACGTCGTGCCCGCGCAGCCAGTGCCACCAGGTGCGGCCGATGACGCTCTCCCACGCGGCCTCCATCTCGCGTTCGGAGAGGGCGCAGAGTTCTTCGACGGTGCGGATGCCCTTGCGGTCGAGACGCTCGCGCATCTTGCGGCCGATGCCGGGGAAGTCGATGAGTTCGAGCCCGTAGAGGCGGTGGGGGAGCTCGGGTGTGTCGATCACGACGAGGCCGTCGGGCTTCATCATGTCGGTGCCGACCTTGGCGAGGAAGCGATTGGGGGCGATGCCGATGGAGCAGCGGATCACCGGGCCGATGCGCTCGCGAATTGACTGCTTGATGGAGATGGCCAGGGCGCGGGCGGCCGGTTCGTTGCGTTCGCTCGGCTGGAGGCGGCAGGAGACCTCATCGATGGAGTGAACGCCTCGGACCGGGATGTGGGTCTCGATGGCCTCGATGATGCGGTGGTGGTACTCGACGTAGAGGCGCGGGCGGGACTCGACGAAGATCATGGAGGGACACATGCGCCGGGCATCGCGGACGGAGGTGCCGGTCTTGATGCCGAGGCGCTTGGCCTCGATGCTGGCGGCAAGGAGCGATGTGGTGTCGGTGATGACCGCGACGACGCCGATGGGCCGGTTGCGGAGGTCGGGACGGTCCTGCTGCTCGACGGAGGCGAAGTAGCTGTTGAGGTCGAGATAGAGGGTGGTGAGGGCCATGGGGGATGGCCGATCATAGACCTAACTTGGGGAGCGGAGGAGAAGAGACCGCGGAGGACACAGAGAGCGCGGAGTGGCGCGGAGGGGAAGAAATGGGGTTGAACGCGAAGAACGCGAAGGTCTCAAAGGAAGACGAGTCGGAACGAGAGTGCGTGGGGGCACGTGGCGACCTTGGTAGTATCGCGGGTAGGGAGGACTCTTCGTGTCAAAGTCCAAATCCGAGCGGATTCGCGAGATGCTGGAAGAAGCCGCGCCCGCGTGTCGAGCGATGTGCACGGTGGATCCGAACGCGACGTTCTTTTATGACATGATGGCGGATGGCGCGTGGTGGTCAGACGAAACCCCAAAGGAGTTTGAAGCGGTCTCCGCGCTCAGGATGGTGGTGCGTCATCGCACGTGCGTGATCTGCGGCATCGAATCCCCGTTCGGCGAGGCGTGGGACATCGCAAAGAAACTCTTCCCGGAATGGGTCGGCTTCCGCGAAGAGCGGTGTCGGCCATCGGCCGAGGTCGTCGAACAGATCAAAGCGATGCTTGTGAAGGGGAAGCGGGAAGTGGAGAAGATGTTCCGGGCTGCCGACGCGTATGAGAAGCGGGCTTCGCGACGGGATGAATAGTGGGATCGCGGTTAGGCTTTCGGATCGCCGTCCTCGGACTCGAGTTGCGTTGCAACAGCGTTGAGGAAGAAGCTGAGGATGTCGTCAAGGTTGTTCGGGCCGCCCATGCCAACGAAGTGCATGAACTCGGACCCGCCGCATGTGGTTCCGGGAACGATGCGGTAGTCGTGCCAGTCGGTCTCTGAAAGCCGCCGCGAGACCGGCTCGAAGCGCCAATCCTGCATGTAGGTGTACATGATGTCGATCTTGACAATCCAGCCGGGGTTGTCCAGGGTGCCGATGCTGACACCGAACTCGTGCTCCCAATCGCCGTCGCATTGGGCCTGCCACCATTGATTGAGTTGTTGCATCGATTCCATAAGCGGCCTTGTTGCGGTTGCGATAGTCAACTGGAAGCGTATCACCCGGGGCTTTCGGCGCGGAACCGACACCAGTTTCGCCTCGCGGTCTCGCAGAGAACTGGTGGCACCCGAGAAACAACGACCCCACGGACGCGGGCCCGTGGGGTCTGGTGGTGAACGGTTTTTCGCACTGGCTGGCAAGCAGCCAGTGGCACGGGCATCACATCAGGCAAGTGACTTGCTGAGGATGACGCTGCGGTAGTTTGTGTAGGGCCACTGCCAGTGCTGGATGAAGCGGTAGGCGCGGTGGGCGTAGTAGCCGCTGAGCTTGGTGTCGGGCTCGGCCATGGAGAGCGCGATCTCGGCCTTGCCGAGTTCGGCGGCGCGCTGCTCGACGGCGCGGAGGAGCATGCCGCCGATGCCGCGGCCCTGGTGGAGCGGATCGACGCCGAAGAGCGAGAAGTGGGCGACCTCGGGGCGGAGGAACCACTCGGGGAAGGCGGCCGACTCTTTCTCTTGAAAGAGGATGGTGCCGACGAGGGGGCCGTTGTCGCCGAGGGTGGCGACGAAGTTCTCGCCGGTGGCGGAGCGAGCGCGGGTGACGTCGACGGTCTGGCGTCCGGCCAGGGGCTTCAGGCCCATGGCGACCTGCTCGGCGTAGGCGCGGTGGAGCAGGGAGGTCAGCTCTTCCATGGAGTCGGAGGAGCGGAGCATGCGGACAACGATCTGGGCAACGGGGGCTTCAAGCATTTTTATTCATCACAAGCATAGCTATGCGAGCGGGCGCCGACCAGACGGTGGCTGGGCCGGGCGGAACGGGGATTATTGGCCGGCGCACCGGGGCGCGTCGGCGCGCCCGGCCTCCGGTCCGCTGCCGGTCACATCGTCATTCCGCGTCGGTGCCGATCGATTTCCGCAGAAACTCGACCATGCGCTGGGTGAAGATGAGGCGGTTGTTGAGCTTGGCGAAGCCGTGCCCCTCGTCGGGGAAGTAGATCTGCTCCGGCTCGTAGCCGCGCTCCATCAGCCCGACGGCCAGCTGCATCGCTTCGCCGACGGGAACGCGCGGATCGTTCAGCCCGTGCGCGATCAGCATGGGCACCCTGATCTTCTCGATCTGGTTGATCGGCGACACCGACGCCAGGAACTCCGGGTCTGAAAGCGGGCCGTACTCGACCTCGCGGAGCTTCTGGCGATAGCCGCTGGTCTGCTCGAGGAAGGTCTTCATGTTCACGATGCCGACGACGTTGATGCCTGCGCCGAAGAGCGGCTGGGCCTGCTCCCCGCGCTCGACGCGCTGCGCGTCCTCCACCAGCGTGGCGACGGACATGAACCCGCCGTAGGAGCCGCCGTAGGTGGCGATGCGTCCGGCCTTGGCGTAGCCGTTGTCGATCAGCCACTTCGCGGCGTCCACGCCGTCCTTCACGCTGTTCCAGCGGTTCTTGTAGTCGTCCATCATGTGGAACGCACGCCCGTACCCCGTGCTGCCTCGCACGTTGGGCTGGATCACGCCGAAGCCCTGCGCCACGAGGTACTGGTTCGCGGCGCTGAACGTGGGACGGAACTGGCTCTCGGGGCCGCCGTGGTAGTTGGCGATGAAGGGAATCCGCGTCCCCTCGACGTAGTTCGGGGGCAGGTACAGGAACGCCGCGATCTCAAGGCCGTCCGCTGCCTTGTACTTCACGAGTCTCGGCAGCGTGAACGCCCCGAGGTCGATCTCCTGTGTCTCGGCGAACGTCACCTGGCGGGGCTTGGTGCTTGCGGTCCCCGTGGGCGGCACGGTCCACGTGTACGCCAACCCCGGCGTCCGCGCGTTCGACACGCTCCACGTGATCCGGTCGCCCTTCAGCTCGTTCACGCCGACCACGCCCTCTTCGATCGGCGGCAGGGCCACTCTCTCGAAGCTCGGGAGGCGGAAGAGCCGGAGCGTGCCGTACCCGTCCTGATTCGTGACAACTGCGAGGAGCGTCCGCTCCATGTTCATCGAGGCGCCGTCCACCTCGTACGCGTCGATCTCGGAGACGGGTTGGCTCGTCGCGCCCGTTGCGAGGTCCTTCAGGTACAGCTTACGAAGCCCGTCCTCCGCGTCGGCCAGCAGCAGCACGCTCTTCTCGCCCGGCATGTAGCCGACGAGCGACTGAGAAACGGTCGTGCCCTCCGGGGCGCCGACGGCCTTCACGCCCAGGTCCTTGAGCGAGCCGTCCGAGGTGTTGAGCTCGTAGATCGACGTGTCCGAGATCGAGCGGTACTCGGCGACGAGCACGCGGGACTTGTCGAGCGTCACGTCCGAAGCCGACCATGAGCCGGCGCGATCGAGCAGACGCGTCCGCTTCCCGCTCGCAAAGTCGTACGAGTAAATGTAGAAATCGCGCGGGCTTTCCGCGTTGCCGGTGAAGATGAAGCCGGAGGAGTCGTGGTACCACTGGTTCGCCGCGAACTGCACCTTGGGGTCAGATGCGACCGGCGTGATCGCGCCCTCGCTCCCCGGCTCGGCCTTGGGGTCGAGGAGGGAGATCTGGGTGTTCTCGTTGCCTCCGACGGCGTGGAAGAGCAGGATCTTCGACCCATCTGGCGAGAGGGAGTACCCGGAGAGTCCATCCTTGTAGTTCGTCAGCCGAACGGTCCTTGCCTTCGGTCCCGCCGAATCACCCATCACCCGGTACAGCTGCCAGATGCCGTCCGGCCAGTCACGCACGTACAGCGTGCCGTCGGGAGCGAAGGAAGGGGAGCCCGGGGCGCGGATCTTGAGGAATCGCTCGAGTGAGACGCTCGCCAGGGGCTCACGCTCCGCGACGGTCGCGATCGTCACGGCCTGCGCCGGGTGCTCGCCGAGCGCGGGTGCGCAGCAGGCAGAGGCGACGAGGGACGCGATGAGAAGACGGGTGCGAACACTGCTCCGCATGGTGAACTCCTTGTGGGTGCGGAGGAAGCATACCGGCCCAGCGCCCTGGAGTTCCCGTCCTGGGGGCGCGGGGCGACGGCACCGGCCACGCCCGCCCATGCCCGCAACCCCAGATTGACGCAAGAGATGCGTCACGCCCGATGTATCATGGCACCATGACAACACTCGCCTCACCGCCTCCGGCGGCCGCGCCCGCCCTTCCCGCCTGCGGCTTCAAGCCCGCTCCGTACACCGGCCCATCCAAGGCCGAGGTCCTGGCGATGCGGAAGGAGTTCTGCACACCCGCGCTTGTGACGTACTACAAGGACCCGATCATGATCGTGCAGGGCCACATGCAGTGGCTCTTCGACGAGACGGGTCGTCGCTACCTCGACGGCTTCGGCGGGATCGTGACCGTGTCGATCGGGCACTGCCACCCAAAGGTGATGGCGGCGGTGAACGCCCAGAACAACCTCCTCCAGCACACAACGACGATCTATCTTCATCCGACGATCGCGCAGTACGCGAAGAAACTGGCCTCCACGTTCCCGAAGGAGTCGGACCTCTCGGTCGTCTACTTCGTCAACGCGGGGTCGGAGGCGAACGACCTGGCGATGCTGATGGCCCGCGCGCACACCGGCAACTTTGACATGATCGCGCTGCGGAACGCGTACCACGGCGGGTCGGCGGTGCCGATGGGGCTGACGTCGCACAGCAACTGGAAGTTCAACGTGCCGCACGGATTCGGCGTGCACCACGCTGCGCTGCCCGACCGTTATCGAGGCCGGTACGGATACGACGACACGAGCGCTGGCGAGAAGTACGCCGCGGACGTCCTGGAGACGATCCGCTTCGCGACCAGCGGCAAAGTCGCGGGCTTCATCGCCGAGCCCATGCAGGGCGTCGGTGGCGTCGTCGAGCTCCCGCCGGGCTATCTGAAGGCGGTGTACGAGCACGTTCGCGCCGCGGGTGGCGTCTGCATCTCCGACGAAGTCCAGACCGGGTTCGGACGCACCGGCGAGAACTTCTGGGGATTCCAGACCGTCGGTGGCCCGGGTGTCTATCCCGACATCGTGACGATGGCCAAGGGGATCGGCAACGGATGTCCGCTCGCGGCGGTCGTCACCACGCCCGCCATCGCCAAGTCGCTCACGAGCCGCATCCACTTCAACACCTTCGGCGGGAATCCGGTGTCCATGGCCCAGGGCCTCGCGACCCTGGAAGTCATGCTCACCGAGAACGTGCAGTCTCGCGCGAGGACGCTCGGCGCGAAGCTCTTCGCGGGGCTTCGCGACCTCCAGAAGAAGCACCCGCTGATCGGCGACATCCGTGGCAAGGGGCTGATGTGCGGCGTGGACCTCGTGACCGATCGGAGCGCCAAGACGCCTGCGACGCAGGAGTGTGCCGCGGTCTTCGAGCGCTGCAAGGACCTCGGGCTCCTGATCGGCAAGGGCGGGTTCTTCGGGAACGTGCTGCGGATCAAGCCCCCGATGTGCCTGACGGACGAGGACCTGGGCTTCATGCTCGGCGTGCTGGATGTCGCGATCGGAGAGCAGGAGCGGAAGTAAGACGCTGTCTCCCTGTCGCGTGAGCAAGGCCCCCCTGTTCAGTTCGGCATCGCCCGCAAAGATGGCCCGCGACCGCTCCGGCGCGTGACACCACCTCGGTCGGTCTGCCCTTTCGATTCTCCGCTTCGGGCGGGGGTTCGTCGTGCGCGCTGCGGAGCCAACCCCGGCCCTCCGTCCGTGACGCCGGAATACCCTCCAGCATGACGACCGGAGCGGGCACCGACCAGCGCACCGACACGACGCCGGCGCAGGCATCGCGTTACGGCATGATCGCCATCGATCTCGACGGCACGCTCCTGGGGCCGGACGGCGCGGTCTCCAGGCGGAACATCCGCGCTATCGATCGCGCCCGCGAGGCGGGGATCCGCGTCACCATCTGCACCGGGCGCGGCTTCGTCGAGTGCGAGCGCTTCCTCGGCACCATCGGACAGGCCGATCCCGTGATCGTCGCCGGCGGCTCCATTCTCTCCTGCCCCGCGACGCGACGCACGATCCACCGCTTCGCGATCGACCACGCCGTCGTGTCGCGTTCCGTCGAACGACTGCTCGGGCACGGGCACGCGGTGCTCGTGCTGAAGGACCCCGTCGAGACCGGGTACGACTACCTCGTCGTGCAGGGGGAGCAGAACCACCCGATCGATCCCGTGACGGCGTGGTGGTTCAAGGAGATGAACGTCAGGGCACGCTTTGCGCGCTCGATCCACGAGGACGAGCATCCGGAGCACACCGTCCGCTTCGGCATCTGCGGGACGGACCTCGCGCTCGCCCCGATCGGCGAGGACCTGCTCGGGCACGTCGGCGATGGGATCCACCTGCACAACTTTCCGGCGGTGGTCGCGCCGGAGCACACGCGACTGACGGGTGAGGGACGGCGGTACCACATCCTCGAGGTCTTCAGCCGCCACGCGAACAAGTGGACCGCGCTCTCGTGGCTGGCGTCGCGCAGCGGCATCGCGCCGGAACGTGTCGTGGCGATCGGCGATGAGGTGAACGACGAGGCGATGATCGTCGGCGCGGGGCTGGGCGTGGCGATGGGGAACGCGGTGGAGCGGGTGAAGAAGGCCGCGAAGAGGCAGACGCTGCGGCACGATGAGGATGGCGTGGCCTATGCGATTGAGCGGGTGTTGGGTGGGGAGTGGTGAGAGAGAAGTCACGGAGTCACGGAGTCACGAAGTCACGCAGTCATGAAGTCACCCGATGCAGACGCTCGCGCAGATACGGGAGTTGCTCGACTCGCACGGCCTCGCGCCAAAGAAGTCCCTCGGCCAGAACTTCCTGATCGATCACAACCTGATCCGCAAGCTCGTTGATGCCAGCGGGGTCAAGGCCGGAGACCTGGTGCTGGAGGTCGGGCCGGGCACGGGCACGCTGACTGAGGAGCTTCTCTCGCGCGGGTGCGAGGTGATCGCGTGCGAGCTGGACACGGGGCTTGCCGCGATGAATCGGGAGCGTTTGGGCGGCCACCCGGAGTACGGGTCCCGGTTCACGCTCATCGAGGGCGACTGTCTCGAGAGCAAGCGTCTGCTCTCGGCGGAGGTGCGGGCGGCGCTGCGCGGGCGGTCGTTCTCGCTGGTTGCGAACCTGCCCTACGGAGCCGCGACGCCGCTGATGCTGACGCTGCTGATCGATCATCCGGAGTGCCGCTCGATGCACGTGACGATCCAGCGCGAGGTCGCGGAGCGGTTGCTTGCGAGGGCGGGCGACGATGCATACGGGCAGATCAGCGTGGTGTCGGATGCCGCGGCAAGGGTCGCGAAGATCGCGACGCTCCCCCGCGAGTGCTTCTGGCCCCGGCCGGATGTGACGAGCGCGATGGTCTCTCTGGTGCGGCGCGATGAGCCGCTCGCGCCGGACCTCGGGTCGCTCGCGACGTTCGCGCAGCGCGCGTTCAACCAGCGCCGCAAGCAACTCGGCAGCATTCTGGGGCGGGAGATCCTGTGGCCTCAGGGGATCTCACCGACCATGCGGGCCGAAGAGCTGGACACCGAGCGTTTCGTGTCGCTCTGGCGCGTCGCGGGCAACACGACGTGAGCCGGCGCGGTACGCTGTCTGTCGGATGGACCGGGCCGGTCCCCCCGCATGGAGGCAGGCGTTGGCTGCGGAGTCGTTCGACGGTCATCACGCGGGAGACCAGCACGCGCTGGGTGAGTCGCTCGGTCCCGTGGTGCGCCAGATCTGCGACGGGCGGCTCGGACCGATCGAGTGGTTCCGCTCGGTCTGGCAGCGGGGCGGCGCCGCAACGGGTCTTGCCACATGGACCGATGCTCGGATCGGCGGCGTGCCCCGGCCGGTCATGGTCAAGCTCCCGATCGGGCCTGTCGAGTTCGGCTGGACCGTGCAGCTCGGCGGCGTTGAGTTCGATCAGTTCGACGCGCCCGAGTCCTGCGCACGACCCACGCCCCGCGTCTACGCCGCCGGCGAGTCCGTCGGCGGGTACGACCTGGCATGGGTCGTGATGGAGCGGCTGCCCGGAAAGCCGCTCAACACGCGCCCCGACGGCGAGGCGTTCGAGAGATTGATCCGTGCCGCGGCACGCTTCCAGCGCGACGCCGCGAACGCGCGCCCGATCGGCACCGCCCCGAATCCCCCCGATTGGGAGGCGCACGTGGCCAAGGCGAGGCAGCACCTGCGCGACGGCGTCGTCGCGGAGCCGCAGCGATGGAACGAGGCTCTCAAGCGGGTGCAGAAGATGGCGGACCGCCTGGTCGAGCGCTGGGCGGCTCGCCCGATCAACGCGTGGTGCCACGGAGATCTGCACCTGGGGAACGCGATGGAGCGTGGCGGCGCCGAGTCCGGATTGGGGGCCGGTTCGTGCGTGCTCATCGACCTGGCGCTCGTTCACGCGGGCCACTGGGCAGAGGACGCGCTCTATCTCGAGCGTCAGTACTGGGGGCACGAGCAGGCGCTCTGCGGCGTCAAGCCCGTCTCGGCGCTGGCGCGGGCACGGCGCGAGCTGGGCCTGGAGAACGGTGAGGACCATTCGGTGATCGCGAATGTCCGACGGGTGCTCGCGGCGGCGTGTGTGCCGCTTCTGCTCGATCGCGAGGGCAACACCCGGTATGTCCACGGCGCGCTGGAGGTTCTGGAGCGGGTTCTGCCCCAGTTGGCCCGGATCTGAGGAAGCACCAACTTTTGTTCGATGTTTGCAAGGGTGGCACTTGCTCAGGGGCCTCGATCGGCGACAATACCGCACCGGCGGGCGTGGGTAACGCCCGGTGGAAGAACTGAGGTGACCGTTGGAAGCATTCGAACGCCTGAAGAAACTGATCGCCGAGGCCGAAGACGACATCGCCAAGGCCGAGGGCGGCAACAAGGCCGCGGGCACGCGCGCTCGCCAGACGATGCAGCAGATCAAGGAGGCGGCGCAGGACGTCCGTCAGAAGATCCTGGAGATTCGGGATGCCGGATCCGGTGGCTGAACGGGCCGGCACCACGCCGGCTTTGGAGTCTGCGGGCAAGTTGCTCTTCGACCTGTCGGAGATCGACCTGTCTGCCTGCGCGCTCGACAGGAAGGGCCTTGAGCGTTATCTCCCTCATCGAGGGGTGATGATGTTCCTGGATGCGCTCGTGTGGGCGAGTGAGGACAAGACGCGCTGTGTGGGCGTCAAGCACGTCCGCGACGACGAGTTCTGGGTCCCCGGCCACTTCCCGGAGAAGCCGATGCTCCCCGGCGTGATGATGGTCGAGACGGCGGCGCAGCTGGCGTGCTACGCGTACAACGTGCGGCGCCCGCACCCGGTGCTCGCGGCGTTCATGCGGATCGACGAGTGCGTGTTCCGCAACTCTGTCGCGCCCGGGGACACGCTGTACATCCTCTGCCGCGACGTGAAGTGGAGCATGCGACGTTTCATCAGCGACGTGCAGGGCGTCGTGGGGGATCGGATCGCGTTCGAGGCCAAGCTCTCCGGCCTGAGTCTTGGCGACGCGAAGCTCGGGGGCTGAAGCGGGCGATCGAGCCGCTCCGGTCCGAGATCGCCCTGAACCGTCGGTCCGGTCCTGCCGATCTTCTCGGTGAGGCACCGATCGTTTCGCCTGCGCGCCGATCCGTGCGTCTCCATAACCCGACGCGCACCCCGATCTCCGATGCCATACCCACTCATCCTCGAGCCAATCCTCAAAGAGAAAGTCTGGGGCGGATCGCGCCTGGCGCGATTCGGCAAGCGGCTCCCCCCGGGCGCGTCGATCGGTGAGAGCTGGGAGCTTGCTGATCTTGCCAGCACCGCGGCGTCCGGTGGCGGCGGCGGCGAGGCACGCTCCCGCATCGTCAACGGGCCGCTCTCGGGCAGGCCGATCGGCGAGGCGATGCGTCTCTGGGGCCGCGACCTGATGGGCGAGGTCGCTCCCACGGCCACCGGAGGATTTCCCCTTCTCGTCAAGTACCTCGACGCCCGCGAGCATCTCTCCGTGCAGGTGCATCCGAGCATCGCGTACTGCAAGTCGCACCCCGACGCGCACCTGAAGAC
>JAPKGU010000056.1 GCA_026647565.1 Phycisphaerales bacterium | reverse complement strand
ATCCGCGACTTCGGATCTCTTCCGGCGGAAACGGCAGAACTCCGGCAAGCAGCTCGTAGAGAACCACACCGAGCGAGTAGACGTCGGCTCGCGTGTCCACGTCCACGGCACCGAGGTCGGCCTGTTCGGGGCTCATGTACTCCGGCGTGCCGAGCACCTGGCCCTGCTCCGTGTAGATCGTCTTGTCGGTCATCAGGTGGCTGATCGCCTTGGAGATGCCGAAGTCGATGACCTTTGGAATGCCGGCAGCGCGTGCCCCCGTGCTCTGAGAGCCGTCACCCGGTTCCGTCTGCACGACGAGCATGTTCCCCGGCTTGAGGTCCCGGTGGATGATCCCCTTGTGGTGCGCGTGCTGCACCGCCTCACACACCGGGATGAACAGCTCCAGTCGCTGGCGAATGGTCAGACGCGACCGATCGCAGAACCGGTTGATCGGCTCGCCCTTCACATACTCCATCACGAAGTAAGGACGCGAACCCGACGCCGCATCGGTCGTCCCCGCGTCGTACACACGCGCCACATTCGGATGGTCCATGACCGCGAGCGCCTGACGCTCCTGCTCGAAGCGTGCGATCACGGCGCGGCTGTCCATGCCGGGCTTGATGACCTTCATCGCGACCCGCTGGACAATCGGATGGCGTCGCTCGGCGAGCCAGACCATCCCGAAGCCGCCCTCGCCAAGGAGTGAGAGCAGCCGATACGGGCCGACCCGCCCGCCCGGCATCAGGCCAGGAGTGGCCGAGGTCGCCCCCTCGCTCGGCACCACGGAGGCCGCCGATGCCTCCGTCGGCGTGTTCGGGTCGAAGGATCCCCCGGGCGATGATGAACCCCCTGAACTCAACGGTGTCACGCTCCCGGCGTCAGTGTATCAAAGCCCGAGAGAGATCCCGCCCGAACCCGTCGGCGCACCCGACCGCTCGTTTGCGGGGAGAGAAAGCCCGGATGGCCGATACACCACGCAGGAGAGTCGTCATGCCCCCCCTTCCCGCGCCAGCCCCAAACAGTGCCGATGTCGGACTCGTCGGCCTCGCTGTCATGGGGACCAATCTCGCGCTCAACATGGCCGATCACGGCTTCAAAGTCGCCATCTACAACCGAACCGCCAGCGTGACCGAGCAGGTCATCAAGGAGAATCCGAAAGAGGTCTTTGGGGCGGGTGGTGGCGGCCTCGTTCCCGCCGCGGAACTCCGGGATTTCGTCGCCTCCATCAAGCGACCACGTCGGATCGTGATCCTGGTCAAGGCCGGCGGGCCGACCGACGCCGTCATCGACTCGCTCACGCCGCTCCTTGAAAGGGGCGATTGCATCGTCGACGGCGGCAACGCCGAATGGCAGGACACCATCCGGCGCGAGAAGTCTTTGAACGACAAGGGGTTGCTGTTCGTCGGCTCGGGGGTCTCCGGGGGCGAAGTCGGCGCCAGATTTGGGCCATCCCTCATGCCCGGCGGCAAGCCCGAGGCGTGGGCGCTCTTGAAGCCGGTGTGGGAGGCGATCGCAGCGAAAGTGGACGCCAGAACCGGCAAGCCCCTGGAGGGCGCTTCGCGAGGCAAGCCGGTCTCCGCGCCCGGCGCAGTGCCCTGCACTGCCTACATCGGGCCGGGCGGCGCGGGCCATTTCGTGAAGATGGTCCACAACGGGATCGAATACGGCGACATGCAGCTCATCTGCGAGGCGTACCACTTCATGCGGGACGTTCTCGCCCTTCCGACCCCCGACATGGCGCGGATCTTCGCGGACTGGAACACGGGGGATCTCGACTCGTTCCTCATCGAGATCACGGCGGACATCCTGCGTCAGAAGGACCCGGTCACGGGCGGGGCCCTCGTCGACGTCGTGGTGGATGCCGCGGGGCAGAAGGGGACCGGCAAGTGGACGATCAACGCGGCGCTCGACGTGGGCGTCCCGGCGCCGACCATGGCGGAAGCCGTCTTCGCGCGGAACATCAGCGCACTGAAGGACGAGCGAGCCGCTGCAGCGCGAGCGCTCAAGGGTCCTGAGTTCGGTGCCCACGCCCACTCGATCGGGAGCGGCGAGTACAACTGGGTTGAAGCCGTGCGGGACGCGCTCTACTGCTCAAAAATCTGCTCGTACGCCCAGGGCTTCGCGCTCATGCACGCCGCGGGCCGGGCCAACGAATGGGGGCTGAAACTCGGCGAGATCGCGTCGATCTTCCGGGGCGGGTGCATCATCCGCGCGAGGTTCCTCCAGAAGATCACCGAGGCCTATCAGCGCCGCTCGGACCTGCCGAACTTGCTGATCGACCAGTACTTCGCGTCGGTGATCGATCGTGCGCAGCGCCACTGGCGGGCGGTGGTGGCCCGCGCCGCGGTGCAGGGCGTTCCCGTTCCGGCGTTTGCGTCGGCGCTCTCGTACTACGACTCGTACCGCACGGAGCGACTGCCGGCCAATCTTCTGCAGGCGCAGCGCGACTACTTCGGAGCGCACACGTACGAGCGCGTGGACCAGCCCCGAGGCGTGTTCTTCCATCTCGATTGGACCCATCCGGAGCGACCTCAGGTCAAGGCATGAGCACCCGCCGATCAGTTCCGCTGCGTCCGGGCGCGAACGCCGCGCCGAGCCAGACTCCCCGGCGCCTGCTCGCGCACCTCGCGCCGGCTCGGGCCGTGGAAGTGGTCGGTCCCTCGGGAATAGCGACCCAACGGATGATCCTGCGGCCGCTCCGAGAGACGGATCGGACGCCCTTCCTGCGGGCGATCGAGGCCAGCCGCGACCATCTGGAGCGATGGATCCCGCTGCATCATCCGGGCGAGACCGACGACGAGTTCTTTGATCGCCAATGGACGCTCACGCAGTCGGGCGACAGCAAGGGCGGCTCGTGGCGACGCGTGGGCGTGCTGCCGGACGGGCGGATCGTGGGTGGATTCAATCTCAATGCCATCGCCCGAGGCCTTCAGTCCTCGGCAGATGCGAACTGGTGGATCTCATCGGAGTTCCTCAGGCAGGGCTTTGCGCGCGAGGGCGTCGAGGCGATGCTGCGCCACGCGTTCACCGACCTCCCGGCCGGCCTGGGTCTGCACACGGTCCACGCCGGCATCGCGCCGAGCAACGAGGCGAGCATCCGTCTCGCACGCTCGCTGAACTTCAAGCACGATCCGGGCGTCCAGTCCTACCTGCGCGTCGGAGACCGCTGGGAGCTGCACGATATCTTCGCGATCTCGGTGCTCGACGCACACGCGCTGGCCGGCTGAGGGCTCGCGCCTCTTCAGCGGGACTGCTCGGGATCGTCCTGGCCGGGTGGAGCGGACTCGGGATCCGATCCCGGCGCGGGTTCCGGCTCCTGCCTCGGCGCGCCCGGGGCATCCGGAGGTGCCGGCTGCTCGCCTTCCGGACGCCCGCCGTCGCGTTCCTGCTCCATCCGTTCGACGGCATCCGGCGTGAGGTCCGGGTTCTCTGCGGGCTTCTCGCCCTCCGCACCCGGCGTCGGTCGGATCTGGTCCGGCTCGGGCACCGGGAGGACGTCGCCGGCCTTGGTCTCGAGCATCATTCCCGGCAGGGGCTGGAACTCGCCCGTCGGCGCGACGCGCATCTGACCCGTGACAAGCAGGAAGTTGAGGATCGCGTTGCGCAAATCCGTGCGCGCACGGTCGCGATCGTTCTCCGCCCGGAGCAGGGAGTTCTCGGAGTCCACGATCGACTGCGCATCAACGAGGTCGCTCTTCAGCCGCTGCTCACGCACGCGCTCTCGGTTGAGATCGACCTGCTGCTCGGCCAGCGTAAGAGCAAATCGGGAGCGATCGATCTGACGCACGGCGCTCCGGGCCGAAACGACCACGTCGTCCCTCGCTCGCTCATAGGTCCGGACCTGGCGCTCGAGCTGGACAGTGGCTCGCTTCAGCGAGAGGCGCTCGATCTTGCGGTCAAGCGGGAGCGAGAGGTCCAACCCGGCGCTGTAACGCGTGTAGTCCGGATCGAACGCGATGCCACCCTCCCGCGCGAATGGATCGGTCGGGATCGCAACGTCACCCGCGATGTCCAGATCGGGGAGCAGGTTGTTCTGCGCGTTGGCGACGGCACGGCGACCGTCCGTCACGCGGTCACGCTGGTTCTGAAGGTCCAGACGATACTCCAGCGCCAGGGCCGCGGCGTCGTACTCGTCGATATCCGGCTCGGCAAGCTCGAAATCAAGCGGAGCGATGTCGATCGGCTCCTTCGGGTCCAGCCCCAGTCGGACCTTGAAGCGGTCGAGCTGCAGAATGTACTGCTCGCGCAGCGAAGCGAGCGCCGCGATGCCCGAGAGCAGATCGTTCTCCACGATCGCGACTCGGAATCGGCTCTCGCGCCCGGCGTCCACCTTCGCCTGTGTCTCGTCGTTGACGCGGCGCAGGGACTCGATCTGTCGCTCCTGGTTTGCGATCTGGGATCGGGTCTGCAAGAGCGAGAAATAGTCGTCGGCGATGTCCACCAGAAACGAACGCCGGAAGTCCTCGAACGCGCGAGCGGCATAGATCAGGTTTCGCTCGGCCTGGATCAGGTCCTCGCGCGCCACCGAGCCCGCGCCGCGCAGCAGGGGAATGCTGCCGCCGAGGATGATCTCCGAAGACTGACGGTACTGATCCGTGACCGAAGATCGCAGTTGCTCTGTCGCCCGCCAGACCCAACGGGCCTCCACCTGTCCGCCGTACGGAAGACGCTTGGTCGTCCGCAGAGAGTTGATGATGCCAAGCGTGTGATCGAAGTTGCCGCTGTCCCCTTCGGCGCTCAACGTCGCCGAAGTATCGTTGAAGAATCGCGGTCCCCACAGATGACGCTCGATCATGAGCGAGATCGCTGCAAGCAGGTAGTCCTCCTCGGCGTTCAGGTACTCTCGCCCCGAGCGCTGCGCAAGCCGAAAGGAGTCCGTGATCGTCAGGATTCGAATGTCCTGACCGTCCCCCAGTGCACGCTTGCTGTACGAGTCGAGACGGGCCGCGACGTCGCGGGCCTCGTCCGCCGGCGTGAACGACAGGTCGTCAAAGGCCGGGTTCTCCGTGCCCGGCTCCATGCTGTTCTGGTCCTTCTCACGAAGCGTCCGAGGGTCCGGCGTCTCGCGGACCGGCGCGATCGGTCCGGCGTTGATCGTGTCCGCACGCTGAGCCAGCAGGCGATTGGTCGCCCGATCAATGTCCGATAACCCTCGATTGCACCCCCCGATCGTGGCCATGCCGGCTGCTGCCATGGCGACCAAGCCGTGGGGGTACCTGTAGTTCCGAGCGTGCATCTGGTCCTTTGTTAATACGTCGTAAGTATTCAAGACCTATTTTGTAAGCGCATTCAGGTCTGTCGAAGGTCCAATGTACCACTTTCCGGGCCTTGGCGTTGCGAGTGTGGCTTGCGGCTCCTATTGTTCGGATCTCCCCCCAGCCGCCGGGCGGGCCGTCCTTGTGGGCGGTAGACGGTCGGTATTCCCAACCTCGTCCCGCGGCGCGTCGAGTGGCGATTCCCTTTGCCCCCTTTTGGTGGGCGGGGACTGGAGCGACACACCGCATGGCTTCCGTCACCTACGACGGCCGGAGTTTCATGCTCGACGGCCGCAGAATCTGGCTCGTTTCCGGATCGATCCCCTTCTACAGGGTGCCTCGAGCGAACTGGAGCGACCGCATCCATGCCGCCAAGTGCGCCGGCCTCAACACGGTCGATGTGCCCGTTGCGTGGCATCGACACGAGGCCCGCGCCGGTCAGTTCGACTTCAAGGGGGAGAACGACCTTCGCCACTTCGTCGAGCTGATCGGCAAGGCCGGCCTGATGGCCATTCTGCGGGTCGGTCCGTTCATCGGGCAGGACCTGGACATGGGCGGTTTGCCGCCCTGGCTGAGCGCGATGCCGAACATCGCGATGCGCACGAACTCGGGACCGTTTCTGGAAGCGTGCTCTCGCTACATCTCCGCGGTCGCGGAAGAGATCCGGGATCTGCAGGTCACCGCGCCCGGTGCGGGCGGCCCCATCGTGCTCGTGCAGAACGAGGCATCCTGGACGTGCGGCGACGACGCACTCGCCAACGCATACCTCGGAGAGCTGATCCGCTACATGCGCGAGGGGGGTCTCAACGTTCCCATCGTCAACGCGAACAACCTCTGGCAGGGCGTCGAGGGAGAGATCGACGGGTGGTGTGGCTCGGAGCAGATGATGTCCACGCTCCGCCAACTCGCGTCCGTGCGCCCGGATCAGCCCAGAATCGTCATCGACTTTGCCGTCGGGTCGAGCGCGACCTGGGGCTCCGAGCGCGCCGAACGCCAGAGTGCGCCGGTGCTGCAGCGTCGCCTGGCGGAGGTCCTCGCGGCGGGCGGGCAGTTCAACATCCAGCCCTTCTTCGCGGGCACGTCGCTCGGCTTCTCGGGCGGACGCGAGCACGAGGGGGCCCAGGGCTTCTTCTGTCCCACGAATGATCGTGGAGCGCCGCTGGACGAGGCCGGGCGTCCGACCGAACTCTACCGGCTGGCGCGGCGCGTCTGCCACTTCGCGTCGCATTTCGGACGCGTGCTCTCGAATCTCGATACCTCGTACCAGCCCGTCATGCTCGACGTCGCCCAGCACGTCGGCGCGCGAGCCGCCAAGGGCGCCAAGGGCGAGCCGAACTCGGGCTGCCTCGTCGTCTCACACGCCAGCGGCGGGCAGGGCGGCATCGCGTTCGTGTTTCGCGATCCGTCGGCCAAGCACCCGTCCCACGCAACGCTCCTGCTCGCAGACGGGTCGAATCTCATGGTGCCGCTGGGCGACCAGCACGTCGCGTGGTGCCTCATCGACGTCCATGTGGGCGGGCGCGCGAGGATCGACTCGTGCGCCTTCTCAGCGTTCGCGATCGTTGGCAAGACATTCGTGTGCTACGGGCCGGAGGGTGCGCGGGGCATCGTGTCGGTCAACGGCGCTCCGATCGAGCTCGAGGCGCCCCGCGGACGCAAGCCGGTCGTGATCTCGCACGAGGGACTGACGGTCGTGCTCTGCTCGGAGCAGCAGATCGACCAGACCTATGTGACCGAGCGAGCGGTCTACGTCGGCGCGACCGGCGTGAGCGCCGCGGGCGATCCCATGGTCGACGACCCGGCCGATCAGCGCCACGTGACCTGGATCGACCACGAGGGTGCCGTGAAGGTCGCCCACGCGAAGGTCCGTCCACAGCCCAAGTCCGCTCCGAAGGCGACGCTCTCGCCGATGGTCGGTGCCGAGACCCGCGACTATGTCTCCGGCCAGAGTGCGCGATACGCGACCATCACAGGTCCCGCGGACCTGGTCACGCTCGGATGCCCTTCGGGCTACGGGTGGTATCGCATCACCATGAAGTCCGGATCGTCCAGACGAGTGCGCGTTGTGGCTCCCCACGGTGGAGACCGGTTGCACGCCTTCCTCGACGGGGAACCGGTCGGCGTGCTCGGTGTCGGACCGGGCGCGTCGGATCACGCGGCCCTTTCCCTCAAGAAGGGCACCCAGCATCTGGTCATCCTTGCCGAGAATCTGGGCCGCTTCTCCGGCGGCTCCACGCTCGGAGAGCCCAAGGGCGTGCACGGGCATCTCTACGCCGCCCAGCCACTCAAGGGGATCAAGTCAAAGATCGCCGTCGCCGAGCCGGTCGATTTCCTGAAGTTCAAGTCGCCACTGTGGGAGGTTCGCCCCGGCGATGCGACGGCGCCCGAGCGGCTCACGCTCACCTTCGCCCACCGCAAGGCCAATCCCGTGCTGGTTCGCGTCAAGAACACGCGAGCGCGCGGGATACTCATCATCAACAATGTCCCCACGCGATTCCTCGAACGCGGCGGCACCGTCTCCGTTCTCATGGAGCCACCTGCTCTGCACAAGGGAAACAACACCGTGCAGGTGGCCCTTCTGGCCGACGGCCTGGGCGTGCCCGTCGAGGCCGCGCTCAAGGACGTCAAGGTCACAATCGAAGAGTGCACCGACAACCTCACCGCCAAGGCCGAGTGGGCCTTCGCCAAGTGGGAGCAGCCGAGCGGCTCCGGTTTCCGCGGCGCCAAGCCGACCGCAGCGCCCGGACCAACCTGGTGGCGTGGATCGTTCACCGCTTCTTCCGCGGACCACCCCCTCATGCTGGACCTCGCGGGCATGACCAAGGGACAGATCTACATCGATGATCGGCACCTCGGCCGGTACTTTGTCTCCATGCCCGGCGTCGGCGCTGTCGGTCCCCAGACCCAGCACATGATCCCGAGCGCCTGGATCAAGCCCGGGGAGACCCAGGAGATCGTGCTCTTCGACGAGCACGGCGGAAGCCCCGCTCGAGTCAGGCTCGTGTATGACGCGGGGGCGCCCTCGATCCGCGCGTAGGCCGCGCGTAGGCCGCGCGCAGGCCGCACGGGGACGCGACATCTGGTATCCTCCCGCCCGGAGGCGGACATGCAGCGTCCCATGTGGATCGAAGCGGCTTCCTTCGCCGCCCGAAGGCACAGACACGGCGTTCGAAAGGACGGGCGCACGCCCTATGTCGCCCACGTGTTCAGGGTCGCGATGACCGTCCGCGATGTCTTCGGGTGCGACGATCCCACGGCGCTCGTCGCCGCGCTGCTCCACGACACGATCGAGGACACCGAGACTGACTTCGACGAGATCGAGGAGCACTTCGGACGGGCCGCAGCAGAGTGCGTCTCCGCGCTCACCAAAAACGCCGCCATGCCCGAGCCCGAGCGGGAGGCGGACTACGACCGGCGCCTGGCGGCCGGGCCGTGGCAGGCGCGAATCGTGAAGCTCGCGGACGCCCACGACAACTTCATCGACGCCTCATCGGGCAACAAGGTCGCACTCGATCGCGTCCGCGAGCGGTGCGAGCGGGCGATCGCCCTCGCCAGGGCCGACGCGCACGATCATCCCGAAGTCGCCTGGGCGATCGAGGTGCTGTCGCAGCTCATTGCTGGCGATTGAGCCGCGCCCTGATCTCGCCCATCCGCGCCTCGAGCACCTCGGTCTCACCCTGCAGACGCCGATTCTCCACCGTGAGACGCGCACGCTGCGCATCCGTGAGCGTCTGGCCCTCCAGCGCAGCCGAGTTCCCCCGGATCGCGGCACGCAGGATCATCAGCTCCCGCTGGAGCCCGGTCAGTTCCTCGATCATCGCGGCACGCTCCTGTGCGCGACGATCCAGACGCATCGGCTCGAGCAGCGCATCGTCCTGGCCGCTGAAACGCTCCATGCCCGCATCGGCCCAGACCGTCCGCGGCTCACCGGAAACCGCCGCGATCGGCGCGCGAGCCGTGCCCGGCCCGCCCCAGGGTCCCGTCTCGCGGACCCCGCTGCGTGCCGATGCCTGCGCGCTGGCGAGCCAGGCCCCGTGGTCCACGTCCGGCTGGAGCGCCGGATCGCTCGGCGCCTGCGCGACCCCGGCGCGGGCGAGCCGCTCGCGCCAGGCGTCCATCATGGTGCCGGCGTCAATGAAGCCCCCGCCCCGAAGGCGGTTCATGGATCCGAGCGTCACGCGAGACTCGACGATCTCCTCGGTGCCCGCCTCGCTCGTCCGCTGGAGCCGGAGGACCATCGATTCGCCCGGATCGTGCGACAGGATGATCGCACGCAAGCGAGTCTGGGTGACGTCGACGCCGTTGGCCGCGAGCACCACGTCGCCCGGACGCAGCACCCGCGCCGAATCGAACCCGTCGACCGCGGACTGGATCGCCACGCCCCGCTCGACCGTGCCGCCGAACTGAACTCCGAGCGCCGCTCGGGGCGACTGGATGAACATCTCCCTCGCCGACACGAGCAGTCGTGCCCGCTGCTCCGGCGAGAGCGAGGTCACGCCGGACAGGATCCCGAGAATCTCCCGGAGCGTGACACCCCTGTCCGAGACCAGAGCGTCGACCGCTGCCTCGCGCTGCGCGAGCTCTTCCGCGTCGAGCGCACGCACGATGGGGGTCAGGTCGCGGGCCTCAAGCGGGTCGGCCCCTGTCTGGGCCATGGCACGCGTCCCGCCGATCGTCGCGACGAGCACCGTCGCGCTCAGGGCAGCAGAGAATCGATTGATCCTTTCCACCGGCCGACCTCCCCGAGACATCCGGGCCCCAGGGCGCGCGACGTACTCGAAGAAATGGTATGTCCATCGGCCCGGGGCGTTGCGGCACCACCTCCGGAGGCCGGGATCCAGCGGAGACCCCGCCGACCTACTCGACGTTCTGGACCTGCTCCTTGATGCGGTCGATGGCGCCCTTGACCTCGACGGTCAGGCGCGAGATGCCCGCGTCGGGCGACTTGCTGGCGATCGTGTTCGCCTCTCGGAGCATCTCCTGGCCCAGGAACTCGAGTGTCCGCCCCAGGGGGCGATCATCGCTCTCGCTCAGCAACTGCTCGAACTGCTCGATGTGGCCGGAGAGTCGCGAGATCTCCTCGGCAATGTCGGACCGCTCCGCGTACACCGCGATCTCGCGGATGAGATCGGCGGGATTCACCACCACGTCCGTTCCCTTGACCATCATCTCGATGCGTGCCCGCAGGCGGTTCTCATACTCGTTGACCACGGTCGGCGAACGCTCCGCAATCCGGGTCAGCCGATCGGCGATCATCGACCTGTGTGTCAGCAACTCGTCGCGAAGCGATTTCCCCTCTCGCTCACGCATGGCGATCAGGCCGTCGCACGCCTTGTTGAGCAGCGGCAGCATCGCCCTGCGCGCGCGGTCCAGACGATCACCCTCGTCGACGGGCGGCTGGAGCACCCCCGGCAGAAGCAGCAGCCCCGAGACATCGATCCGAACCGTGCCGTCAGCGATCATCGGCGCACGCCGGATCTGCTCAATGTAGTGCTCGAGCGCCTCGTGGTTCACCGCGTGTGCGCCGGACGCGCCCGCCGCCGTGCAGGAGGCGGTCATCGTGACGCTGCCTCGCGTGATGCGGCGGCGCAGCTCGGCCTCGAACTCGGCCTCCAGCGCCTGGTACACCTCCGGAAGGCGGATCGTGGCCTTGAAGTACTTGTTGTTGAGCGACCTGACCTCCACGAGGTAGTGAACGCCATCGATCTGGGCGGAGGCCTCGCCGAAGCCGGTCATGCTGCGAACCACTGGCACCTCCACATGATGGCGCGAACCGCCGCGCGAGCCGGAGTCTACACGCCACGCGATCGTTCGTGCGAGCCGACAGCCCGTCAGATGCCGCCGCCGGACGCGGGCGCAGGAGCACCATCCGGCTCCTTCGCGCCCGACTCCTCGGGCGCGGTCGCCGGGGGCGCTGCATCCGCAGGCGCCGCATCCGTGGACGCAGGAGTCGCACCCTCAGGAACCGCGGGAGAATCCGGAGTCGCGTCGGACGCCGGAGGCGTCCCGGCCGCCTCGCCCTCGCCCGAACCCTCGCCGGTCGGCGGGGCCGGGGGGGCCTGTTCTGTTTGCGATTCAGGGGCCTTGGCCTCGCGCGGCTTGGTCACGTGCACCAGCCCGACCGCCGTCACGATCCAGAGCACAAACACCACGATCGTCATGATCGTCAGGGCGTCGCCCGTCTTGGCACCAAAGGCCGTCTGGCCCGAACCCGCGCCCGCGCCGCCGAATGCCGCGGCAAGTCCGCCTCCCTGGGGGCGCTGCACGAGGATCGTCAGAATCAGGAGGATCGACACGGCGATGCCGACGACGATTGTGGCGCCGACGATCATCGGGTGCAGACCGAGCGTGAGCGAGAGACCCATGCGTGCGTGCTCCAGAACCGGAAGGGGCCGGCGCCAATCTCACGAAAGCCAACGTGTGTGCGGCGCTCCGTCGCCTGACAAAACCCACTCAAACCCGGCATCGCAAGCCGATGTTCCGGGTTGGGATGATAGGCCGCGAGGGGCTTATCGCTTCGCCGACGCGATGATCTGGCCGAAGTCCACCGGCTTCAAGGACGCGCCCCCAATCAGGCCGCCGTTCACGTCCGGCTGGGCGAAGAGTTCCGCGGCATTTGAAGACGTGACCGAGCCACCGTACTGGATACGAATAGCGCTCGCATGATCCGGGCTGTAGATGGAAGCCAGGACCTTCCGGATGTGGGCGTGTGCGGCCTGAGCATCCGCCGGGCTCGCGGTGCGGCCCGTTCCGATCGCCCACACGGGCTCATACGCGATGACCAGGCACGAGAGCGCGTTCGGCTCGACGCCTGCCAGCCCCGCTCGGATCTGGGTCTCATTGACGACGTTCGTCTGACCGGCCTCGCGCTGCTCGAGCTTCTCGCCAACGCAGAGGATCACGCTGATCCCGGCCGCCAGCGCCGCCCGGGTCTTGGCGTTGACGAGCGCGTCGCTCTCGCCGATCACGTGGCGGCGCTCGGAGTGCCCCGCCAGCACCCAGGAGGCGCCGCAGTCGCGGAGCATGGCGCACGAGACCTCGCCCGTGAACGCGCCATCGGCACGCTCGGAGACATCCTGCGCTCCGAGTGCCACAGGCCCCCCTTTCAGGATCTCGCCGACCGACATCAGATAGGGAAAGGGGGGGAAGACCACGACCTCGACGCCCGGCGCTGCCTCGGCCGAGGCCCGGACCGCACGGGCCAGATCCGAGCCGGTCGCGCGGGTTGTGTTCATTTTCCAGTTGCCGCCGACGATGGGGATGGGCCGCTGTGGGAGAGGCACGGTGTGCTCCAGGATGGGTGTGGCGATTATTGAGACGTGGGGGGGTCGAACGGGGCGGATTCGCTCTGTGCGGCCGATTCGCGCAGGTGCCGCGCCGTCCGCAAGCCCCTATCGGCCGTGAGTTTATGCATTGGCCCGAACGAGGGGTCGATGTAGACTCTTTGACTCGTTCCACGCCATCTCGTCGGAGGTTATCCCGTGGTATCCGTTGCCAATCAGTCGTTTGATGTGGTCGTGATCGGTGGCGGCCCCGCCGGAACCACCGTTGCGTCGCTCCTTCGCAAGTACAACCCGAACCTCTCCATCCTCATTCTCGAGAAGGAGAAGTTCCCGCGCGAGCACATCGGCGAGAGCCAGTTGCCGGGGATCAGCGCGATCCTCGACGAGATGGGGGTCTGGGACAAGGTGGAAGCGGCGAACTTCCCGATCAAGCTCGGCGCGTCCTACACGTGGGGGAAGATCGGCGACGTCTGGGACTTCGACTTCTACCCGACGGAAGAGTTCGTCGACGAGGCGCGCCCGGCCAAGTACGAGGGACAGCGCAAGTTCACCGCGTTCCAGGTCGAGCGAGCCATCTACGACGAGATCCTGCTGCGTCACGCCGAGTCGCTCGGCGCGACGGTGCGCGAAGAGACCCAGGTCCGCGAGGTGCTCCGCGACGGCGACCGGATCACCGGGCTCCAGCTCGACTCCGGAGAGATCGTCACCGGCCGCTGGTACGTGGACGCCAGTGGCCACGTCGGCATCGTCCGGCGCGCCATGGGTGTCGAGAACCAGGTGCCCCCGGATCTCATGAACATCGCCGTGTGGGACTACTACGACAACGCCGAGTGGAAGGTGAAGATCGGCGTCGGCGGCACACGCGTTCAGGTCCGCTCTCTCCCCTACGGATGGATCTGGTTCATCCCCATGGGGCCGACCAAGTCCTCCGTCGGTCTCGTCTGCCCCTCAACGTATTACAAGCAGAGCGGGCTGACACCCAAGGAACTCCTGCACAAGGCCCTCGCCGAGCAGCCCGAGATCGCGGCACTCCTGAAGAACGCCGTCAGCACCACCGGGCAGGAGATCCGCACCACCAAGAACTGGTCCAACCTCTCCGAGCGACTCGTCGGTGACAACTGGTGGCTGTGCGGCGAGAGCGCCGGGTTCGCGGATCCGATCCTTGCCGCCGGCATGACCCTCGCCCACACCTCCGCGAAGGAGGTCGCGTACTCGATCCTGGAGATCGAGCGTGGCGAGCTGGACCCGAAGTGGGTCAAGACGCGTTACGACGAGAAGAACCGGCTGAACATCCAGCAGCACATCCGGTTCGCGCAGTACTGGTACGCCGCGAACTCGTGCTTCACCGACCTCCAGGCGCATTGCACTCAGATCGCCAAGGACGCCGGATTCAAGCTCAAGCCGTCGGAGGCGTGGAGGTGGCTCGCACAAGGCGGGTTCGCGACCGAATCGGTCGATCGCGCCAGTTTCGGCTCGTTCGACATCGGGTCGAGCAAGCAGGTGATGGAGCGGTTCAGCGGCGTCGCCGCGGAGTTCGAGTTCGGAAAGTACAATGAGTTCAAGCTCAACCTGCTCGGCGCCAAGGAGACCCACCTCGGCGACCTGCGCGACGGACGCATCCATCGCGTCAAGTGTCTCCAGCGGGGCGTCCATATCCTCCCCTCCGTCGGCTACTACCAGGGGATGGTGGAGATCCTCAAGAAGCACACGGATGTCAAGGACATCCTCCGCGAGGTCCAGGCGCGCTGCGCCTCCGTGCCCGAGGGCGGCAAGTCCTCCACGATCTTCACTTACTTCCAGGCGCTCGAGGCGATGCTGCTCGAGGGATGGGTCACCGGAAAGCTCAATCCGAAGAAGCCGACGCTCAACATCTCGCAGTCCAGCGGCGGACGCCTGATCCGCTCCACGGAAGACGGCGCCAAGGCGCTGGAGAAGGCCAGGGAGAAGCGGGGAATGTGACGTGGATTCAAGGCCTCAACAATGAGGGCCGGACGATCGTCCGGCCCTCGGTCGTTCGAAAATCCTCTCTGTCGAGGCTCTCTCAGCCCCTCGGTCCCGCCTTGCGCACGGCGTCCGACATCTCGAACTTCGCATCGTTCTCGCGGAAGAGCTTGGCGAGCTTCTTCGCCTGGGCGTCGTAGGCAGCGCCGTCCTTCCACGTGCTGCGCGGGTTGAGCACCTCGGCGGGCACGCCGGGCACCGCGTTCGGCAGCGGAAGCCCGAAGATCGGGTCCGGCGTGAACGAGGCGTTCGCGAGCGAGCCGTTCATGATCGCCGTGACCATGGCGCGGGTGTACGAGAGTTTGAATCGGCTGCCGATGCCGTAGGGGCCGCCGGTCCATCCCGTGTTGAGGAGCCAGACGTTGGCGTTGTGCTTGGCGATGCGCTCGGAGAGCATCTTCGCGTACTCGGCGGGCGGACGAGGAAGGAACGGCCCGCCGAAGCAGGGGCTGAAGTTCGGCTGTGGCTCGGTGACGCCCGCCTCGGTGCCGGCCAGCTTCGAGGTATAGCCGTTGATGAAGTAGTACGCCGCCTGCTCCGGAGAGAGCTTCGCGACCGGCGGGATGACGCCGAAGGCGTCGGCCGTCAGGAAGATCACGTTCTTCGGGTGCTGGCCGACGGAGGGGATCACCGCGTCCTGGATGAAGTCCACGGGATACGTGACGCGGGTGTTCTCGGTGTACTTGGGCGTGTCGTAGTCCGGCACGCGGGACTTCTCGTCGATCGGCGTGTTCTCAAGGACCGATCCGAACCGGATCGCGTTCCAGATCTGCGGCTCGCCCTCCTTCGAGAGCTTGATGCACTTGGCGTAGCACCCGCCCTCGAAGTTGAACACGCCCGACGGCGACCAGCCGTGCTCGTCATCACCGATCAGGGCACGCTCCGGATCGGCCGAGAGCGTGGTCTTGCCCGTGCCCGAAAGCCCGAAGAACAGGGCCACGTTCGACGGGTCCTTCTTCGCGACGTTCGACGAGCAGTGCATCGGGAAGACCCCGACCTCGGGCATGTCGTAGTTCATCGCGTAGAAGATGCTCTTCTTCATCTCGCCCGCGTACTCGGTGCCGAGAATCACGACGATCTTCTTCGAGAGCGACTGGGCGATCAGGACCGGGCTCTTCACGCCGAACCTCTGCTGCTCATCGGGAGTCAGACGCCGGCGGCCGGCGTTGATGATCAGCCAGTCCTGCTTCCAGTTGGTGCTGCCGCCCGCCGCGGGCGTGCCGGGCTTGATGAACAGTGTGCTGGCGAACAAGGAGTGCCACGCCTGCTCGGTGACGACGCGCACGCCCAGGCGATACTTCTGGTCCGCGCCCGCGAAGCCGTCGAAGGTGTAGACCTTCGGGCGGGAGTTGAGGTGCTGAACGGCGATCGCGTACGCCGCGTCGAAGAGGTCGGGACGGAGCGGCTGGTTGACGTTCCCCCACCAGATCTTGCCGTGGATGTCCGGGGTGTCCTCGAGGTACTTGTCCTTCGGGCTGCGTCCCGTGCGATCCCCCGTCAGGCACATGAGGGCGCCGTTGGAGGCCAGCTTCCCCTCGCCCGCCACCAGGGCGCGCTCCACGAGCTCGGCCGCGGAAAGGTTGCTCAGCGTGCGATGGGGCGCGAGATCCAGCGACGGCATCGAGGCGGTCGTCATGCTGCATACTCCATTCAGAACTTGACCGGCACCATTGTGGACACGAAAGACCTGTTTGAGTGTGAAGAGAAGATTAGCCCGAGGCACCCGTCTGCGGCCACCTCTGCCCCCCGGGGGGCCGGTGGGCCGATCGCGTCCCGGTCGGGCGATGCAGGCGAGCGGACGCGTGCTTCGGTGCGTTCGGGCCGTTCGTCTCCGGGGTTTCCGGCGTGCGTGGCGGCTCCTATCCTTCACGTCCCGACCACGGGAGGTCCCGGCGGGGCCGTCGATGGTGGCCATAGCTCAGTTGGCAGAGCACCGGGTTGTG
The DNA here is from genome assembly GCA_026647565.1 of Phycisphaerales bacterium. Taxonomy (GTDB): domain Bacteria; phylum Planctomycetota; class Phycisphaerae; order Phycisphaerales; family UBA1924; genus JAHBWV01. Next base: position 6,177 of record JAPKGU010000056.1, on the reverse strand, counting down.
ATCCCGGTTGTCGCGGGTTCGAGTCCCGTTGGCCACCCTTCCCTGGATTTGATCGGATCGGCTACGCCGCGTCAGATTGTCGCCGCGTCCCGGCCTTGGCCCACCTGGCGCAGGCGCCGATCAGCACATCCCTTGTGAAGGGCTTGGGCACAAAGTCGTCACATCCGGCCGCAAGGCCCTGGTTGCTATCCGCCGTGCCGGCGTTGGCTGTCAGGGCGAGGATGGGCGCCTTGATCCCGCCCCGTCTCATGCGTTTGGTCGCCTCGTACCCGTCCATGACGGGCATCTGCATGTCCATGAGGATAACGTCGAATGACTCCGACTCCGAGCACCGAAGCGCCGCTTCCCCGTTCTCGGCGACGACGACCCTGGCGCCCGCCTTGGTGAGGTGGTGGCGCGCGAGGCGCTGATTGTCGGGGCTGTCCTCGACGAGAAGGACCGAGACGCCGTCAAGCCGCCGGGCGGCAGGGTCGGTCCCGGCCGAAGCCGATGCAACAGCGTCATCGCGCGGGGCCGTTCGGTGCGACGGCGCCGTTGCGTCCCGGATCGGTCCCGCATCGACGACGACGCTGAAGGTGCTCCCCTCGCCGATCCGGCTCTCCACCACGAGCTCGCCCCCGAGAAGGCTCGCGAGCTCGCGCGAGATGCTCAGGCCCAGTCCGGTGCCGCCGAATCGGCGCGACATGGAGGCGTCGGCCTGTGTGAACGGCTTGAACAGACGGGCCAGCTGGTCCGGGGTCATGCCGATGCCGGTGTCGCTGACGCTCGCCTCGAGCCGGTGCCCCGTGTTCCCCCCCGCCCGCACGTCCCCGACCACTCGGACCGTTCCAGACGGCGTGAACTTGATCGCGTTGCCGATGAGGTTGATCAGGATCTGGCGGAATCGGGTCGGGTCGGTCCTGACGGTCGCGGGCGGCGGATGCTCCCAACCGACCGAGAGCGTGATGCCCTTCGAGTTCGCGCGCTCTGCCATCAGCAGTCGCACATCCTCGAACAGCGCCGCGGGATCGCACTCCATGACCTCCACCCGCATCTTGCCCGCCTCGACCTTTGAGTAGTCGAGCACGTCGTTGATCAGCGTGAGCAGATGCTCTCCGCTCCGACGTACCGTCCCGATCCACTGCGAGGCCTCCGCGTCGAGATCCCGGTCCCGCTGGAGCATCTCCGAATAGCCCAGGATCGCCGTCAGCGGCGTGCGCAACTCGTGCGTCATGTTCGCGACGAACGCGCTCTTCGCCCGGTTCGCGCCCTCCGCTCTTGCCCGCTCGGCGTCCAGCTCCGCCGCCTGTCGCTCCAGCGTGCGCGTCTTCTCTTCCAGCTCCGTCGCCTGATGCGCCAGCGCGGCGTGCGCCAGCAGCACCCGCCGACGCTGGTCCCAGACGATCAGCCCGACGCACACGCTCGCGCCGAGTGCGGGCATCAGCCCGTAGACCGCCGCACGACGCATGGCGCCGATTCGTTCGAGATAGTCGCGGGCGTCCATGTCGACGCCCACACCGCCCTTCGGCCTCCCGTACCGATCGAGGATCGGTGCGAAGCCGCTCATGAACGTGCCCCACTTGTCCGTGTAAGGACGATCCGACGCGACCGGGACTGGCCGCTCGCCCCCCATTCCCAGCACGAGCCGCATGGCCGGATCAAAGTCCTCGTACAGCTCCCAGACGGCCGCCCGGTCCTCGACGCCGTCGCCGTCATGGTCGCCGGGAGCCGCCGAGTCGAGTACGAAGCGGATCCCGTCCGCATCCTCCGAGAACGTGTAGATGTACTTCACGCCCGAGACCCGTGCCAGCATGTCACGCAGCGGCGCCACCGCCTGGAGGTACTCCGCAGAGTCCAGCTGGTCGGGTTCGCGTATGCGATCGTGGAGAGCTGAATCAATCGTCGAGGCCGCGGCCTCTGCGACCCTGATCAGGTTCTCGCGCAGCCCGCGCCGGTGTTCCGCGACCGCCTCGAACCACAAGCCGATGATCGCCATGATCGATGCCGCAAGCACCGCAAGACCGGTGCACACGCCCTCGAAGCGTGGACGCACGGTCGATCCGCGCGCGTTGCCGGCGCGGCACCCACTCAGAGTCGTCTCCCTTGGAGCCAAGCCGGTCGCTCCTTCCGCACGCCCCCGGTCCGAGAACGCCGGGAGCTCGCACTCACTCAGGCAGCGGGATCGGCTTTTGCGACGCGACGATTGACGGTCGGTGACGGGAACCACCCAAACTCGGGCGGATCACCCGCACATCCGACCTCTATGCCGCAGTGCGGTGCGGACGGATCCGATCGCACGCCGCCAGCAGGGTGCGGAGCGCCCCCGCGCACTCTGCGACGGAACTCGCGGCGTTCAACGCTCCGACGGCCTTCTCCGCCGCCGACGCAAGGCCCGCGAAACCCATCGCCGGAGCCGTGCCGACGATGCCGGCGCAGATGGAGCGGCACCGCGCGTGGTCGTTCTTGTCAATGCACTCTCGGAGCGATGCGACGCTCGACCTGACGTCCGCAATGAAGCCGTCCATCAGCGCGAGATTGGGGTGATCCGCAGAGAGCGAGGTGTGCATCGGGCCGGAGCCCGCTCCGAGAAGGATGAACTCGGCCAGTGCACGAAGGATGACCTCCTGCGTGATGGGCTTGGGCAGCATCGCCTCGACCCGGGCATCCGCCCTGGAGGTCGGACGGTTCTCCGCGTCACTCGTGAGAGCAACGATCGGGATCTGGCATCCCGACTCGCGCAGTCGTTTGACAACGCTGAATCCGTCGGGACGCCCCGGACCCAGGTCGACGTCGATGAACGCCATGTCGCACGATTCCATGACCCAGCGAATCGCCTCCTCCACGTCATCGGTCTGGCGCAGGCGGATCTGCGTGCCACGGAGATAGTGCTGCACCAGGCGCCGGTCCATGGGCGAGTCGTCCACGTGAACCACGGTCCCCTGCAGCGTCTCGGGATCGACTTTCTCCAGCGAGAAGCGGTGAGTCTCGTCGTCCTCCGGGAGGAAACGACCCACATCCAGCCGTCTCCCGAACTTGATCCCGATCTCGTGGATCACGCCGCGGACGTGGCAGCAGCGACAGATCACGCCCTCAACCGACTCAACGCCCCCGGCCGGGAGCGGCAGACGAAGCGAGACCTTTGAACCTGGGTGGATGTAGGAACTGTGTAGGACGCTCGCGCCCCCGCAAGAGATGTTGCGACACGCAACCTCGAGCTCCGACTCAATCCCCCGCGACTGCGCGATCCGGATGCGGATGCTCGTCTGCCGGAAGGGCCAGCGGAGGAAGTCCCGCTTCCGCGCCGACTCGGCCGAAGAGGAGTCGTCGAGCTCATTGAGCAGCTCGTCCAGCGCCCGCTGGTCGAGGTTGATCGTGTTCGGGCGACCCGCCTTGGCGTGTGCGCCGGGCTTGCCGCTCGCGTTAGTGATGCGCCGGATCGTCATGTCGAGTTCCCCTGGGGCCGAAGGACCCTCGATCTATCGGCAGGCCGAGGCCGCGCACGGCCCCTGATTGGGGCGATGAGGGACGTCCGTGCCCGCGGCCGCGGTCGCACCCCGCACAGCCCGCACGACCCGCACCGACAGCGCAGTCAGCACTCCCTTGCCCCGGCATCCGGCTGCGTTCAGTCAGGCATCGGCGCGATCAAGGGCACGATCCACTCGATCAACGCGTACATCATGGCCCCGAGAAGGATGATCCCGATCACGATCGACGCCGTCATCGATGCGACGTGGCGCCAGTACCCCTCGAGCGAGGCCATGCGCACCGCCTTGTACACCATCGCCACCCCGGCCGCCATCGGAATCAGGAGCACGAACCACCAGCGATGTAGATCGAGGGGGTCGAGAAATGGCGTGTACGCAAGGAGGATCGTCACGAGGGACCCCCCGCCTGCACCGCGGCGGCAGCGGATCGGCGGCGCCGCGGAAAGCTCGCGTCGATGATCGCGATCGCGTTCATCATCCCGGCCACGGCGCAGAACAGCGTTCCCAGTTCATTGACCTTTCCGACGCTCTTGCGGCTCCTGGGCCCGCGCCCCGTCGGGTCCTCCACGATCCAGCCGTCACGGTCGATGATCTCGTCCGGGCCGGGACTTCTTCGGATGCCCGAGAGGCGATCCGCGCCCTTAAACCAGCTCTGGTGCACGTGGTCGACACCAAAGGCCAGAGGGCCGACGCCCGCCTGCGCCACAAACCACATGCGGTCCTCCCGCCGATCCACCACGTCGATTCCTCCCACCAGCAGGCCGAACCCGAACAGCCCGACCACCCCTGCGCAGATTCTCACCGCCCGGTCCGTTCGGCCCTGCTTCGCGTGGCCGAGGCCGGGAACAAGGAGCCCGAGAATGCCCGCGACCGGGTCGAAGTCGGATCGAACCGGGGAGGACGTGCGGGGATGTGGATGATCGGTGGACACCACAGGGAGGTCGGCGAGGAACCAATCTGTCCTTCGGTTTCGTCTCAGGCGACGAGAGGGACGATTGGAGGATGGTTTCTGGGGGCCGGGAAGCGACTCGGTGACGTTCAAGGAGGGGGTGCGGGCAACAGGTGGACAGTTGGACGATCGGGTTTGACAGGGTGCGCGATCGGGGTACTGTACCGCCGTTCCGGGGACGTTCCGGTCTGTCGCGTGGGGCGACACGTATCGGACGCTGGATCGGGTCAGAAACGCTGGCGTGGTACCGGCGGGGGCCGGGCGCTTGCACACGACGTAGAACGCACCAGACTCATTGAAGAAGGATGATCGCGATGCCGCTCGACACCACGCTGATTTCGCCCGATGTCGCCGGGCCGGCCCTGGAAGATGAGAGCACCATTCTCGGACCCGGCTCGGATCTCGTTGTTGAGGCCGAGTGGGCCTCTGAGTGGGCCGTCACTCCCGTTCTCGACGCCGAGGAAGAGGACGAAGAGGACGAGGAGGATCCGTTCGCCGATGACGATGATGAGTTCGGCGCGGATGATGAGGGCGACGACGACGACGATTTCCTCGAAGACGACGACGAGGACCTTGAAGAGGATGCCGACTTCGACGATGACGACGACGACCTTTGAGTCGCTCGCTCGCGCGTTGACCCGTCGTTTCCGGGCCGCCCGTGGGCGGCACGGGAGCCGCATCCATGGCCGCACGCAGGAAGCACGACGCAGCCGCCGATCAGACCCAGTCTCCTTCCCGAGACACCGTTTCGCCTCCGGACCCGTCCGGGACCAACCTCGCAAGCTCCGCCGCCGCTCCGGAAAGCGGTCGCGCCGGCTCGGTGGTCGATCGGCGCAGCGGGCTTGATCGACGCGACATGGCACGCATGCGCGCCACGCAGTTGCGTGCCGCGAAGCTGAGCGCCGGGGCGGCACCGACCGAGGGAGATCCGACCGACGAGGATCTGGAGGCGCTGGTCTCCGGGCTTGAACGCCGGCGCGGACCGGGGCGTCGCCTCTCGGACTTCACACGCTCGGCCGAAGAGGGCGAGATGACGCAGGAGCAGTTCCTGTTCGTCATGGCGATCCAGTCGTTCAAGCAGGCCAACGCCACCATGTTCCCGACGTGGTGCGACGTGCTCGAGGTCATCCGCCTCCTTGGGTACCGCAAGACGATGGCAAGCGAGATCACCCTCCGCAACGCCGAGGACTGGCGCGAATCACCCCTTGGCCCCTCGAACGTCCGCCCGCCCCGGTGGGCCGAGCACGGCGACACCGACGCGCGGCGCGCCTCAGAGCGCCGAGAAGTCGCGCGCCAAGACCGACGCGCGGCGTGAGTGCAACGCAAGGAACGACCAGCGGCTGCTCCGTCAGACCTCAACGATCACGATCACGATCACATTCGCGTCCAGCCAGTCGATGAAGTCCTCATCGAACACGATCGCATTCGATCCCGAGACAAAGGCGTGCGCAGAAGCACCCGGCTCGTCCTCGGGCGCGGGCCCGGCCAGAAACTCGTCCAGCTTGTCATCGATGTCGGCGCAGTACACCGCAGCGTTCGGGCCCGTGACCGTGACCGTTGCGCCGTTGTAGAGCGAGTCCTGGGTCAGATTCTGACGCATCCAGTTCTTCACGGCCGTCGGCTGCAAGCCCCCCTGCGAACCGAACCACTGCCGTGCCCTCCCAGCCGTGGTGGTCGTCGGCGGAACCGGGACCACTTCGAGCAGATCCTGGATCAGCTTGCGAATCGAGTTCTTCGTCAGAGCAATATTCGTCGCCATGTTGC
>JAPKGU010000055.1 GCA_026647565.1 Phycisphaerales bacterium | reverse complement strand
GCAAGGGCCTCGGCACGTGGCTCATCGAGACCCTGCTCGCACACCCGGACCTTCAAGGCCTGCGCCGCTTCACGCTCCTGACACGCGACGCCCACGGGCTGTATGAACGCTTTGGATTCAAGCCGATGCCCGACCCTTCGCGATACATGGAACGCTGGAACCCCGACGTCTACCGTCGCTCGACCTGACATCCCCCACTTGCTCGCTCCGCCTTCCTGCCCGTCGATCGCCCGCCCGCTCCGTGCAGCAACCCTCTTGCCCTCACGACACCGAGCCAACTTCCTCTTCGTCGTCCTCATGTGCATCGTCATGTGCACGGTGATGTCCCTCGCCATGACCATCGTGAACTTCGGCCTGCGGGACGGCTTCTTCCGCACGTGGGCCCGCAGCGGCCTGATCGGCTTCCTCGTCGCACTCCCGACCGCGCTCCTCGTCGTGCCGCCCCTCCGGCGTTTGGCCGATCGCCTCGGAGGGCGATGAGCCGCAGCCCGATCGAGTTTGCGCGGTAGAATCCCCGGTTCTCCAATGAACTGGGCACTCGCCATCCTGATTGCGATCCGGGCCTTGCTCCCCCTCGCGGGTCCATCGGGTTCATCGTGCGCCGGCGCCCCGGTCTCGCCCTACGCCGAGTCCGCGTGCCCGTGCTGCGAGCCGGGCAACTGCCCCTGCGCCATGCCCGATGACCCCGGCACAGGCCCTTCGTCCCCCGCGTGGCCCGGCTCCGCACCCCGGACCGACATTTCAACACTGATCCACTTCCCCTCGCCCGCACCGACGCCAATGCCGATCGGCTGGGATCAGGAGCACGCCGGCCTCGCGCCGAACGCGAAAGCCGAGACTCGGCTCCACCCCGCGCTCAACGCCCGAGTCCAGGCCGCGCTCTGCATCTGGCGAACATAGCGGGGCGCTCGGGCGCTCGTTCCGCGCGCCGACCACGCCCTCGCCCCCGTTCACCCCCACACCACACCCCAGATGCACGCCGGCTCACCGCCCCTCGCGCGGCGCCGGCCAGGAGCTTGTCCATGAACCGTCGTCCTCGCGTCCGCACTCCTCACCCTCGGTGCCTGCGCCACGACATCCGAGCGCTCCTCCGCGCCCGCCGCGCCAACCGGCCGCGACGCCTCCATCGACCTGGCCTCCAAAGCTCCCCTCACCAGCGACCGCGTGACCCTCCACGTCAACGGATTGTCATGCCCCCTCTGCGCGAGCAATGTCGATCGCCAGATCGGCGCCCTTCCCGGCGTCGCCTCCGCCGACGTCAACTTCGAGAAGGGCACGATCGACCTCTCGCTGGTCGAACCCCGCCCCTCTCCCATGACCCTTGAGCGTGCCGTCGATCGCGCCGGCTTCACTCTCGTCTCCATCGAACCGCGCTGAGCCGGAGCACCGACATGCAAAGCCACTCAATCACCGCGATCATCGCGTGCGCCGTCTCCACGCTTCCCGCCTCGCTGGCGTGCGCCCAGGAAGCCCTCAACATGGACGCCGCGACCCAGCCATCCCCCGGTGTCATCTACCTCTACGAACGCGCCCGCTACACCCGCTACGGCAGCGCTCCGGAATCGTCCGACACTCCGCGTCCCGATCGAACCAACCTCCTCGAGATCGACACCACGATCATGGCGGGCCTGGCCACCAACCTCGCACTCATCGCCACGATACCCGTCGAACGACGCGAGGACCGCGCCGGGGGTCAGGCCATCGACACCAACCTCGGCATCGCCGACCCCGAGCTCCTCCTCAAGTACCGGCTCTACAAGTCCGACTCCGGCTCGCTCGACACGCTGCGAATCGCCGCTCTCTTCGGCGCGGAGATCCCATCCGGCGACGGCAACTTCACCTCCGGCTCTGTCGATCCCATCGTCGGAGTCGCCGCGACCATGATCCGAGGCCGCCACGGATTCAACGCCGCGGCCCGCTTCAAGCTCAACACCGGTGGTGATCGCGACCACAACCTCGGAGGCGACGGACCGGATGATGCCCTTCGGCTCGACGCGTCATACCTCTTCCGCCTCGCCCCCGCCTCATGGTCCGCCCAGAGCGACACGGCCTTGTACGCCGCCTTCGAACTCAACACGCTCTACGAGACGGGAGGCGACACCGAGACGCTTCTCTCGCCGGGGCTCCTGCTGGAAGGCCGGAAGTGGGCGGGCGAGATCGGCGCCCGCATCCCGGTCTACGAAGACGTCCGCGATCGCCCAGAGGTCGAATGGGGCTTCGTCGCGGGCGTGCGCTTCTTCTTCTAGAGTGCGTCCGCCTTGGGTCCCTCCGGTACGATCTCCCGATGTCCCACCCACGCGCCAAGCCGGCCACGCCCTGCCGCGTCCTGAAGCTCGCAACACTCGACGACCTCCTGTGTGAACTCGACGCGATCGAGAGCGCCGATCGCGCCGGCACCCTGCGTACATGCGGCAACTGGTCCGCCGGAAAGATCCTGGGTCATCTCTCCTCCTGGATCGACTACGCCTACGACGGCTTTCCCTCGCTCCCGCCCGCGTGGGTCATCCCCTTGTTCCGCCTCATGAAGCCGGTCTTGATGAAGGACCGCCCGTTGAGGCCCGGCATGCGCATCCCGGGAACCACCGAGGGCACGCACGGCGTCGATGAGATGACCACCCAGGAGGGACTCGTCCGCCTCCGCGCCTCGATCGAGCGTCTCCGCGCCAGGATCCCCGACAGCCACCCCCTCTTCGGCGTCCTCGCACGCCAAGAGTGGGAACGCATGCACCTCAACCATGCCGTCCTTCACCTCGGCTTCATCTCCCCGAACGGAGACACCCATTGATGAACGGCGAGTACACCGCCTTCGACCCCGCCCGCGACGTCGAGACCGTCGCCCGCATGATCGCCCTCTCCTTCGGCGGCACACCAGAGAAGTCGAAGGACTGGCTCGCCGCCGGAGGGCACGAGAATCTCCGCGTCGTCCGCGCCTCAGATCGGGCCGTGGCCTCCCTGATGCGCATTCCGATGGGCGCCTTCTTCGGCGGCCGAAGCGTCCCGCTCCTGGGCGTCGCGGGAGTCGCCGTCGCCCCCGAGGAGCGAGGCGCAGGTCGGGCCGCGTTCCTGATGCGCGAGTTCCTCCGCACCGCCCACGAAGAGCGCTGGCCACTCGCCGGGCTGTACGCGTCGACGCACACCCTCTATCGAAAGGTCGGCTATGAGCACGCCGGCCACCGCTTCCAGTACACCATCCCCTTCGTCCGCATCGACGCCACCGAGCCGAAAGAGCAGGGCTTCACGGTTGTCGCCCTCACCGATCAGGACGAGCCCGAGGTCCGCTCCTGCTACGCCGCCTTCGCCCGACGCTTCGACGGCTCGCTCGATAGAGGCCCGTACATCTGGTCCCGGCTCCGCAGACTCCGCGAGGACGTCTACACCGGGTTCGGCATCCGCGACGCCGCGGGCACGCTCCGCGCCTACATCCACCTCACGCAGCAGCGCACCCCAAGCGGGCGCCACGACGTCTCCCTCTCCGATCTCGCCTTCCTCGACGTCGAATCGGGGCGTCGGCTCTGGAAACTCCTCCGCGACTTCTCCACCATGGGCGAGTCGCTCGTCTTCTACGGAGGCCCGTCGCACCCCGCGCTCCAGCTCCTGAACCAGCAACGCCACGAGGTCAAACTCAAGGACGACTGGCTCATCCGCGTCACCGACGCGAAGCTCGCCCTCGAATCGCGCGGCTACTCCGCCGCAGTCCGCACCAACCTCCACCTCCACATCGACGACGACATCCTCCCCGGCAACTCGGGACGCTTCGTCCTGCGAGTCGACGGGGGCCGGGGCGCCGTGGAGAAGGGTGGCAATGGCTCGATCCGGCTCTCACCGCGCGGCCTCGCCACCGTCTACTCCGGATTCAACACGCCCACGCAGGCAAGGATGCTCGGCCTGGTCTCCGGCGACGATGCGGCGCTCGAGGCCGCGGACTCGGTCTTCGCGCGGTCAGCGCCCTGGATGAGCGACATGTACTGAATCACCCAGGTCCATGCCCCGGGGCGCCCTATCGCTCCATCAACGCCGGGAGCGTCGCGATCGCGTTCTGCACCACGGTGTCCGTTGTCACGCCCTCGGCCTCGGCCTCGAAGTTCATGATCAGCCGGTGCCGCAACGCCGGAAGCGCGACGCGCTGGATGTCCGCGGTCGAGACGCTCGACCTCCCCTCGAGCAGCGCCACGACCTTTGCGCCCAGTTCGAGCGCCTGGGCCGCGCGGGGCGAGGCGCCCAGCCGGACGTACTGGCTCGCCATCGGCGTTGAGAACGGCGCCGTGCGCGGGTGCGTCGAGAGCACCAGACGCACCGCATAGTCCCTGACACTCGGCGCGATCGGCACACGCCGCACCAGTCGCTGATGCGACAGCAGCCGCGCCCCGTCGAGCACGCGCTCGGCCCGAGGCGACTCGCCCGTCGCCGTTCGCTGCAGAATCTGGTGAAGATCCTCGCGCGACGGCCCCGGCACCATGACCTTGAAAAAGAACCGGTCCAGCTGCGCCTCGGGGAGCGGATACGTCCCCTCCTGCTCCAGCGGGTTCTGCGTCGCCATCACAAAGAACGGCTCCGGCAGCGGGTGGCTCTTCCCACCCACCGTCACCGCTCGCTCCGCCATCGCCTCCAGCAGCGCCGCCTGGGTCTTCGGCGTCGCGCGATTGATCTCGTCCGCAAGCAGCAGCTGGGTGAACACCGGGCCCGGCTGGAACCTGAACTCGCGCCGGACCCGCCCATCCCCCTTGTCGTCCTCGGCGACGATCGTCGTCCCCGTGATATCCGCCGGCATCAGGTCCGGCGTGAACTGCACCCGGCCGTGCTGCATCGAGAGCGCCTGCGCCAGCGTCCTCACCAGCAGCGTCTTCCCAACGCCGGGCACACCCTCCAGCAGCACATGCCCCGACGCGAACAGGCAGATCATCACCTGCTCGATCACGTCACCCTGCCCCACCATCACTCGATCGATCTGCTCACGCACCGCCCGGGCGTCACGACCGAACGCCTCCGCCGCCGCGCGGACCTCTTCCGGCGTCGATGGCTCGGGCAAATGGGGGCTGGTTCCGGCAATGGTGTCAGAGGCCATGCACGCCCCGGCGTCAGTTCGCTTGGTGCTCGAACGCCCCTCGCACGACGACCCCGCGCCCGTCAAGAGGCGCAGGAGGCCAAGGGCAAAGGCCGCGGTCGGATTCGAACCGACGAAGCTTGCGCAACGGATTTGCAATCCGCCCCATTAGACCACTCTGGCACGCGGCCACGTGCTCCCGATGATAGCGCCGATCCCGACCCCCGCTCCATCCAGGCGCGGATCGACCACCCCTCCACGCCGCCGCACCACTGGTCCAGCCGCGCATCCGGAACGCCCGATAGGATCTCAACGCATGGATGCTCCGAAACGCCGTCGCTGGCTCGCGCTCCCGTCGTCACGCACTTTCGGGTCCGGGGCCCTCGCGCTGCTCGTGGCCCTCGGGCCGCACGCCGCCGACGCCCAGGATTCCCCCCCGCCGGAGCAGCCCCCTCAGACAGAACCGGCCCCAGTTCCGGTCCCAGTCCCGGCCCCAGAGCCGGCCTCAGAGCCGAGCTCTGACGCTGAGCTCACCGACGAATCCGTCGAGGCCGCTCGAGAATCCCTTCGCGAGCGCGGCGTCTCACGCGTTCTCTACCCGGCGGATCGCCCAACCATCGAACCGGCACTTCCCCCCGGTTCGATCGACGCCCTCCTCGCCGCCGGCCTCCCGGCGCTCGACCCGTCAGGAGCCAGGCCGCCCCTGCTCCCGGAGGGATCGTTCATCGTCAGAACTCGCGGCGTTCTCCTGATGACCGACTGGGGCGCCCACATCTTCGCGTTCGCGCCCGACGAGAGCGGATCACGAATGCGCCCGATGGTCGTCCTGCCCGGCGACACGCTCGGCCGCATGGAGACCGCGGCACGGTCCACGGGCCCGATCAACCCCGCCTCCTCGGGACGCGTCCTTGTGATCGGCCACTTCCTTGTGACCGGACAGGTCACCGTCTATCGAGGCCGCAACTGCCTCTCTCCGACCTCCTTCTCACTCGCCGACGAGGTCCCCAGCGTCAGCACGCCTCCCGCTGCGCAAGCGACCACGCCTCCCAGCCAGCCCGCACGCCCACCCGAAACCGATCCCGAGATCGACGCCCTCATCACCGATCTCGAGGCGCTCCGCACCACGCCGCGCCCGTCGGCGCCCATCCCCGATCGCCGCGCGTGGAACGCCGGGGCGGACGAATCGCTCATCCCGGAGGGCACCGCGATCGCTCGACGAAAGGGCCGCCTCGTGCGCTCCGGACGCGGAGAGATCGCCGTCGCCTTCGACACCGGCCCGGAAGGTCGGGAGGACCCGCCCCTCACGCTCCTCCCCTGCGCCGCGACCGAGGGGCTCGAGCGCGCCGTGGTTCGATACGGCGACAACACGCCCTTCGAGTTCAGCGGCCGCGTCTTCACGTATCAGGGACGCAACTACCTGCTCCCGCTCATGTACGTCGCCGAATCAAGCCGCAATCTCAAGACGCTGCGCTGATCGGCCGGACGCGCACGCGCCGATCGCCCCTCACGCCGGACCCGCCCCGCGCCGACCCCCTGGACCACTTCCGGTCGCAATCGCCCGCTCGTGCGGCGTGCGCCGGATCGCCATGACCAGCGAGGCGAGGATCAGCAACTGGCCGACCGTCTCAACGCTCTCTTCCGCCATCTTCCCCCACGCCGGCGCCGACGTGTACAGGCGCAGAATGATGTCGTCGAACACCCACCCGAGGCCGACGAACCCGCACCCCGCGCCGAACGTCCACGCGAACGCATCATGCCCCAGCACCAGTCGCTTCCATCGAACCCGCGCGCACACCAAGGGCACGGTCAGGCAGCCCAGCACCCCTGAGAAAATCGCGGCCCACGCCACCCGCTGCAGCACAGGCGTCGAGGCGTCCATCCACCAGTCGATCCGGAATCGGACCGCGTGGTCGCCGCTCATCCCAAGGTGATGAATGTTGTCAGGATTCAGCAGAACGTGATAGTCCAGCTCCCGCATCGCCCCCAGAACCGCGAGCACGCCGATCCAGAGAAAAAAGCAGACGTCACGGCGCACGCTCCGCCGAGCGCACCCGATCGCCGCCGCGACCGCGCACGCCAGCCAGTTCCACGGCTGGAACAGCTCCTGAACGCCATCCTCGGCGACCACATGACGTAGTTCGACCCGCGATCGAATCAGCGCGGCAACCACGCCCAGAATCACCAGCAGCGCCATCGCGGCGCACATCGCCCATCGAAAGCGCCGGCCCGCGGGCTTGCTCAAAAACCGCTCGGATTCAGGGAGTCGAGCCACTTGGAGAGGAGTCAGGCGCTGGCCATCGGCACCCCGACGATCGCGATGCCCCGAGCATCAGCGAGGTCGATCACCTCGGCCTTGTTGATCATGATCACATCACCCGCCGCAAGAGCAAGGCAGCCCGCGCCCGCCGCGTGCAGATTCTCGATCGTCTGCGGGCCGATCGTCGGAACATCCGACCGGCGGTCGTGCCCCGACCTCGCCCCCTTGCAGATCGTCCACCCCTTCGCGCGGCACAGCTTCCCCGTCCGCTCGATCATCCGGTCCGTTCCCTCCACCGCCTCGACCGCGATCACATCGCGCTCACGCACCGAGACCGCCTGCCCGATGTCCAGCCGCAGCAACTCGCGCAGCATCGGCCACACGAACCGGATGTCCTGCTCCTGCATCGGCGAGGGACGCGTCCGCGTCATCACCCCCTCGGACGCAAGCTCGCTCGGAATCGGGAAGGTCGAATCGAGCAGCTGCACGCCGCACCGATCCAACTCCTCGGCGATCGCGCCGAGCACCGCATGGGAACGCCGGTCGTGGCGAAGGTGCCGATACCAGGCCACCACCGTCCGCACATCCGGGATGTTCTTCACCATCCGGAGCGGATCGTGCATCAGCTTGGCCTTGTCGACCCGACCGACCATGATCGCGTGCCGAACGCCCAGCTTGGCCAGGATCCTCGCCCACGAGCCGACCCGGAGCAGGCCGACATCGCGGAAGCTCGTGCAAATCTCGGGCAGGCCCGGCTCATACTGGCGCCACAACCCAAGCCCGTGAACCGAGTGTCCCTTCTCGCGCAGCGATCTGGCAATGATCACAGGAAGCTGGCCGCCTCCCGCGATGAGGCCAATGGCCGCCGGAGGGGCGGGCGGATCAGGCAGAATGGTCAGGGGACTGAGCATGACGCTCGGGGCGATCCGGCCGGTTGCAAAGGCAAATAGGGCGGCTGCCGCGAAAGGACTCCATTCCCGAAGAACCGGGCTTCAATCTAATCCCCCCAGCGGGCGGGATCAAGTTCGGACTTCATTCGGAATGCCCTTCGGGGCACAACCGCGAGTTTGCCGATACAGGAATTCGGATGGCGGACCAAGAAAGGGACACTTTCGGACTCCGGATCGTGTCGTCGAGTCTCGACGGCGACGTCTACATCCCCGAGGGTGCCGATGCCCGCGACACATCGGATCGCACAGGCCGCGCCGACCCCGGCACCTCCAGGCCCGTCATCGGGGTCTTCTTTGCCTGCTCGAACCAGTACGTGCGCGTGCTCCGCAACGCGACCGGCGACGGCTACCTCGCCCGATGCCCGAGATGCGCCAAGACGCTCACGGTGCGCGTCGGACAAGGCGGCTCCAGCCAGCGCATGTTCAAGGTGACGTGCCAGTAACCGACCACGCGGACACGTCCCGGCGCGGGATGCCCCAATCCGTCCGCGATAGACTGGTGCATGAGCATGACGCCGAACTTCGAAGTTGCCCGCGCATCCGGTGTCTGCGGCGCCACGGGCCGCCCCATCACCGTCGGCGAACCGTTCGTCGCATGCCTCTGGTCAAGTCCCGGTGGAGAGCCGCAGGAGGCCGAGCGGCTGTTCCGGACGGACTACTCGATCGAGGCATGGACGAGTGGCGCACGCCCAACGGGCGTGCTCGTCGGACACTGGCGCTCCATCCTCGCCCCGCCCAACACGCGCAAGCGCATGCTGATCGGCGACGATGAGCTGCTCGACCTCTTCATGCAGCTCGCCGAAGCCACCGACCCCAAGCGCCAGGCATTCAGGTATCTGCTCGCCCTCATCCTCGTCCGCAAGCGCATCCTGCGCATCGAGTCCGCTCGCAAGCGCGGCGCGATGCTCGTGCGCCTCAAGCCCGTGGGCGACACGCCCGGAGAGATCGTCGAAGTCATCGATCCCGGCATCGATGAGGCCATGGTCGCCGAGGCGACCGAGCAACTGTCCGCCGTCCTTGCCTCCGACGAACCGGTGACGACGTGACCACGCGACACCCAAACGCCCGACGATTCGCGCCCGCCGCGCTCGCCCCATGCGTGGCACTCGTGCTCGCCCTGTCGCCGCTCGCGTCGTGCAGGAGCACGCCCGCAGCACCGGACGGGAACCGGCCCGCGCTCGACCGATCCGTCACGCCTCCCTTCGCCGAGAGCGCCGAGAGGTACAACGCCGTTGTCAGGAACTACGACCACCTGTGGACCGGCGTCGCGCTCCGCCTCAAGTCCCGCGATCCGGAGTCGGGCAAGATGGTCGAGGAACTCCTCGACGGGCATCTCCAGTCGGTCGCCCCCGATCGCGTCGCGCTGCGCATCGACAAGCTCTCCGAGACCTACGCCTACCTCGGGTGCGACCCCGATCGCTACTGGTGGATCGACGTCAAGGCCGGAACCGCCATCGTCGGAACCCACGCCCTGGCAACCCCGGAATCCCTCGCTCGATTCGATCTCCCGGTTCAGCCCCTCGATCTCATCGAGCTGCTCGGTGTCGTGCCGCTCGACCCGGCGGGGTACGGCGCGACGCGCTGGTCGAAGGACGGGAAACGACTCGGCCTCCTCGCGCGGAGCCGGTCGGGAAACCGGCTCGTGTGGGTCGATCCCGCAACCTTCGAGCCGCGCGAGATCGAACTGACCGACGGACAGGGCCGCGTCACCATCACAAGCACGCTCACCAGACCGGAACGCATCCCGATCGACGGCGAACCCGGCTCGAAGGCCAGGATCTCCACCAACCACGAGATCCGGTTCGTCGAGGGAGAGGGCTCGATCACCGTGCGACTCCTTGGACCGGAGAACCGCCGCAACCGCGTCCGGCCCCAGGCCTTTGACTACGAACGCTTGATGCAGACCTATCGCGTCCAGGAAATCATCGACGCCGATCGCACGCCCGGCGGGGACGAAGAAAGGTGACCCGCTCGCCACAGCGAGGCGAAGACCACGCCGAGCCGCGCGACGAGTTCACCCTCCTCTGCGAGCGGTGCGGATACGTGATCGAAGGCCTCGACGAAACCGGTCCCTGCCCCGAGTGCGGCACCCCGATCGCCCATTCCCTGCCCCGACTCGCAAGGCCCGGCAGCCCGTGGCAGCGAAGCCCCGGCTCGCGGCCGCTGCTCGCGACGATCTGGGCCATGTACACCCGTCCGGACCACACCCTCCGCACCCTCAACATCAGGGACGGCTCGCGCGGCCCCGGCGCGATGGTCTGCCTGATCGCCAACGCCGTGCTCATCACGCCAGGCCTCATGTATGTCGTCTCTGACTATCTGAACAACAGTATCAGAATCGGCTGGAGCGCCCTCGGAGAGGCGATCGGTGCCGCGGGCATGATCCTCGGACTCGGCCTGCTCGCTTGGGTTCTCCTGCTCTTCCTCACATTCATCGAAGAAGCCGGAATCCAGATGTACGGACGCGTCCACAAGCGGCGCATCACAAACGCCGTCGCCGAGACCGTCTGCGCTCACGCATGCGTCGGATGGATCTCGGGCGCCTTCCTGCTCTGGGTCGCAGTCGGCGTCTCCGTGCTCGAAGGATGGGACGCGTTCACCGCGGGCCTGGCGGCGCTCGCCGGGTTGTTCCTCGGATTGCTGCACTTTGAAGCGCTCGTCTGGATGGGCGTGAGACGCTGCCGCTACGCCAATCGCCATCGCACGCCACGGGCCGGCGCACCGGACGCATGATCACGCCGCACGCGACGCCGGCGCCGAGCCGCCATGCGACAGAATCGTGTGGATCCACTTTGACACGTCGTTGCTCATGTCCGCCTTCGACGCGAACAAGTCCGCGCCCGCCGCCCGCGCCGCGTCGCCCATGCCCGGCTCCGGCGTCGCAGTGATCAGCACCGCCCGCACGATCGATCCCACCGACGCGCGAAGCGACGGAATCAGGTCCATGCCCCGCGTGTCGTGCAGACGGTGATCGACGATCACCAGCGTCGGCTTCAATGCCGCGGCTACCGCAGACGCGCTCGCGCCCGAGTGCGCCACGCGAACTTCCGTCTCCGGAAGACGCTGGAAAATCATCGACAGCAGCTTCGCCGCGAGAGGGTCGTCGTCGACCACGAGCACACGCAGCACGCCGTCCGAAGCCCGCAAGGAGCGCGCGGCCTCCAGAGTCCGTGACGAATCGGCCGCTCGGGCCTGCGGAGCAGCGTGCCCCGCGCCGGACGAGGCCGAAGGTGCCGACACCGGTGCAGGGATTGGAGCGAGGGCCGGAGCTGGAGCCGAAGCCGCGCCCTGCTTTGCCGCCGGCGATGCGGCACGCACGCAGTTGCGCCCCGAGGACTTCGCGGCATACACCGCCTGGTCGGCCAGAGACAGCAACTGCTCATGCGACTCGATCGCCGAGCCGCTCCCGGATTCCATCGTCGCCACGCCCACGCTGATCGTGACATTGATCGTCGGCGGCGCCCCGTCGACACCCGAGAGATCGATCGGGCGATCCGCCACCGCGCGACGGAGTCTCTCCCCCACGTCCTTGGCGCGCACGCCATCGAAGCCCGGAAGAAACGCCGCGAACTCCTCCCCGCCAAACCTGCAGAGCATCCCGTCCTCCGCGATCGCGCCGGCGCATCGCGAGGCGATCGCCTTCAGCACCGCGTCGCCCGCGGAATGCCCGAGCGTGTCGTTCACGCTCTTGAACCTGTCGGCGTCGAGGAAGACAACGCTCAGCGGCCGCTTGTTCTCGCGCGCATCGCGGAACGCGTCACCGAACGCGCTGTCGAACCGCCGACGATTGCCGACGCCGGTAAGCGTGTCGGTCTCCGACTGGGCCTTGAACCGATCCGCGTCGCGCTGGGTCTGGATGCTCCCCGAGACCAACGCTTCCTGCGCCTCGGCCATGATCATCGATGCGTCCGGGATCGCCACGTCCTGCTCGAACAGCTTCGCGAGCTCCATCGCCGACGTTGCCGTCGACCGCAGAAGCATCGCCACCTGCTCCGGCTCGATGCCGAACCACGCCGACGCCTTGACGCCCAGACGCGACACGATCGTCGGCTGACCCGGCGTTGAAAGGGCCTCGGCCACGTACATCGAGAGCGCCGTCGTCCGAACCATCGCCGGAAAGCTCAGCCCCGACGCGTCCGGCACGTGGTGCTTCCGAATCGACTCCACAAGCAAGTCCGGCAGCTTCCACTTCCGCGCCAGCTCGGCGCCAACCGTCGTGTGGTCGAACGGAAACACCTCGCGCTCGTGGCGGCACAGCAGATCATGGTCGTCCGGCGCGCCCGCCAGCGTCGGCATGTATTCGCCCCCGAGCGCCGCCACGCACGCGAGCACGCCGATGTCCTGGAACAGTGCGCACGCGAAGACCTCGTCCGCATCCACGGCCTTCGTCACCTGCGCCAGATGACGCGCCGCCGACGCCGCAAAGATCGTCCGACGCCAGTGACGCTTCAGGTCCGCCCCATCGCCCACGCCGCGCGTCGCGTCAACA
Organism: Phycisphaerales bacterium; assembly: GCA_026647565.1. Taxonomy (GTDB): domain Bacteria; phylum Planctomycetota; class Phycisphaerae; order Phycisphaerales; family UBA1924; genus JAHBWV01. The sequence continues at coordinate 10,956 of JAPKGU010000055.1, read as the reverse complement.
AGACTGAACCCGAGCACCAGCGACTTCACCGCCTGCAGGCCCAGGTACGACATCGCCCGATCCAGACGCGAGCACGGCTGCTGCAATCCGTAGAACGACGAGTTGACGGTCTTGAGCACCTTCGCCGCGAGCCCGGGATCGTTCTGAACCACCTTCGAGATCGCCCCGAGCGAGACGTTCGGCTCTCGCGTCAAGGCCAAAACCTCCACGGCGACCGCCGGAAGCGATGGAAGAGTCGGGCACGAAAGGACTCGGTCGATCGTCGTCATGCACTCACCCGCGAACAGACAAGGACACATGCCGCCAGCATCGGCGGTGATCAGCAACCGGGGAAACCATTGGATCGGCTACAAGCGCCACCCGGTCAAGGGGAAGCTCAAGCGCCGGAGAAAGAGAAGGACTCTGTTCGGTGGCTCTGGGACGATCCTCAGGCCGCTTCCGCCGATATCAGATATCAAGCGTTCAAGAAGGTCGTTTCCGGCGTTACCCTGAGATTCGTTCATGCGGAACGGAATCGCCCGGTCCCATCCTCGAAAGAGCCACCACGCACCACCCCGGGAGCACACGCGATGGAATGGTGGATGATCGCTGGAGTCGCAAGCGTCTTCGGCATGGCCGCCGCGTTCGTCGCGCTCAATGCCGCCACAAAGTCGCCCAAGCTCAGAGCCGCGACGAACCACGCCGGGTGGAAGATCGAATGCCCCAAGTGCAACACGGTCTCAGCCGCGGCCGATGCAGGAATGATCCGCATCGGCGCCGCGTCCAAGGGAAAGCGCTCTCTCCTGCGTTGTCCTTCCTGCCAACGCACCGCCATGATGCGCGTCTTCAGGGACGGCAATACGCACTGAAGTCCGCGAGCACCACCGCATCGCCGCGGCAGGACTCGATCCGCAGACGCAGCCGATCCGTGGTCACACGCTCGGTGCGGATGATGCGGCGCGGGCCGACGGTCGTGCCCCTGGCGAACTCAACCCACCCATGCCGTCCCAGGAGTCCACCGCGAAGGACTCGATACGCTGCCCCAGCCGAATGTGCTCCCGGAGCTTGATCACGTCGATCGTGCGCGGCTCAGGGAGCGTGAACACAACGCTCGCCACCGGAACGCCGTCGGGCGTCGCCCAATAGGTCTCGGCGTCGTCGTCACCGAGATTCTCCGCTTGATATCGAGCGTCATCGGCGCCGCGGACGTGCTCGGCGTTGATCTGCGCCCCTGCCGTGAGGTCGCGGGCGAAGGTCGCGTCGAGAATGCGCCGGAACTCCTTGAGCGATGCGATGTCGTTCTCGTGGATCAGCCCGCGCCGATCGGGCGGCAGGTTGAGCAGCAGGTTCGCGCCGCGCCCCACCGAGCCGTACCAGATCTCCAGCAGCTGCTCGGGCGTCTTGACCTTGTCGTCCTCCGACGCGTGATAGAACCAGCCGGGACGGATCGAGACATCCGCCTCCACGCCGATCCAGTGCGTCCCGTCGGGATCACCCGTGTCCAGCCCCTTGATCTCCATGCCCGGCATCTGCCCACCCGGAGAGATCGTCTGCCACGACGTCTCGCTGCTGAAGCCCCGCTCGTTGCCGACCCAGCGGCAGCCCGGTCCGACGTCGCTGAAAACGATCGCGCCCGGCGCGATCTCGTCGATCATCGCCCATGTCCGGGGCCAGTCGTAGTACGTCGTCTTGTCGATGGTGCGGCTCTCTCGCGCGCCCCCGTAATAGCCGTCGCCGCCGTTGGCGCCGTCGTGCCAGATCTCAAAGAACGGACCGTAGCTTTCGACGAGTTCCCTCAACTGGCTCCGGTAGAACTCCACGTACGCCGGCGCCCCGTACCCGGCGTGGTTGCGATCCCAAGGCGACAGGTACACGCCCACATCCAGCCCATGCTCGCGGCAGGATCGCGCGAACGCCCCCACCACGTCGCCCTGCCCCTCACGCCACTCTGATGACTTGACGGAATGCGTCGTGTGCGCCGTCGGCCACAGGCAGAACCCGTCGTGGTGCTTGGCTGTCAGGATCAGCCCGGTCATCCCCGCCTGTTTCGCCACGCGGGCCCACTGGTCCGTGTCGAGCGCCGTGGGATTGAACGTATCCGGTGACTCATCGCCAAACCCCCACTCCTTGTCGGTGAAGGTATTGGTGGTGAAGTGGATGAAGCCGTAGAACTCGCGCTCGTGCCACGCGATCTGGGCCTCGGTCGGGAGCGCACCGACAGGGGTGGGAGCAGGCGTGGCGGCCAGGAGAGTCAGGAGAAGCATCATGCGGAGCGTCCAGTGGGCTCAAGTCCGAGCGCGTCACCCCTTCAGGATCACGTACAACGCGTGGATGAGCCCCGGCACGTAGAAAATCAGCGTCAGCACGATGTTCAGGATCAGGTGCAGGCCGATGCCCTTCTTGAGAAAGACCGCCAGCGGCGGGATCAGGATCGCGATGATGACCATCAGCAGCGTGTTGGTTTGAAGATCGCTCATGTGCTTCTCCGCGCGTGAACCTCCGGTCCACGCACCCGCAGAATACCTCAGCGCGAACGCCGCCGCTACTCGGGGCCGGCTATCGGGGTCGCATCTGCTCGCCGACGCCATCGACGAAGAACTCCACGCTGCCGCACGAGGGGCAGGCGTAGACGTCGAACGTCTCCTTGTTGACGAAGAGCTCGCCGAGGTCCCCGAGCAGCCCCCAGCGGCGTCCCTCGTGGAAGCGTTTGGTGCCGAGATACGCCTTCGCGACGTTGCACCTCGGGCAGACGATCGCTCTCGGATCGGCGCGCCGGGTCGTCGGTGCGTTGCGGGCCATGGCGATGGGCCTCCTTGCATCAGTGTGCCTTCAGACGGTCGATGAGCAGGCGGTGGAAGTGGTGGACGCACTGCTCACGCGTGGGCGAGTACCTCCCCCGCGTGTACAGCGACGACCGCAGCCCCTTGTGCGTCGCCTCGACGACGGCCTCGTCCTCCCGCTCCACGCGGTCCAGCCCGCTGCCGGCGCCGCGATCCAGCTTCGAGCGATCGCCCACGTACGTGATGAACGAGACCTTCGTCATCGCCGGGCCCACGGGCCGGACGATGTTGATCGAGAGACCCCAGGGATAGATGTTGAGCATCGTGTTCGGGAAGAGCCACCAGTAGTACGCCGCGACACGCTTGCCAGCATCCGGATGACCCGCAGGCAGCTCAAAGCACGGGTCGCTCGATCTCGGCGAGGCGATGCCCAGTTGCAGGTTGCACCACGGGTAGAGCTCGGTCGCATAGGACCCGAAGTCCAACGCCTCGTTCAGCGAGTCGTGCACGAACGGGATGTGAAGCCCCTCGAGGTAGTTGTCGCAGTAAAGCGCCCAGTTCGCTCGCACCACGTACTCGCGGTTCCGCGTCGGCTCCGGTGTCAGCGCCTCGAAGTCGAAGAACGACATCCGCTCCGCGATCGGGGCCACGGCCTCCTCAAACCCGCACGGCGCCTCCAACGCGCACCACACCGACCTGGCGAACGTCGAGAACGAGACCGCGGGCAGGTTGTCGCGGTCCGTCGGAAACCCGCGGCATCCCTCGAACTCAGGCATGTGCTTGAATCGCCCGTCCAACTCGAATCGGCGACCGTGGTATCGACACCGCAGCGACGCACACACGCCCCCGTGCTCGACAACAAGATTCCCGCGATGCGTGCACGCGTTCGACAGCACGTGCACCCGGTCGTCGTGGTCGCGCGTCATAAGCAGCGGCTCGTCGAGCAGCCCCTCAAGCAGCATGCACGGAATCGCGGTCCCAGGCACCCGCACCGCGTCCAGATCGTGCAGCACCTGCCAGGATCGACGGAACACTCGGTCCCGCACCAGATCGAGCACCGACGCGTCTGTGTAAAACCACCCAGGCAGCGTCTGAGCGACGCAAACGTCCGGATCGACGCTCGGAATCGGTCTCGCCATACCGAACACCCTACGGACTTTCATCGCCCCGCACAAGCGATCTCGTTGGGACCGAATCTCATTCTCGTAATGCTCTTGTTTCAACACCGCCCGCAAGTGTCGCGGATCCTGTAGGATGGGGACGCCGCGGCGGTGCGGCTCAGAGCGCGGTGTGTGTGCAGTTCCCGGCCTGCCCGGGGGCGCTGGGAGTGCGCGGATGAACCGATGGATGGTGGCTGGGTTGCTCGGCGGGATCGCGATCGTCATGGCAGTCGTCTCGGCACTCGTGCAGGGACGCGATGCGCTTCTGGAACTGCTGCCCAATCTCGCCGCGGAGTTCGTCGGGCTGGCGCTCACCGTCGCCCTCGTCGATTGGCTCATCGAGCGCGCCAAGATGGCCGAGGAGGCACAGCGCATGGCCTGGTCGACCCTCCACGACATCGACCACGTCGTCTGGGTCTGGCAGGGTGGCCGCAGGGAGTTCCACCTCGATGAGATGCACGCCCTCCTCGACATGGTCCAGGAGAGCGACCCGATCGCCGAGACCACGCAGGAACTCCTCGCCAACCTCGGCGTCCGCGCCTCGGACAACCTCCGGCTCCAGGCCAAGCTCCTGCGCAGACACCGCAGGCTCCGCACCGCCATCAAGTCGCTCAGCGGCCTCGCCCAGATCCGAGAGATCCGACGCCTCGTCGACTCCAGGTACGCCGTCGACTCTCTCCGCACCTCCATCATCCAGCTCGCCGAGATCACCGAGCAGGAGATCCACCACGGACAGTTCGGCGCAGCCAAGGGCCTCCGCGACGCCACCATCGAGGGGCAGACCCGCAGATACCTCGGCGAACGCGGCATGATGATGGCCTCGCGAGGCAGCGGCGAACGCGCGCCCAGCGGCCTGGACTCCGCAACCGCAGCCGCCACCAGCGGGGGATTCGGCTCCGCCGACAATCCCAACGGCGGCCCCGCAGGAACCCAGGACGGAGGATTCGGTGCACGCTCCCGATCAAGGTCGTAGCCGCCCCGAGCAGGGGAACCCGACAACGATCACGTCGCGCACGGAGCCAACCACAACATGCGACACGTCACGCTGATCACCACCGGCGGCACCATCGAGAAGACCTACGACGAGCAGACCGGGGGACTGGCCAATCGCCGCTCCCTCGTCCGAAGAATGCTCAAACGCCTCCGACTCGAGGACGTCGCCGTCAACATCGTCGAGCTCATGAGCAAGGACTCCCTCGACCTGACCGACGAGGACCGCGACCGGATCGTCGATGCCGTCCGAACCTTTGGCGGCGAAGCCGGCTCCACCCTCGACACCGACGGCATCGTCATCCTCCACGGCACAGACACGCTCGAGAAGACCGGCACACGCCTGCACGAGAACATCTCGCGCCCGCGCGTGCCCATCGTGCTCACCGGCGCCATGAGGCCCTACGAGATGACCAGGTCCGACGCCCTCCAGAACCTCACCGAGGCGATCTTCGCGTCCGGAACCCTCACCCCCGGCGTCTACTGCGTCGCGCACGGGCGAGCGCTCGCGTTCCCCGGTGTCACCAAGGACCGGCAGCATCACACCTTCATCAAGCGGTGACGCGCAGCGTGCACGCGAGGCCGCCGCATCGCACCGTCACGACCCCGCCGGCGCGTACGCAGGAAGCCCGAGGTCCTTCCGCAGCTTGACCAAGTGCTTCTCGTACGGCGCGTACCGGCCGGTCGACTTGTACAGCGGCTTGCGAACCTGGTCGTTCGACGCCGTCACCGTCACCCGGTCCGACTCATAGAACCGCAGACAGCTCTCGTCCCAGGCAAGGCCGACGAAACGCAGCAGCTCACGCGTCTTGGCCTCCTGATGGTCCACAAGGTCGTCGTAATGAAGCTCCATGATCATGTCCGGGAACAGCTTCTGCCAGTGGTTCATCGCCCGCTCATGCAGCTTGTAGATCATCGCGATGTGGTCGAGCTCCGTCGCGAACGGGATGCTGTCCTGGAAGTCCTGGAAGTAGTTCGAGACACACACGTCGATCGGGTTCCGGCGGCACCAGATCACGCGACACCCAGGGAACAGCACGTGCATCATCCCCACGTGCTGATAGTTGAACGGGTTCTTGTCCGTCACGCGCGTCGCGCCGGGCGCCAGACGCTGGATCACGTCGTGGTAACGCTTCGCCGCGTCGTCCACCGCCAACTGGCTGAGACGCTCCGGATGATGAACCTGACCGCTCCCGGGAAACTCCGTGAGTCCCAGAGAGTTGCAGATCATGATCAGGTCCGCCAGCTCCCCCGCGCCGTACGCCTTCGGATGCGTCGCGATGATCTGCTCCACCAGCGACGTCCCGCTCCGCGGCATCCCCACGATGAACACGCAACGCTCGCCCGATCGCTTGGCCCGAGGCACACGCGCGACCGTGCCCGCGTCCCAGTTGGCGATCGTCGCCTCGTGCGCCGCCCGCGAGAGCACGGGGTTGAACCTCGGCTTCCGGATCGCGTTCGCCCGCACGAACGTCTCCCACGCCTTGTCATGGTTCTTCGTCTTGTCGTACAGAGCACCCAGCCGGAAGAGCAGCGTCGCCTGCATCCTCGGGTGAAGATCGGGACGCGCCGCAAGCGCCTCAAGACGCTCGATCCCCTCACGCTCGCGCCCCATGCTCGCGCAGAACAACCCGAACGCGATGTCGAGCGACGGTGAAGTGATCCCGCGCGCGTTCGCCGAGTCGATGATCTCGCACGCGCCCTTGGCGTCGTCCAGGAAGAACCGGATCTCCGCCTTCAGCTTCAACGCGCCCTCGTGCTTCGGATCCGCGGCGATCGCCTTGTCGATCTCCTTCTCCGCACGCAGCACCTTGCCCTCTCGACGAGAGACCCCGGCCAGCGCGCAGTAATAGTCCGGCTGGTTCGGACGGATCTTCAACGCCTTCTCGATCGCCGCACGCGCCTCCGGGATGCGGCTGAGATTCATCTCGCACACACCCAGCCGGAACAGCATGTCCGCGTCGTTGGGAGACTCCTTCACGAGGTCGCGCATCAGCCGCGCCGCCTTGTGGAAGTCCGATTCGTTGTAGGCCTGACGGGCCTCCATCAGTTTCGGGCTGGGCATGCGCACGTGAACGCTCCTCGCGTGTGGCGGTCGCCGCGCCGAGAAAGGGCCCCCGGCAGGGAGCCGGATTCGCGTAACGGAAAGCCCCGTTCGCGACGCCGACTCAACCGTTTATCGACGTGATCTTGACGCTGGTATAGCGCTGGCGATGGCCGGTCTTGCGCGTGTGGCCCTTCTTCGGACGGAACTTGAAGATGTAGAGCTTCTCGCCCTGCACCATCGGCTCCACCACCTCGCCCGTCACCGAAGCGCCGGCGACGTAAGGGGTTCCCAGCTTCGCGCCGCCGCCCGCATCGCCCACCACGAGGACCTTGTCGAACGTGACCTTCTCGCCCGCACCGGCCTCGCCTCCCTTGATCAGGTCCACCAGGATTGTCTCATCCTTGGTCACCTTGCGCTGGCCGCCCGACTCCTCGATGATCGCGTACATGCTTGAAACTCCGGGACTTCCATCCGCACGGGAACTCGGGGCGATCGGGGTGGATCCGCGATCGGCTCGATGCCCGGCCCGCGACGGGTCGAGATGGTAGGCCAAGGTCCGACGCCCCTCCACGCGCCGGAACGCCATCCGAACGTCTCCCTTCTCGGACCGATCGGCTCTTCAACAACGCCGCTCGCACCCTCAACCGACGGCAGCCCGTGACCCCGCCACCGAGGAGGCCCCATGACCACGCATTGGATCATCACCAACCGCCGCGTCGAGCACGACGCAAGGGCAGGACGCGAGATCGTCAAGGACCACGACTCGCAGGGCGAGCGGATCGAAGCCCTCCCCACCTTCCGGGTCGCCCGCTTCCGGCCCGCCGGTCTCCCCGCGAGCCCGTCCGCCAATGACCTCGAGGGCGTCGTCGAGTTCGTCAGAGACTCAAACGCCCCGGGATATACCACCCTCGCGCCGGATACCGATCCGGAGACGCTCGACGGAAGCCAGCAGATGTTCAAGTCGCTCTTCGACCAGATGTCGGCCCAGCCCAGGGGCAGAGGCGACACGCTCTTCTTCATCCACGGCTTCAACTACACCTGGCACGATTCCCTCATCAACCTCCATCGCATCGCGCAGGTCTACAGCAACCACGCACACACCCCCGTCACACAAGTCGTCTACTTCACCTGGCCCTCGTGGGGCTCGCTCAGGAAGTACTGGAAAGACCAGCGCATCGCGGCTCCCAGCGGCAAGCTCCTCGGGCGCGTCTTCACCAAGCTCGTCCGTTTCTACGAGGACTTCTTCGACCCCGAGAAGCGCAAGAAAGACCGGCCCGACCTCTGCCACCAGCGCATCCACCTCGGCGCCCACTCCATGGGAAACCAGGTCCTCCGCGAGTTCGTTCGCTCCATCTCCGGAGACGACGACCTCTCACACCCCGTCTTCGGCGAGACGCTCATGCTCAACGCAGACGTCGAGTGGACCGCCCTCAACCCCGGACAGCCCCTCCACGATCTTGCAACCTACTGCGATCGGGTGCACGTCTACAACCACGCCAGCGACGACGCGCTCCGCCACTCCTCCCTCGTCAAGAACCCCGGAGAGAAACGGCTCGGCCAGTACGGACCCGAATCGATCGACACCAACGTCCTGCCCCCCCGCACCATCGTCATCGACTGCTCATCGATCAAGCCCGGTGTCGCACAACCGACGTCCGCCGCCCCTCGCGTCGCCGCGCGAACCGACGCACAGGGTCTCCTCGCGAGCATCCCCGATGGCGAACACATCGCCGCCGCCGCTCGCATCCTCGACGCAAAGAAGACCGACATGCGGGAGCGGCTCTTCGACCACTGGGGATACCTGCACCGCCCCGAAGTCATCGCGGATATCTGGCAGGTGCTCAAGGGACGCGGATCCAGCGAGATCGAGGCCCGTGATCCGCGACCCGGCGGCCCGCTGTACAGACTCAGGAATCAGTAACTCCGTCCCCCTTCGCCCACGACTCCGAGCCGCGCTCGCGTCTCGCCGCGCCCGCACAGACCTCACACGCCCCCCAGCCCGGCGCCGCGCACCAGGATCCATGCCCCTCGCATGGCTCGCCTCAATCTGAATCGGATACTCATCATGCCGACCCGCGGTCGATCGCCGCGAGCATCGGAAAGCGATCTCGGATTCCCGCGTGCAGCCCGGCGAACGCCTCCCGCGCCGGGCTGTTCTCTTTGACGCCCCGCGGATCCGGCTCGATCCGCTCGACCTCGCGGACGCACGCCCCCGTCGCCTCCGCCGCGCTCCTCCACACGCCCGCGCCCACCCCGGCCAGCAACGCCGCGCCGAACGCCGGTCCCTGCTCCGTGTTCGTCGTCGCCACCGGCACGCCGTAGCAGTCCGCCTGCAACTGCCGCCAGAACCGGCTCTTCGCGCCGCCGCCGCCCAGCCGCACCGATCGCACCTCCACACCCGCATCACGCACGATCCCCAGGATCTCCGCCATCGTGTACGTCACACCCTCGATCACCGCCCGGAGCAGGTGCGCCCGCGTGTGCCGCGCCGTCAGCCCCACCCACGCGCCGCGCGCCAAAGGGTCCGGATGCGGACACCGCTCGCCCGTGATCGACGGCAGGAACAGCAATCCCCCCGATCCGCGCGGCACACTCGACGCCTCGCGCAGCACCTGCTCAAACCCCACTCCGGGCGCAAGCACGTCCCGCGCCCAGCTCAATGCCCCCGCCGCCGCCAGCGTGCACCCCGTCAGCGACCAGCCGCCCGCATGCGCGCCGTCTCCATCCGCCGCACACATCGTGTGCAATCGCCCCGGCGGCGTGCCATCCGACCCGTCGCTCGCCGTCAGGTCCCTTCTCGCCCGTTCCGCGTGCGCGTAGATCACGCCGCTCGTTCCCAGCGTCGCCAGCACCTGCCCCGGCCGGACGATCCCCGCGCCGATCGCGCCCGCCTGGTTGTCACCCGATCCCGCGACCACCGGCGTCCCGGCCCGCACACCGATCCGCGCCGCCGCCCACGCCGACACCCCGCCGACCACAGCGCCCGACTCAAACACCGGGGGGAGCATCGCGCGATCGATCCCGAACAATCCGAGCGCCCGCTCGCTCCACCGACGCCGATCCGGGTCCAGCAACAGCGTCCCCGACGCATCGCCCACATCCGTCGCGCACTCCCCGGTCAGCCGGAAGCCGACATAGTCCTTCGGCAGCATCACCATCGCCACCCGAGACCAGACCTCCGGCTCTACCTCGCGCACCCACATCAGCTTCGGAAGCGTGAACCCCGGTAGCGCCGCGTTCCCCACCATCTCCACCAGCCCGCGACGCCCGCCGGCCAGACGCTCGATCTCCACGCACTGCCCCGCCGTCCGCTGGTCGTTCCAGAGAATCGCAGGACGCAGCGCCCCGTCTCGCTCCCCACGCGCCCGCACCGTCGCCTCGTCCAGCAGCACCGAGCCGTGCATCTGCCCCGACAGCCCGATCGCGCGGATCGCGCTCGCGCCCCTGCCCGCGTCCGCGACCGCCCGGGCAGCGGCAGCCGCAGCCCCCCGCCACCACATCTCAGGGTCCTGCTCCGTCCACCCCGCCCGAGGCATCGAGATGCCGAACGGCTCGGTCGCCTCCGCCAGGATCTCCCCCTCGAACGACGAAACCACCGCTTTCGCGCCCGACGTCCCGATGTCGATCCCGAGAAGTCCCATGGCCCAAGTGTACGGGAAACCGGACCACGCTCGGTCTCGCCCCACCCGACTCACTCACCGACGGCGCCCCGCACGAACTCGACGCGCGACTCGCCGCGAACCAGCCCGTCCGGCCCCCTCATCGCCCGCCACTCAAGGAGCGACACCCACCTCAGCGGCATCAAGGGACGCACCAGCGTCGAAAGCACCGGCGGCGCCATCTCGATCATCCGGTCCGGCCTCACCACACCCGCCGTCGTCCACGCACCATCCTCCGCCGCCTCCTCATCAGGCGAGAGCGCCGAAGCAACGGCGCGAAGAGCGCCGGCTCCCGACGGCACCCCGGCGTCCGACAGACTCAGCAGCCACCACCCGGGCGT
>JAPKGU010000054.1 GCA_026647565.1 Phycisphaerales bacterium | reverse complement strand
GTCATGGAAGCCCAGGGTTCGGTGCTGACCAACAAGTACGCCGAAGGTTACCCGAAGAAACGATGGTATGGCGGCTGTGAAAACGTGGACACGGTGGAACAACTGGCCATCGAGCGCGCCAGGAAAATCTTTGGGGCCGAACATGCCAACGTGCAACCGCACTCCGGCAGTGGCGCGAACATGGCCGTCTATTTCGCTTTCCTCAAACCCGGAGACTTGTGCGTATACGCACGAAGGCCGATCGCTCTGTCAAGAGCGTAGACGCACCCTACCCGGCATCACCACTGGCTTTCTGTTTGGATTGCGCGAAAGGTGAATCCTGCGCTCCGGGCCGCACATCCGCTTGATTTTGCGGGACTTGCACATTGATTGGTCGAAGTGTGCCCCGATGGGCCTGCGAGATTCAACCCACTGCCGCTTGCTGTCGAAGCAAGTAAGCACTAGCATATTTGTCGAAAGTTCTGTTGAACTCTCGGACGTTCGGACCGATGCACCCGTTGGACCAATCGTGAGCTGGCGTACGAAAGCCGTACAAAATCTCACGAGTGTGGGTTGTGGAAAACCGTAGTTAGGACTAGCATTGGACCTTGTGGCTGCTAACATGCAGCCCACCCTTCGAAGGAGTCAAGCATGAAGAAGACGACTGCACTGTTTCTCGTGGCGGGCCTGGCGAGCGTCGCCATCGCCCAGGATCCCACCCTTGACCAGTCTCGCGCTGAGCTGGCCAACATGAAGGCCGACGCGGCCAACCGCACCTCTCTCCTCGCTGCTGGCGCCGAAGCCGGCCACGACGGGAAGGGCTTCTACATGGCCGATGGCGAGAACTTCCGCCTCAACGTCGGCGGCCAGATCCAGTTCCGCTACAACATGAACTTCCGCGACGAGGACTCCGCGGAAGGCGCGAACGACGAGTTCACGCACGGCTTCCAGACTCGCCGCACCAAGCTCGAGTTCTGGGGCAACGTCATCAATCCCAACCTGCACTTCAAGGTCGTCGGCGCGTTCAACCGCGGCGACAGCGACACCGACGTCTCTGACGACACCGGCGCTTCCGTCGGCTCCTTCAGCAGCGGCGGCGGCGACTTCGTCCTCGAGGACGCCTGGGTTGCCTACGACTTCAACGAGAACCTGACCATGTCCTGGGGTCAGTTCAAGGTCCCCTTCAACCGCGAGGAGATGGTCTCCAGCAAGTACCAGCTCGCGGCTGATCGTTCCACCATGAACGAGACCTTCAACGCCGACCGCACGCAGGGCGTCGCCCTCGAGTGGCACAACGACAACTTCCGCATCATCGGCGGCTTCACCGATGGCTACCGCGCTGTCAACAGCGACTTTGACAGCAGCTCCGAGGCCGACTACGCCCTCACCGGCCGCATCGAGTACAACACCACCGGCGACTGGGCTCGCTACAAGGACTTCACCTCGTGGCGCTCCGCCGAGAACATCGGCCTGCTCTTCGGTGGTGCGATCCACTGGCAGGACGGCGGCGAGACCGGCGGTACCGTTGACGCCGAGCTCCTCGGCCTGACCGCCGACGTGAGCGTCGAGGGCAAGGGCTGGAACCTCTTCGGCTCCATCATCTGGACCGACACCGACTCCGCGGGCGCGGCTGACGGTGACGACTGGGGCTTCAACCTCCAGGGCGGCGTCTTCGTGACCAACAAGGACGAGCTCTTCGCCCGTTGGGACATGCTCTTCCCGAACGACGATCGCGCCGGTGACGATGAGTTCACCACGATCACCTTCGGCTGGAACCACTACTTCGTCGAGGAGTCCCACGCCGCGAAGTTCACCCTCGACCTCCTCTGGTACCTCGAGGCGACGACCGACACCAGCATCGTCTCCCCCAGCACCGGCATCAACCTCCTGCCGTCCGATGACGACGACCAGTGGGGCATCCGGGCTCAGTTCCAGCTCCTGTTCTGATCAGGAACTGAAACACACGCTCCCAGCGCAAGATCGCATCAATCGCTGGACGTGAGTCTCTAAAACACACCGGGCGGGCCGAAAGGTCCGCCCGGTTCTTTTTTCTCGGGCTCTTCGCCAGAGCATTCCGCGTCCACACGCCGGATGCCCCGGTATAGCATCACCGACCGAGCCCGGTGACACCACCCATTCCGGAGATCTCCATGAGATCGCTCCTCTCGCGCGTCCTTCCCGCCGTATGCCTCTTCCTCTCGATGCTCGGCTCGGCAGCCCGGGCCGACGAGCCCGGCAAGCTCGATTTCCGCGAGCGAGTCCTTCCCAACGGACTCCGGGTCATCACCCTTGAGGACCACTCCTGCCCGATTGTCAGCGTCCAGGTCTGGTACCACGTCGGCTCGAAGGACGAGGACCCCGAGCGCCAGGGCTTTGCCCACATGTTCGAGCACATGATGTTCCGTGGGACCGACCGCCTCGGACCGACGTCGCACTTCGATCTCCTCCGCAAGGTCGGAGGCAACGCCAACGCCTACACAGCCTTCGACCAGACCGTCTACCACCAGACCCTGCCGAGCAATCAGCTCGAACTGGCGCTCTACCTCGAGGCCGAGCGCATGAGCTTCCTCAAGGTCGACCAGGAGTCCTTCGACACCGAACGCAAGGTGGTGGAGGAAGAGCGTCGACTGGGCACAAACCAGCCCTATGGCACGGCTCTGGAGCAGGCCCTTCCCGTCATCTTCGGGAACCACCCCTATCGCTGGTCGCCCATCGGGCAGATCCCGCATCTCCGCGCCGCATCTGTCGGCGAGCTCCGTGACTTCTGGAACCGCTATTACGTCCCCAACAACGCGACGCTCGTGCTCGCTGGCGATCTGACGCACGACACGGCGCAGCAGCTCGCCGAGCGGTACTTCGGCTGGATCCCGCCCGGCGAAGCGCCCGCCCGCGTCGCCTACAAGGAGCCGCTGCCGGACGCGCCCCGGAACGTGGTCATCAAGGAAGAGAACGCGCCCGCACCCGTCATCGGAATCGCGTACCGCGCCGTTCCCGTCGGACACAAGGACTCGTGGGCGCTCCAGATGCTCGCCACCATCGTCGGCGGCGGCGAGTCGTCGCGTCTCTATCAGAAGCTTGTCGCCGAGCAGAAGTCTGCCGTCTTTGCCGCGGGCGGTGCCCTCTCGCTCGAGGACGACGGCCTCCTCGCGTTCGGCGCCGTCATGGCCCCGTTCGGCTCCAATGCGCGCAAGGTCCGAGCAACCATCGAGTCCGAGCTGGCCCGAGTCCGCGAGGAACTCGTGACCGAGGAAGAGCTGACGAAGGCCAAGAACCAACTCCTCAAGGGGATCGTCACCGAGTCGCTCACGGTGGACAGCAAGGCCAGTGCCCTCGGCTCCGCGGCCGTCCTCGAGGGACGCACCGCGAACGTGAACGATCGCCTCGCCGCGATTCGGGCCGTCACGCGGGAGGACATCCGGCGCGTCGCCGCCGAGTACATGGACCCGAATCGTCAGATCGCCATGCAGATCAATCGCAACCTGCTCGGCACCATCTTCGGAAAGATGAAGGAAGAGGACGAGGCGCTCGTGACCGCGGCGCCGGAGACGACGCCGCCGATCGTGGGCCGCCCCGGCGTGGTCCGGCCGGAGACGTTTCCCGCCGAGCCGCCCCTCGCGGCGCTCCCGTCGTTCGATCCCACGCCCGCCTTCTCCGAGCGCCGACTCGACAACGGGCTGCGCGTGCTCGTGGTCGAGAACCACGAGCTTCCCTATGTGACGGTGCAACTCGGTCTCCACGCCGGCGCATGGACCGAGACCAAGCCCGGCACCGCCAGCATGGCCATGGGCATGCTGACCAAGGGAACCACCACAAAGTCTCAAACCGTGCTCGCCTCGGAGATGGAGACCTGCGGCATCTCGCTCGGCGGCAGCGCCGGCCTGGACAACGCCAACCTCGTCGCGGATTGCCTGCCCGAGAACCTCGATCGCGCCATGGCGCTGATGGCGGACGTCGTGCTCAACCCCACGTTCCCCGAGGACGAGTTCGACAAGGCCCGCACCCAGCTCATCACCGGGCTGACGATTTCCAGCAACACGCCCGCGTACATCGCCGATCGCGAGTTCCGCAAGCGTCTCTACGGAGACCATCCCTACGCCCGCACCGAGACGGGTGAGGTCACCGACGTGAACGCCCTGACCCGCGAGGACGTCGCCGCCTGGTGGGCCACCTTCGCGCGCCCCGACATGGCCGTCATGATTTTCGCCGGTGACATCACGCCCGACCGCGCCGAGCAGCTCGCGGCCTCGACACTCGGCGCCTGGAAGGCCGAGGGAGAGAAGCCCAAGACGACGCTCCCCGAGATCCCCGCCCCCGCCGACACGAAGATCATCCTCGTCGACCGCCCAGGCTCCGTGCAGTCCGAGATCCGCGTCGGCAGAGTCGGCTTCACACGACACGACCCCCGCTACGCCACCAGCCGCGTCGCCAGCGGCTACTTCGGAGGCGCCTTCAACTCGCGTCTCAACGAGACCATCCGCGTCAAGAAGGGCCTCACCTACGGCGCCCGTGGCGGCTTCTCCTCCTCCCGCTTCGCCGGCGAGTTCTCCGCGTCGACCTTCACCAAGACGCCCTCGACCGCCGAGACCGTTCAGACGATCTACGACGAGCTTGAGCGATTGAAGTACGAGTCCCCGAGCGAGAAGGAACTCAATGACACGAAGTCGTACATCCTCGGCTCGTTCGTCGGCGCGCGCGAAACCCCACAGGCCGTCGCCGGCGACGTCTGGCTCATGGAATCGATGGGTCTCGGACGCGACTACTTCAAGAGCATGATGAACGAGGTCTCCTCCACATCAGCCGAGCAGTGCACCGGCCTCGCCCAGGAGATGATCGATCCGTCGAAGCTCGTCGTCGTGGTCGCCGGCGATGCCTCGCAGATCAAGGAATCCCTCGAAAGGATCGCGCCCGTCGAGGTCGTCAAGCCGAACGAGTGAGGCCCCACGCGCGACGGCACGCACGAAACAACAACCCCCGCTGAAGCGGGGGTTGCTGCTGGATCGTGCGCTCACACAACACGAAGGATCCGAGCGAGAGCGTGCCGCGGCAACAGGAACCCGCGCCACGCGATCAGAGCCACATCAGAACCAACTCAACGCCGCCGTCGCGCACCGATCAGCCCCGCCGCCAGCGCCAGCATCGTCGTCCCCGGTGCAGGAACATCACCGTTGAAACCGCCGCCCGGGTTCCAGTTCACCTGTCCGCTGCCCGTCAATGAGCCGACGACCAGGTTGCCCGTGACAAGACCCGACGAGAAATGCGTCGCGGCGTTCGGCGCCAGAATGCTCACCACATGATCACCGCCCGAAAGGTCGAACGTCGTCGCCTCGTTCAAGTTCAGCAGCGTGGACGTGCCCGAAGCCCCGCCCTCGTACGTCCACGTCTTCGAACCGAAGGACACGCTCGAACCGAGGACGTTGATGACCACCGTTCCCGTGCCGGACACCTTGATGCCCCATGCCGACGCGAGATCGGCCGCGGCAACGTCAACCACCGTGACCGGCCCGCTCGCGTTGATGATCAACTGGCCCCATAGATTCGTGGCCGTGGTCGTGGTCGCAAGACTCGCCGCGAAGTTCGAGATCGCCAGGAACTCCGACGACACATCGAACAGGTCGATGGTGGGGGAGAACGGCGCCGACTCGCTCAGCACGCCGTTCACGGTCAGAACCGGGCCGACCGTCTTGGTGCCGCCAATGGACACAGGCCCGTTGACCGTGCCGCCGAAACCGCCCAGATTGCCCCCGGCATAGATGGGCCCGTTGATCGTCGCCCAGTTCACGCTGACGTTTCCAGCGACCTCGATGCCGTCCTGCGTCACGGTCCCGCCGATTGAGAAGTCGCCGCCGCCGTAGAACGCGCGCACGAGCGACGGCGACGCCGCCGCCACATCATTCAGACTGAACCCGCTGAACCACGCAGAGCCGACCGAGCCGGCGGCGCCCTGAAAGTCAGAGCCATAACCCGAAGAGCTTGTGCCAATCGTCGAGCGGCTGAAGACGTTGAAGTCCCAGATATCAACGGCCGACGTCGCACCCGCGACGAACGACAGCACAGCCGCGCCGAACGCGGCTTTCGTGAACAGATTGGATCGCATTGTCTTGTCTCTCCCGATGGGTTCTCGTGCGGCAGTGTCCCCGAACGCACGGGGTGCTCGCGATCCGGCCCGGTGTCTCTCCTAAAGCACCGTGCCGGAGGGCAATCGTCGTGTTCAGTACGCGAGAATCAAGAATCGGAGGCGCGATCGTCGCCGAAACAAGGGTATTTCCGTGCGAAGCCGCCGTTGTTATGGGGCATAGGCGACGCTCGAGCGAGGGTCGGGCGCGCCTCAACCGTTCACGTTCATGACAACCTTGATCCCCTCACCGGACATCATCGTCTCGAACGCCTTCTCGAACTTCTCGATCGGGAACTCGTGCGTGATGATCTCGTCCAGCTCGAGTTTGCCCGAGAGCAGCAGCTCCTCCATCTGGTACCACGTCTCAAACATCTTCCGCCCGTTGATCCCCAGCACCGTCGCGCCCTTGAACACCACGTGCTCCGTGATGTTCCACGTGATCGGCTTCGACGGAATGCCGAGAATCGCCGCCGTCCCGCCGTTCCGCATCGAGCGGAACCCCTCGTCGAACGCCGACGGCGCGCCGGACATCTCCAGCAGCACATCCACGCCCTCGCCCCGGCAGGCCCTCCGGATCTCGTTCACATACCCCGTCCCCTGGCGCACATCGAACGCCTCGACCGCGCCCAGCTTCTTCGCCAGCTTGAGACGCTCCGGGTTCACATCCGTCGCGAAGATCCGCCCCGCGCCCGCCGCCTTCGCCACCGTTACCGCCATCAGCCCGATGATCCCGACGCCCGAGATCAGCACGCTCTTGGCGCTGACGTTCGCCGCCATGACGGTGTGCACCGCGTTGCCCAGGGGGTCGAGCACCGCCGCCACCTTGTCCGGGATCTTCGCGTGCACCGGCCACACGTTCTCCTCCGGAACAACCACGTAGTCGGCGAAGCACCCGTCGCGGTCGATCCCGATGATCCGCGTGTCCGAGGCGATGTGGGCGTTGCCCGTGCGGCTGTTGAAGTCCATCCAGCTGGTGATGTGACCCTCCGCCGACACCCGCAGCCCCGGCTTGTACTTGGTCACCGCCGAGCCCACCTGCTCGATCACCCCTACGAACTCATGGCCCGTGACGATCCCCACCGGGATCCGCCCCGCCGCCCACTGGTCCCACTCCCAGATGTGCCGGTCCGTGCCGCAGATGCCCACCTTCGACACCCTGACCAGCACGTCTCGCGGGCCGCACACCGGCTTGGGACGCTCGGGGTCGAACTTCAGGGCGGTGCCGGCGTGGTGCTTGAAGAGAGCGCGCATGCGTGTGTCCTGTGTATGCGTCGGGTCGACCGGGGCACAACCTCGAGCGGGGGTGTCACCCGGCCGTAACGGGCCTCGAGATGGGTCGATATTGTCCGCGTGCGGAGGGAGCCGATCAATGAGTGCGTGGTAAGGATGGGGGGAGGAAGTGAACGCGAAGCCGAACAGGTAGGATGAGCACGTGAGCAGGGCACCGGCGCGACCAAACTCGTTCCTCTTTCTGGCCGCGAACAGCCACGGTGGGCGTCGGTTCGGGGTCAGGCAGGCCCCCGGCGAACGCGCCCTCGCCGAGACCCTGCGTCGGGAGCGTCTGGTCCTGATGCGGACGTGGCGCCTGCCTTCCTGGGTCGCGCCCGCGCCGAAGATGAAGCTCCGGGACCACCTGGCGCTCAATAGCCAGCTCTCTCAGTTGCTGACCAGGGGCGTCCCCCTTGTCGAGGCGCTCGAAGTGACGGCCACGGTGGTCCATCCGACCTGCCGCCCGATCGTGGAGCGGATGCGGGAACTGGTCTCCGCGGGCACGAGTTTCGGTGACGCCTGCCAGCAGGTCGGCGTGTTCGACACCGTATCGATCGCAGTCTATCGGGCCGCGGAGCGGACGGGCGACCTGGCCGGAGCAGGGAAGCAGCTGGCAATGTCCGCCAAGCGTCAGCTCGCGGTGTCGGGAAAGGCCGCGACACTCCTCATCTATCCCGCGATCGTGATGACGATCAGCGTGGCGGTCTCGGTGATGATGCTGACGGTGATCGTGCCGAAGGTCGGCAACGCGCTCCGGAGTTCGGGCGTGGAGCTCCCCTGGTTCACCAGCGCGCTGATGGCGCTCGGCGACTTCATGCGGACGCGCTGGCTCCTGCTGGTGCTGGCGCTCCTCGGCGTCATCGCGGGCATCGTCTTTCTTCGCAAGCAGATCCTCGGCGTGGTCATGCGGCTGATGCGCCGCACCCCGATGGTGGGTCCGGTGGTCCTGACCCAGGAGTCCGCGCGGTTCTTCAGCGTCATGGCAGCGATGACGCGGGCGGGCATCCCGCTGGCGGACTCTCTGGGCGTTGCAGTCAACGCCATCGGGCATCCCAGACTTCGCGATGAACTGAGACAGCTCCGCACCAAACTGATCGAGGGCGGTCTGCTCCGCGTGCTCATCGAGAAGGTCACCTCCCTCCCGCTCGCGACCAGGCGACTGCTCATTGCCGCGGAGCGATCCGGAGACCTCGAGCAGGCATTCGACGGGCTCGCGGCGGACATGACCGACGAGGTCGACAAGCAGTCATCGCGTGTGCTGGCGATGCTCGAGCCGCTCCTGATCGTGATCATGTTCGCGTTCATCGGCTCGCTCCTGCTCGCGATCATGGTGCCGCTGATCAAAGCGACCAGCGCGAGCATGTAAGGCGAAGCTCGGAAAGGGGATGAGCGGTCGAAGCGGATGCCGGAAAGGCCGGAAAGCAGGAGAACGGACGCGTTGGAAGCGGGTTTGGGGCTTCGATTCTGGGGCGTAACCGGGGTGTCACCCGACGTACAATCGAGCAACCCACGTCGCGTTGTGCGAGTAGGTTTGAAAGCGGGAGCAACCACTCCCCGATCGTCGGAGGCATGGACATGAACAGCGTTGCAATCGTGGGCGGGGCGGAGACGAAGGGGACGGGTGTGAGCATTCCGGGCACTGCCCACGTGGCGGCTGCCGGGACGGTGGCACGCCACCCTCGCACACGCCGCGCGTTCTCGCTCCTTGAGATCACCCTGGTCGTTGCGATCATCGGCGTCCTCATGGCGGTGGCCGCCGTGAGCGTCATGGGTGGCGCCGAACGGGCCAAGTCCCGCGCGACCAAGGCGAGCATGGCGACGATCACGACGGCGTTGAAGTCCTATCACCTGGACAACAGCAAGTACCCCGAGACGATCTCGATGCTGGTGACGGCCAAGCCGCCGTTCCTCGAGAAGACGCCGCAGGACGGCTGGGCGAACGAGTTCTGGTACAAGGTGCCCGGCACCAACGGCCGTCCCTACGACCTGATCTCGGCCGGCCCCGACGGCGAGCTGCGGACCGAGGACGACATCAACGTCTGGACCATGGACGAGAAGCAGCCGAGCGGCGGCTGAGTGAGCCCGCGCCGGATGGAGCCCGACACGTGCCCCGGGGAATCCCCATCAGAGCGCGCTGGACAGAGACCCATCTCGGGAAACGCCGGGATGTACGCGGGCGCCGCGCGATGTCTCTCCTTGAGGTCGTCGCCGCCATCGCCATCGTCGCCCTCCTCTGCTCCACTGTGCTCGGCGCCGTCTCGTTCATGCAGAGCATCGAACTGCGACAGACACACACGCTCGCGTGCGGCGAACTCGCCAATCGGATGATGCTCCAGTACCTCGACGACAAGAGCGCGCTCCCGAGCACCCTGACACCCCTGGAGTACGGCGCACACCGATACCGGTGGTCCGTGGGCGAATCGCCCGTCGGTTTCAACGCGGTTGAAGCACCGCCGACCGCCGCAGCAAACGCGCCCACAGGACGCCAGGCACGCAGCACGATCCCGCCCGAGAGGCGGTACCGCATGGTCACCGTCACGGTCTGGCTCAGCGAAGAGTCCGGCGGCTCCATGCAGCTGCAGGAGGGGATCCCCCACGCACGCTTCGGCCGCCTCATCGACCTCCTCGCGTTCCGCAATCCCGACTCCGCGACCAACATGCTCAACCAGCCGGGGAAGATGCAGGAACTCCTCGAAGCCATGGGCGGCATCCCGACCGGTGGTGCTGGTGGCAGTGGTGGGACTGGTGGCGCCGGCGGCTCCGGCACCGGGCAGCCCGGCACCGGCAACGTCCCAAGACGCCCCGGCACAGGAGGACGCCCATGAAGCGATCCTTCACCCTGATCGAGACGCTTCTGGCCGCAACGCTTGGCACGCTTGTGCTCCTGGTCGTGGTCGCCATCATCGGTGTCCTGGATCGGGCCGATTCGGGCTCGGTCGACCGGCTCGCTCGCGCAGCGGAGCTTGAGCAGGCGCAGATCGTCATCCGACGCGCAATCGGGTCCATGGCCATGGCCGGGGGCAGCGCGCCCGTGAGCAACCGGACCGGCGGCGCTCCAGCCGAGCCGCTCGCAGGCCAGGTCTCGTTCACTCCAACACCCCGTTTCGTCCTTGCACCAATGGGCATGGACCCGATGCTCGCGGCCGGGACCGCGCTCGGCGTCTTGACCACCACGACCGGGACCGACGCAACGACCAGTGCCGCGGGCGAGCTCTCGGTCGATGGCAGGGGGGCGCAGCGCCTGATGGTCGCCGTGACTTCGCTCCCGCTCCCGGAGCAGGCCTTCGTCGTGCCCGGAGCGGTCGCCCGAAGCACGCGCCGCGCGCTGACAGGCACAACGGAGGAATCCGAGGCGCAGGAGACGGCGCGGGCCCAGGATCAGGAGCCCACCGAGGAAGACGCGCAGGACGAGGAGGGCGCGGATTCGGAACTGGTGCCGATCTTCTGGGGCACATTCGAGCTCACACCCCCCGGGCCCGCCCCTTTCGATGGCCGCGATCAATCGCAAGAGACGGGCAATCCCGAGTCCTCCGCGCGCGAGGGATGGACTCTGTGGTGGAGGCCGATTGAACCTCCCATCAATCCGTCCGCCGTCGAGGTGCTCGGAATGGCGGCGCTCGAGCCCGTCGATCGGGAGACGAGTGGTGCAGCCACGCGCACGACGCCCACCAGCGCCGGCGCCACCGGGTCACCGTCGCTCCTGATCGACCCACGTATGGACTCGACAGCCATCCCGCTCATCCGGGGTCTGGAGATGTGCCGCTGGTCCGTCTATCGCGGCCGCAAGCTGATGCCCGATTACGCCGCGACATACTCGGGCGAGCTCCCCGCGTACGTACAGCTCGAGATCCGAACGACATCCGGTGTGTACGCCAACTGGATGTTCGAGGTGGGCTGGGCGACGGTCCGCGAGCCCGCCCAGATCGAAGCCGCACGCATGAACCAGGCCCTCGCCAGCCGAGGCGGCGGCGCGGGCGGCGCAGGCGGGGATCGCGAAGGAGGCCCTGTCAGTGGTCGCCCCGCACGCCGTGGGAGCATCAATCGCCCCGGCATGAGTGACGGACAGGCGCCGGAAGGGGACATTCGCATCCAGCGTCAGCGTCGCGACGCGGAGGGCACCGGCGAGAGGCGACTGCCCCCGCGCAGGCCGCAGCAAGGAGGCGAGTGATGCCCGCCCGAACCTCCCGAACCCGTGCTCGGCGTCACCGGTCGTACGCCATGGTCATGGCTCTGCTCACCACCGTGAGCGCCACCGCGATGATCGCCGTCATGATCGAGCGCCAGATGACCCAGCGACTCTCCGCGGCACGCCAGATCGATGCCTACCAGCGCCACCACTCCGCCAAGGGATTCCAGGAGATCATCGACTCGTGGATCCGTTCGCTCTCGGGCCAGTCCCTGGCATCGCTCGTGACGGACGGCGACGTCGTGCTCACGCTCGATCTCGGCGATGGAATTATCGCGTCGGTCGCCTTCGCCGACGCCCAGGGATCCGTGCTCGCGTCACCCTCGGGGCTGAGCGGCCAGGACTACGCCGACGCCCGAGCGATGAAGGCCTTCCTCCCCCGGGGCGTACGCGACCCCGGCCTGCCGCCACTCACGCGCGAGGTCGGGCCGCTGGCCGTGAGCATGCGGTCCGCCCCGCCGGAGGTGCTGGAAGCGGCGTTCAGCGCCATCGCGGGCACGTCAGGCGCGCGGGAGTTCGCCCAGCGCCTCCTGACGATCCGATCTGAGGGGCCGATCCAGCAGTCCGATCTCGCAAAGGTCGGGATCGCACTGTCGCTGCCGGGCGAGATCCGGGCACGATTGAACGACGTGCTGGTCCCGGAGCCGTCGCTCTGGTTCGTCACCGTGGAGATCAGAGGCGGTTTGGCGGACTCGATCATCGCCAGAGAAGGGGGGCACATCGTGGTGCCCCGCCGCACCGGAAGGTCCCGAGGTCAGGCAATATGGGAGAAGAGCAGCTCGTTCCTCACGTGGCGGAAACTGCCGATACAGTGAGGTGCGGGCCGATGTGGAAGGAAGATGTCGGGGTCTGAGCCCCGGCGTCGGCATCAGGCGTGGACAGGAGACGGATCAGGCATGCCGCACAAGCGGATCGATCGGAGCACGGCGTCAAGGATCGCCAACGGGGCGCGCCTGGGGGCGTGCGCGCTGGTCGTTTGCGGGATGGCCGTGGCCGTGCTCGGCGTGCCGGGCGCGGCGCCAGGTGACACGGACGTTGTGTCAAAGCCCGCGCCGTCGACCGAGCCGGAGCCGCTTTCGGTCGCGCCGGAGCCCCCCATCGAGGTGGACGCCCGAGGCATCGCCATGCGCCTCTCGTCCGTGGGCAACGCACCCAAGCCCCCCCCCGATCCCCTTCCCGACGAGGAAGCCGAACCGGTGCCGGGGGAAACGGCCGTCGCGATGGCCACCGACGAGGTGTCGTTCCTCGGCCTGATTCGCGAGCCGGGTCGACTCCTGGCGCTCGTCCGGATCGACGGCAGGCAGGTGGTCATGTGGACCGGCAGGGAGATCAGCGGCGTCCGGCTCTCGGAAGTCGCCGAGACGCACATCGTCGTGGAACGCAACGGCGCGACACGTCGGATCGAGCGCGCGGAGCGCAAGGGCGCCGCGTTCACCCGACTGGAGCCCATCGCGCCGGTCATGCCCACGGAACCGCCCGTCGCCGAGGCGCAGCCGAATAGCTCCGAGGAGATGTCACGCGAGGAACTGCTCCGCCGAGTGCGCGAGCAGGCACGCGGGCAGCAGCGGATGATCCGGCGTCCGCCCGGTGAAGGGCGCGAGCGCTCCGGCGAGCCGGGCGAGCGCAACTGGCGAGACGATCGATGAGCAGCCCGCGCGTGTGCTATATCGAGCGAGCGGATCGCGGCGTGCGCGTCCGGGGCGCGCGCCTCGCAGGCCTCCGCACCGACGAATCGTGGTCACCCCAGGAGTCCCAGGGCCAGGCCATGGACGGCCAGTCTCGGAAGCACACGGCCATGCTCGCGGCATGGATCCGCGAGCGACTGGGAACGGGTCGCGGATCCGGCCTCCTCGACGTGCTCTGCCTCGACGCCGACGCCGCCATCTGCACCTGGGCCGGAGCGCCGTCCTTTGATCGGCCAGTGATCGAGGCCGTGCTGCGACAAAAGGCCGCACCGGGTCTCGACGCGGACGGCTCCCAGGCAAGCGCGATCTCGACCGTCGCTTCCGTGCTCGGCGATCGCGCCGAGGTCGCCCTGGAGCCCCTGCTCCAGGCCGACGATCTCTCCGCACGCCCCGCCGACGGTGGCCACGTCGGCGCCTCGCGACCACGCCCGTTCCGCGCGCCCCGAACCAAGATGGCGCCGGCTGATGGCGCAGGCGTCCGCGTACCCGTCATCGCGATGCCGGATGCGTCGGCCCGACTCCTCGTAGACGAGCTCGACCGGGCCGGCGTTCAGGTCGGGGCCGCCATGTCCATCTGGCACGCGATGGCCAGGGCCTGGGACTCGCATCCCGCCTCGGCGGCCTCGCGAGCCGAGGCCGAGTCGGTCAGCACCATCGCAATCGTGCTCGTCGACCCCGCCGGCGCAAGGATCGTCTGGTGCTGGTCTCGAAACGCCTCGCTCCTGGCCGGAGGATCGCTGCTGCTGCCCACGCCGACCGTCGAACCGGTCGAGCCAGCCGAAGGCGAAGAGCGACCAAAGGTTCGGGTCGCGGAGGACCAGGCCCACCGCCTCGTCTCCGAGTTCCTCTCCTGGAGCGTTCAGACGGGCACGCTCCCCGCACGCATCATCGTTCTGACCCCCGACCTCGACGCCGAGAATCTGGGCGCCGTCACGACACCGGAGTTCGGGCGCATACTGACCGAGGGCATTCCCACCGCGACGGTCGATCTTGCGATCGATAACGATCCGATCGGATCAACGCTCCGGCGCGTCGCCGAACGCATCGACCAGACACCCATCGACCTTGCCGCCGGCGCTGGAACCCTCGCCTCACTCGGCGCCCGCCCATCTCGAGCGCACAAATCGATGTACCGATGGCTCGCGGGCTCGATCGCCGCCGCAGCCGCTTTCGTCGGCGTTGTCGGATGGCGTCTCGGTGCAGACGCCGAGGAGTTCCGCCAGAAGGCCCGCGACGCGAGATCGAGCTCGAGAGAGATCGTCGCCGGGATCAGGCCCGACTTTGCCGAAAGCCCGTTCATGCGCGAGGAGCTGGAGTCCGAGCTTGAGCAGATGCGCAAGCGCGCCATGCCCCCCGAGGCGATGCGGCCGGCCAAGCCCATCCTCAGCGAACTCGACGCCCTCTCGCTCCTGCTCTCCATGCCCACCGTCTCGCTCGAAGAGATCAACCTCGGCCCGGCCAACGGCGTCGTGACCTTCTATGTCCCCGACACCGCAACCGCCCAGGAGATCGAGGCGGCGTGCCGCGACATCGAGGGCCTGAGCATCCAGTGGAAGGCCGACATCCGCAGCGCCGGCGAGTCCGGCGACCGACGCGTCCGCTGCTCGCTCAGCGGACAGTGGGGGCCGACGGCCGGAAAGCAGGTCGGCTCATGAACGCGCCGCGGATCGATCCCACCAACCGCGCTTCTCTCGACGAGCGATTCGACGTCGCCTCCGCCGCGGCACAGGCCGAGCGAGAGAACCGTCCCCGGCACCTGGTGCTCCTTGCAACCGTGCTCTTCGCGGCCTCCCTTATCTTTCTTTCCGTCGAGGCGTCCGAGCGGGGCGCGGCCCGGCGTCAGCTCAAGTCTCGAGTCGTCGAGGCCGAGCGGATCGAAACGATGGCGATGGAGATCAAGCGGCTCGACGACCAACTGGCGCAGAACGCAGCGGGGAGCGGCGTCGGTGTCCCCATGCCCGACGTGCTGAGCCGTCTCGAGAACTTCGCGTCGGAGGCGGGGATGCGCGACCCCCTCAGCCACCGTCGCGGGCCGGGAAGGAACGAGGGGGGCGCAACCCTGTACACCTATCCATACGAACTCAGAGACCCAAGCCTGGAGCATGTGATGACGTGGCTCCAGAAGTCGGTGGACGGGATACCGGGGCTTGAGGTGCAGTCGATCAGGATCAGGCCCGAGATCGCGTCTTGGTCGGTGAACGTGACACTCTCACGCTGGGAGCGAAGCCAGTGAGATCGAAGCCAGTGAGATCAGATCAAGGCCGTATGAACCGCCCGGTGTCCAGCCGCATCGCGTTCGCGCTGATCGTCTGCACCTTCGGTGCCGCTCTGGGCGCGTGCGAGTCGTCGCCAAAGCGGGACGATCCGGCGTCAGCCGTCGATGCCATGGCGCGCAACCGCGAGGAGGGGTATCGGCTCGCGCGCGAGGCGCAGCGGTTGGCCGAGGGCGGGAGCCCGACAGCCGCGATCGAGACCTATCAGCGTGCCGTTGCGACATGGCGAGAGATGCCGGCCGCATGGAACAACCTCGGCGTCCTGATGATGGAGCAGCAGAACTACGCCGGGGCCGTCGGAGCGTTCAAGGTCGCGGCGGACCTCTCGCCGACCGATCCCAGGCCGCTCGAGAACATCGCAGTCTCCTACGTCAAGAGCGGGTGGGCTTCCGATGCGCTGCAGTACTATGGGATGGCGCTCGAGAGAGACCCCAATCGCATCGAGTCGCTGCGCGGCGCGGTCCGCGCCGCGGAGATGGTGCGCGTGCGCGACGACGCCACGCTCGAGCGGATCCGACGGGCGCTTCTGATCGAGACCGACGCCCGGTACCGCGAGTACTTCGAGCGCCAGCAGCAACTCGTCAGCGCCGCGCTGGCCGGCAAGCTGCCGTAGATCCCTCCCGCCTCACAGCCGTGCCGCAGCCAGACTCGCGAGCTCCGAGCGTTCGCTCTTGGCGAGCGTGACGTGCCCGACCAGCCCAAGCCCCTTCATCTTCTCCACCGTGTACGACAGCCCGTTCGAAGATGAGTCGAGGTACGGGTTGTCGATCTGCCCGATGTCGCCGGTCAGCACCAGCTTCGTGCCCTCGCCCACGCGGCTCACGATCGTCTTCACCTCGTGGGGCGTCAGGTTCTGGGCCTCGTCCACGATCATGAACTGGTGCGGGATCGACCGTCCGCGGATGTACGTCAGCGGCTCCAGCACCAGCCGGCCGTCGGCGATCAGCTTCTCGATCCGTTGCTCGCTCGTGTGGCTCTCGGCCGTCTGCTGCAGCTGCGCGCCGCGCGTCGACAGCAGGTACTCCAGGTTGTCGAAGATCGGCTGCATCCATGCCCCGAGCTTCTCGTCCTTGTCGCCGGGCAGATACCCGATGTCCCGACCAAGCGGCATGATCGGACGCGCCACCAGCAGCTTGTCGTAACGCTCCTCCGCGAACACCTTGGCCATGCCCGCCGCGATCGCCAGCAGCGTCTTCCCCGTGCCCGCACCGCCGAGCAGCGTCACCAGACGGATCTCGTCGTCCATCAGCAGATCGAACGCCATCGTCTGCTGCACGTTCCGCGCCATCAGCCCGTACACCGGTTTGCGAGGCCCCGTCACCGGAATCACGTGGTCCGTGTCCGCCAGCCGGCGGCACAACCCCGAGTGATCCGGGTCCTCCTTGCTGCGGAGCGCCGCGAACTGGTTGGCCGTCATCTCGCGCGTGTAGGAGCCGCGCTCGTCGTCATGGACCGTGAGCGCTTCAGCCAGCTGATCCACCGGCAGCAGGCGGTCCTTGTACAGGCGATCGATCAGCTCGTCCGGAACCTCCAGGTTGAGGTAGCCCGTATACAGACGCTCCGAGTCGACCTTCTGGTTCTCGAAGTCCTCGGTCTTGATGCCCAGCGCGTCGGACTTGATCCGCGCCGAGAGATCCTTCGAGACGAACACCGTCCGCACACCCTGCTTGTGAAGCCCCCAGGCGACCGCGATGATCCGGTTGTCCGGCATCTCCTCGCGAATGGCGTCCGGACGCTCGTGCTCTCCGACGTCGATCCGGATCGTGCCCGTCTGGCCCTCGGCCCCGACGGACGCCGCCGCACCGACCCGCGGGCTGAACGCGCCCCACGCCACGCCGTCGGTCAGGCGGCCCTGCATCCTCAGGCGGTCCAGGTGGCGGATCGTCTCACGCGCGTTCCGGCCAAGGTCGTCTTCCTTTCGCTTGAGCTTGTCGAGCTCCTCGATCACCGTGAACGGAATGATCACGTTGTGCTCCTTGAACACGAACAGTGCGTTCGGGTTGTGGAGCAGGATGTTCGTGTCGAGGACGAAGTTCTTGACGCCGGTCTCGGTGTCCGTTCCGTCCTTCGTGCCCTTGCCCGACCTGGCCTGACTCAGAGCGGCCTTCGGCATTCCAGCGTTACTCCGTTGCTGATTCTCGCTCGGCTCCGCCGCGCGGCATGATCGTCCACAGCATATCGGCTCGCGCCCCCGCCCGCACGCCCCCGATTGTTCAGGATCGGTTCATCCGATCGAAGCGATCGCGATCCAGACGCCGACGATGATCGAGATCACGACCTTGACCACGAGGGCCACGGCCCGCCCCTTGGCCGCGCCCCCTCCGGTCTTCAGTGCGTCGCCCCAGCTCCTGGCCGCGATCCCACGCTCAAAGGACATCGCACCCACCCCGGCTCCCGCCACCGCTCCGATGATCGTGCCCACGATCGGAAACACGAACGATCCCAGCACCGCGCCTATCAAACCCCCGATCGTCGCGCCCCAAGCCCCGGCCCTCCCGCCCCCCGACTTGCGAGACCCATGGGCCGCGCCGAAGAACTCCACCGCCTCGGCGCCGAGGCAGAGCACCGCCGCGATTCCAACCGTCCACCAGGAGAATGTCCCCGGAAAGGCGACCTCCCAGACGATCGCGCCGGCGACCGGCAGCCACAGACCCGACAACGTCAGAGCGGTCAGCACAACACCGAGGATCGCCACGAGAGAGAACGTGATGCCCGCAATGACCGTGATCAGCACGTGCGTGCTCCGAGTCCGCCCGACGCCCGCCTCACGCGAACTCCACCCATTCTTCGGAAAGCCTCGCCCGGGTTGATCATCACACCACCCGCCCGCTCAACGCGCCACGCCACGCCGCCACCGGGCAGTCGATCCGTCGGTCAGTGTCCGCCACTCGGTTCCCGACATCCACCATCAGGCCTGCTGCTCGCCGCTGGACTGCCCCTGCTGCCCCTGCTGCCCCTGATTCAGGGCGTCGGTGGTCTGCGCGTCGGTCGAGCGCGATGCCGCGGCAAGCTCCGGGAACGCGGCCGCCTCCATCGCCAGCACCCATCCCTCGACCTTCGCATGACGCAGCAGATCGATCTTGATCTCCTCGTTGGCCCGCGTCGGGTGGGACGGCTTGAGCTTCAGGAAGACAATGAACTTGTGCCATTTGCGCTTGTCCACATCCGCGAGATCGGCCGGCGTCACGGTGTGGTTGCCCGGAAGAGTCAGCGTCGAAGTCGACGGATCAAACCCGTACTTCGTGCCCGATGCCTTGATGATCACGCCGACAACCAGCAGCCCGATCACCGAGCAGCCCACCATGATCAGGTACTGCGTCGGGATGTCGAGCTCGCTCAGGGGCTTGGGCGGCTTCGTCGTCGCCCACTTCTCACGAAGCTCGGTCAGCCGCGCGCTGGGGTCGGCGATCGTCGTGTAGGACTCATCCAGACGATTCACGACGCGAAGCGCGTTCAGCCACCGATATCGCGCGTTCTCCACCTCGTCGGTCGCGCCGCCCTGGCCCTGGATCTGAGCGTGGACCATCGCCGGGTTTGGCACGGAGGCCGACATGATCCGCCCCCGCTTGTCCGCGGCATCCAGGTACTCCTTCTCAAGGAACTCGGCGTGACGGACGCCGCGAGCCGGATAGGCCTTGAACGCGTCCCAGGCACCCCACGCCCCGAACCCGATGAAGACGATCGCGATCACGATCATGCGGATAAGCCAGGAACGGTTGAGCGAAGAGGTCTCGGTCATGGGACGCCGGCTCCTGTTACCGAGCGGGTGGCTGGTTCCGGGAAGGAACGCGCTCGGGCGCGGGAGCATAGGTAAGGACACGCCGCTCCCGGACCCCTCAAGATCGGCGATTGACAGGGGCTGGTCCTTTCCAGTTCGGCTCAAGTCTCTCGTGCCGCAGCCCGCGTGCCGGTCGGGAAACGGGAGTACAGTGCGACGCCATGACCCCCGGCGCCGATCAACCCGCAACGCCTGCCCGGCTCGCGTCCCTCGTCGCCCAGCACGCCCGGACCTCCCGCCTGTTGGGTGTTGGGTTTGTCCCTGTCTATCGTGCCCCAGGGATGCACGCGAACCCGGCACGATCGGAGCCGCCGGCGTCGACCTCGGCCGCCTCAACCATCGTCGAGGCCAAAGAGGTCGGGCGCCGCGCCGACGCTCCCGTGGCGCCGCTCGCGCCGGAGATCCGAGTGCTCGCCTCGATGCCCCCGGTCGTGGCCAAGGGCGAGGCGCCGACCCGAGAGCGTGCCCAGCGCCTGCTCGACGAACTGCGACAGCGATACGAGCGCGAAGCGCCTCATGCACCGTTCATCCAGTCCTTCACGAACATCGTTTTCGGCGAGGGCGACCCGCAGGCGCGGCTGATGTTCATCGGCGAGGCGCCCGGAGAGCAGGAGGACCTGACCGGGCGTCCGTTCGTGGGGCGTGCCGGAGACCTGCTCCAGCGGATGATCACGGCGATGGGACTCACACGCGAGTCGGTCTACATCGCCAATGTCCTGAAAGTGCGCCCGCCCAACAACGCGACTCCGACCCTTGAAGAAGCAGAGGCCAGCGCGCCGTTCCTCTACGAGCAGATCGACATCGTTCGTCCCGAAGCCATCGTCACCCTCGGGCTTCCGGCCACGCGGCTCATCCTGCGGTCCACCAGTTCGATGTCCAGTCTGCGCGGCCTCTGGGCCTCGTTCAATACTCCGTCGGGACACGCCGTCCCCGTCATGCCGACGTACCACCCCGCGTTCCTCCTTCGTGCCTACACGACGGAGAACCGCGCCAAGGTCTGGTCTGATCTGCTCAAGGTCGTCGAGCGATTGGGACTGAAGCCCGCGCCGCGCCCCGGCGCCGAGCCAACGGAATGACGGCATCCGCGCCGAATCGGTGAAAGCACCAGTTTCCGCCAGAACAACGCCCATTCTGCGAAGGCGCCGCGTGTTCTCGGCACCCCGAAAAAGTTCCCGCGCACTCTCTTGCAACTTTCTGGAACCGCCCGCACGCGCCGCTCGAACAGATCGATGTCCCGGGTGTTCTCTCTCTCCCGAGACGGATCAAGCTTCTTTCTGACCCCCACGAGACCCGGCGCTTGGCCTTCGGCTGAGTGCCGGGTTTTTCTTTCGTCCCCTTGGATTCATCCGGCCCGAAGCCCGCGTGATCACGGACCGCCCGGCGCGGGGGTCTGCTTCTTACCGAAGACAAGCTCCGTGTCCGCGGGAAGCTTCGCCATCGAATCGACGACCCAGTCCGGCCGCCGAGATCCGGCAGGCCCCGACCACGTGTTTGTGAACGTGAACTCGACCTTGTCGCCCTTCGCAAGGCCGTCGAGCGTCACGCCCGTTGCAAGGCGCGGGAACGGCATTGTCATCGCGTTCATGCCGACGATCTCGCCCGACGCGCCGACGAATCCGTCGATCGCCTCGTGCTGGATCTGCAGCTCCGAAGCGGGGTTTCCCGGCACGGGCAACGACATGATGATGCCCCTGGTCTTGTACGTGTGCGTGATCGGCGCAGGATCGGTCTGGCCCGTCGAAGCCGCGCCGGTGCTCGTGGCGCTCGTGCCCGGCTTCTCGCACCCAGGCACCGAGAGCGCCGATACAAAGAAACAGGCCGCAGCAATCGCCGCGGCCTTGTCGGTGGTGATCATGAACTCGCTCCTTCAATGGCCGCGCGCTTCGCGTCCGGAGCGTCCGCGACTCTCGCGGCGTCAACGTCGGGGGCCGTCTCAGGCCGCTTCGATCTTGACAAACGACTCGACGACCTTGAGATCATGCGCGAGGTCCAGCGTGTAGGGCATGGACCACGACGCACCCTGGAACACGCGAACGACCTTGCCGCACTTCTCCCGCTTGTACCAGTCGCGGTTGCCGCGGTTGTACACGACCATCTCCTGCTGGCGCCGGCGATGGCCCTTCTTCAGCGCACGCTTCGCGCCGGCGTCGCGGCGCATGAGCCGCTCGATCGTGGAGTTCTGGTCATCGGTCTTGGGCAGGGCGGTGACAGTGCACTTGACCTGCTGTCCGGGCTTGAACGTGGTCATGAGATAGGCCTCGCTGAACCCATGCGGAACACCGTTCCGCGAAGGGCCAAGAGTCTAGCGCTGAATCTCAGTCCGGCCAAGCCCTTGCCGGTCGAACGACCACCACCGTCCCACATCTCCTTGAAACTGGCCCACCCAACCGTGCCTCACCCGCCCAAGTCACACCTACGATCACCCCAACATGAGCACGACAGGCCCACGCGACTCCAACTCCCCGGAATCCTCCCCACCTCAGATCCCCCCGTTTGACGGCTCGAAGCCACATCACGCAAAGCCCAAGCTCCGCCCAGTTCGCGGTTTCCCGGCCCAGATGGGTGAGCAACAGGTCCTGGGCCTCGCCGACGCACGGCAGATTTCATCCAAGGTCGTCTTCACGATGCCCGCGGCCCAGCTCATCCTTCCACTTATGGACGGAAATCGTTCGGTAGATGAGATCGTCAGCCAGATCGGGCGAGGGCTGACGCCGCCCGTGCTTGAGCAACTGATCGCCCAGCTCGACGATGCCGGGCTCCTCTTCGGCCCCACCTTCGACGCAATGCTCGAGGTGTTGCACAAGGAGTTCGACTCCTCACCCGTGCTGCCCCCGGCGTCGACGGCCGCTTTTGCAGACGCCATCGTGAACCAGGAGTTTGGCGAGGGCACCACGGACGAGCAGCGGGCCGAGCACGGCCCCCGGAAACTCCGGGAAATGATGGACCTTTGGGTCTCCAAGGCGCTCGAATCCGCTCCGAATCCCTCGTTCGACGAGCTCCCTCGCGCCGTGGTCGTTCCGCACGTCGATTACGGGCGTGGGTGGGTCAACTACGCCAACGTCTGGGGACGCATGCGCGTCGTCGACAGGCCCGATCGCGTCATCGTCCTCGGGACCAATCACTTCGGCCTCGGCACCGGAATCGCGGCATGCGACAAGGGCTACCAAAGCCCGCTGGGAACCTGTCCCGTCGACGAGCAAGTCATCGCGCACTTGCGCAAGCGACTGGGAGACAAGGTCTTCGAGCACCGATTCGATCACGAGCGAGAGCACTCGATCGAACTCCAGATTCCCTGGATCCAGCACTGCCTCGGCGCCGACGACGCCGGCAACTTCTGCAAAGTGGTCGGCGTGCTCGTGCACGATCCGACCGTCAATAACGGCGAGTCCTACGACGGCTCCGGCGTCGCACTCGAGCCGTTCATCGAGGCCATGAAGGAGATTCTCGCCGAGATCCCCGGGAAAACGCTGATCGTCAGTTCGGCTGACCTCAGCCATGTCGGACCGGCCTTCGGCGATCAGCAGAAGCTTGGGGGCGACGAGGCGGAAGCAGCTGCGTTCCGGAACAGAGTCTTCCAGCATGACCGCGAAATGCTCGAACTCGTTCGCCAGAACAAGCCCCAGGACCTCGTCGCGGCCATGGCCTGGCAGCAGAACCCGACCCGCTGGTGTTCCACCGGCAACATCGTCGCCACACTCGGCATCGTCAATCCGTCCAAAGTGGACGTTTTGCACTATGCTGCCGCGATGGACCCTCAGGGTCTGGGGATGGTCTCTTCCGTTGCCATGTCCATGGCGTGAGGTACGGTTTCGATGGAGGCCGTCGTCTGGCTTGGGAGGATCGCCGGTGGAGTCCTGCTCGTGGGGGGCGGA
>JAPKGU010000053.1 GCA_026647565.1 Phycisphaerales bacterium | reverse complement strand
CGAACGACTCGAACTCCCGGGCGCCTTGCCCGGGAAACACAGAGAACCCCGCACACTCGGGCGTTCCCTCCCCCAGTCAATCCACTGTCGCTGAGGATGCGCGGGGCTGCGCGTCGCCGGAACCCGTCGATGCCCGAACGCCACAGCCGACGGGCTCGACGGACCCGGCGAACGCCGCGGCACACACCGCCCAACCCGCCCCCGCGCCCTCCGAACCTCCCCCCTCTGACCCTTCTCCCCCCGCTTCTCCGCGGCCTTCGGGATCTTCGCGTTCAGACGCTTCTCCCCCTCTGCGTGACTCTGATTCCTCCGCACCCTCTGCGTTCTCTTCGCGATCCCGCCACGCCCGCGACCGCCCCGCCGCCTGATGCCGCTTCTTATCTGCCATTCGCCATTTGCGATTTGCGACTTCGCGCCATGCGTGCGGGCTTTCCGCGCGCCCGTCACACCCCCATCAGGATCTCCATCGTCCGCTGGTCGAGCTTCTCATAGGGGAGCGGACGCGACGCAAGGGACTCGCGATCAAACTTCATCGCACGCAGCGTCTCCGCATGCGCCTTGGAGTATCTCACCGAGAGCGCGTCGAGATCCTTGCCCCCCCGGTTGATCTGCTTGAGCAGCGACCGGATGTCCGAGTCCTCCGACCACTGCCGGGCCTTGTCCTTCAGGATCAGATACGTCCGCATGCACCCGCGCGCAAACTCGATCACGTCATCCCGATCCGACGTCCGATACGCGTGCGCGTCGAAGTGCTTGAAGCCCTGGTACTTCGCTTCCTCCAGCAGCTTCACAAGGAAGAACGCCCCCTTCGGGTTCGCCGCACCGAATCGGAAATCCTGGTCGTAGCGCCCGAACTCCTGGTCATTGAGATCGATATGGAACAGCTTGTCCGCCCCGATCGCCTGGGCGACACCGTGGCAGAAGTTCAGCCCCGCCATGTGCTCGTGCGCGACCTCGGGGTTCACCCCGACCATCTCCGGATGCCGCAGCGTCGGGATGAACGCCAGATAATGCCCCGTTGTCGGGAAGTACATGTGCCCCCGGGGCTCATTGGGCTTCGCTTCCAGCGCGAACCTGTACCCGTAGTTCTTGTCGATCGAGTACGCGCACAGGAAGTCGATCGCCCGACGGAACCGCTGCTCCGCCTCGATCGGGTCCTTGGACCCGTCCGTCTCGACGCCCTCTCGCCCGCCCCAGAAGACGTACACCTGCGCCCCGAACTCCGCCCCGAGGTCCATCGCCTTCATCGTCTTCTGCAGGGCATACGCCCGGACCTCCGCGTCGTTGCTGGTGAAGGCGCCGTCGCGGAACGCCGGATCCGAGAAGAGATTGGTCGTCGCCATCGCGACCTTGAGCTTGGTCCGCTTGAGCGCCTTGCCGAAGTCCGACTTG
Source organism: Phycisphaerales bacterium (assembly GCA_026647565.1). Taxonomy (GTDB): domain Bacteria; phylum Planctomycetota; class Phycisphaerae; order Phycisphaerales; family UBA1924; genus JAHBWV01. The sequence continues at coordinate 22,342 of JAPKGU010000053.1, read as the reverse complement.
ATCGTCTCGGCCTCGGACGCGCTCGCGTCGATCGGCACCAGGTCGTTGTCGTGGAAGTTGACCCCGTGCACCCCGCCAACCTCCCCGAGAAGGTCCACGATCTCCGCGGGAGACATCCCTCGCCGCGTCGGCAGCCCGAAGGGATCGCGACCCGCGTTGCCGACGGTCCAGAGGCCGAACGTGAACTTGTCCTTCGGTGTGGGCGTGAAGCGATGGGGCATCGGGCGGTTCCTCTCCGGGTTCGACCCGCAGAGTGTCCCCTCAACCGGGACGGGTTGCAAGCGGACGGGAAAGGTTGCACGCGGGGCGGTACGCTGCCTGACCATGTGCGGCATCGCGGGCATCATGCGCATCGCGCCGATCGTCTCTCCCGAGGTGGCAATCCCCGAGCGGTGGCTGGACGCCCTGGACCGATCGATCGCCGCTCGCGGCCCCGACGGCGCCGGACGCTGGCGGACGCGTATGCCGGGGACCGGCGCCTCCGTCACCCACCTCGCCCTCGTCCATCGCAGAATGGCCATCATCGACCCCGCCGGCGGTGCACAGCCGATGGTCCTCGCCCCGCGCGGGACCGCCGACGGTGCGGTCGCGATCGCCTTCAACGGCTGCATCTACAACCACCGCGCCCTCCGGGAGGAGTTGCGGGCCTTCGGCCACGAGTTCGCGACCGACCACAGCGACACCGAGGTCCTGCTGCACGGCCATCGGCAGTGGGGGAGATCGCTCCAGGATCATCTGGAAGGCATGTACGCCGCCGCCCTCTGGGACGAGTCCGAGCGATCCCTCGTGCTGATGCGGGACATGGTGGGCGAGAAGCCCCTGTACTTCGCCGCGATCGGCACACGCCACGCGCCCGGCGACCACGCGCCCGACGAGCCGACCGCTGGCGACGCACCCGAGACGCTCGTGGTCTTTGCCAGCTCCGCCGCAGGGGTCTGCACCGTCCTGCGCCTGATGGCGAGAGAGGGCGCCGACGCCGGCTGGGCGTCGGACCTTGTCGCCGGGCTCGAGCGGGCCACTCGCATCGAACGCGGCTCCATGCTCCGCTGGCTGGCCTTCGGATGGGACGAGGGAACACCGTGGGAGGGCATCCGCGAGCTCAAGCCGGGACAGATCGCGTGGTTCGATGCCGAATCCAGGACCGGGCGTCGACGCGTCTCCATCGAGGTCGAGTCCCGACGCTCCCTCCCCTTGAACGCCGCCGTCGCCCGGTCGCTGCTGGAGCGCTCTGTCGAGCAGCGCCTCGAAGCCGACGTGCCCCTCGGATGCTTCCTCTCCGGAGGGATCGACTCAGGCCTGATCGCAGCCGCCGCCCAGCGTCTCCTCGCTGCAAGGGGAGAGCGCCTCCGCACCTTCACGATGCGGATGCCGGACGCGGCCTACGACGAGTCCGAACTCGCCGCGATGACCGCCGCGAGGATCGGGTCGGATCACACCGTGCTCGATGTCGCGCCCGATCCCGCCTCCGATCTTGAGTCGCTCATCCAGTGGCTCGGGCTTCCCCTCGGCGACAGCTCGCTCCTCCCGACGCACTGGCTCAGCCGCGCCGTCCGTCGCGAGGTCAAGGTTGCGCTCTCCGGCGATGGCGGCGATGAACTCTTCGCGGGATACGAGCGCCACGTGGCGGCACGTTGGCTGCGCGATGCCGGCTTCGCGTGGCGACTGCTCGGCCATCTGCCCTGGAGCGAGCGAGATCCCAAGTCGGTCTCGGCGAGACTCGCGAGGTTGTGCGCAGCCGCCCGCGGCGCGGGGTACGCCGATCTCGTGGCCATTTTCCCGACCCGATTGCGGCAGCAACTAGTCCGAACCGACGATCACGCGATCTGCGAGGTTCCCCGCGAGCCGCAGCGAGTGGACCTGGAGACGTACCTGCCCGGAGACCTCCTTCGAAAGGTCGACACCGCCTCCATGCGCGTCGCACTCGAGGTCCGCGCTCCGATGATGGATCGCGAACTGGTCTGGCGTGCCGCGGCAACCCCGGCCCGCGCGCTGCTCAAGGGTGGCCGAAAGGGGATGCTCAGGGCCGCCGCCCGGGGCGTTCTGTCGCGCGAGGTGGTGGACGGGCGAAAGTCGGGATTCGCAATCCCCGTGGGCAAGTGGCTCCGGCAACCGGGGGCCATGCGCGACCTCATGCACGCGTCGCTCGGGGCGCCGGACGCCTTCGGCGGCCTGTTCGATGGGGAGGGCTTCCGACCGGAAGCAGTGGCATGCCTCATCCAGGATCACGCGGCGGGCCGACACGACCACGGCCAACGCCTCTACGCCCTCATGGCCATGGCGATCTGGAATCGATGGAGGACCGGTCTCTAACCAGCGTCAGCGCCGCGGAGGCAGCGTTCCGTAGTGCAGGTCCATGTACCGGGCGACGTAGTCGACGATCGACAGCGCCTCGGGAATGTCCGGGTTGCTGGTCATCCCCATCGGCTCGAATCGCATGCCCTTGAACCGCGCCACGGCGTCGTTCACGGTCAGACCGTACTGCAGCGAGATCGAGAAGGCGCGGCAGAAGGCCTGGCACATGCCGGACATCGCCGAGCCCTCCTTGGCGATCTTGATGAAGATCTCGCCGGGAGAGCCGTCCGGGTAGAGGCCGATCGTCAGATAGCCCTCGTGCTTGTCGATCGAGAACTTGTGCGTGATCGATTCACGGGTCGGGGGGAGCGCCTGGCGGGTCGCAACCATCTTGGCGTCCTTGTCGCTCGGGTTCGGCTTCGACACGTCGGAACTCCCGCCTCGGGCGAGCGATCCGAAGGACCCGACGCGTCCTGTGCGCCGGGCCGGTTCGATATCGGACGCTGCCCCCTGGCGGGACCAGAATACGCACACCCGACGGATGGAGTGGGGGCGAGCACCCCGCCGTCCCGGCCGACAGAGCGCCAGCGATCTGAACCCTACCGCTTGCTCGGGTGGGTCGATCGGTCGATAATTGCCCCGTCGATGCAAGACCCAACTTCCAACGAGCGGCAGACGACCAAGCCCAACCCGGGGGATCAGGCGCGCCAGCGTCTGGCCGGGGTCGCGTTGCTCATCGCCGTCGCGCTCGGCGCGGGCGTGGCCCCGGGGGCCTGGGGTTTGGCGGCCTATCAACTGGCCTTCTGCGGCAACGTCGAGCGGGTCTGGAACGACCTCGCGCGTGAGGTGGCCGGCGATCGGGGCGGCTCCGGCACGTCGACCGCCCGAGCCGTCACGGCGCGCCAGTGGCAGGGCGCCATCGCCAAAGCCGTCAGAGACCTCCTGAAGGGTTCGGCTCGGGACGTTGCCGATCTGCCGATGGCCGGACAGGCGATCCCGCCGGCGCGGCTCGCCGGCTCGATGGCGCCTCTGGGATTCGGGCCTTCGGCCTCCAACTCGATCTGGACGTACGCGATCTTCGCCCAGCCGCCCCCGGCAACGCTCTGAGGCGACTGCCCCGCGTCGGCGGGCACGCCTCGCGCACGCGGGCATTTCTCTCATATCAACCGGTTGGTGCGTCGGCGGCTTTCGTGACGTGGCGGCTTGCCTCGTCGGGGCCGATCGGCGCTTGAATGAATCACACGCATGACACGCGGGTGCTCGCTCTCTGGGGTTCGGTACCCAGCGACACCCGAAGAAGGCAGCCATGGCAACATCAGGCATTCCCGTCGTCGGCCCGATCCTGAACCGCATCATCGGTTCGCGGAACGAGCGATTCGTGAAGAAGTACACGTCCCGGACGGACGCGATCAACAGTCTTGAATCGAAGACCCGCGCGATGAGCGACTCGGAGCTTCGGGCCAAGATGCTGGAGTTCCGCGCGCGTCACGACAAGGGCGAGCCGCAGGAGTCCTATCTGGTGGAGGCCTTCGCCGTCGCACGCGAGGCGATGGACCGCGCGGTCGGCATCAGGTCGATCTTCAATCCGGAGAAGGGGTTCGATCCCTCGCGGCTCTCCGGGGAGGCCCGGCGCCTCTTCGATGAGACCAAGGCGAGGATGGACGCAACGCCGACGGTCTTCCCTCGGACGTACGTCGGCCAGATTCCCGAGGGCGCGGCGCGAGAGACCGAGGACCGGTTCCTCGGACACCCCAGTCCCGTTCCCGGCTGGATGCAGGCCGAGATCCCCAACGCCCTCTACGAGGCGGTTCGGGCCTTGTACCCGGAGAGTCGCCCGCCGTTCCGTTCTCGCCCCTTCGACGTTCAGTTGATCGGCGCCATGGTGCTCTCGGGGGGCAAGATCGCCGAGATGAAGACGGGCGAGGGAAAGACGATCGTGGGTCCGCTGGCGTGCTACCTCGCGGCGATCGAGCGGATGAAGGTGCACGTGGTCACGGTGAACGACTACCTCGTGCAGCGTGACCGGGACTGGACGTTCCCGTTCTTCCACTGGCTCGGGCTGACGGTCGGCGCGATCCACCCGATGCACATGCAGCCGGAGGACCTCAAGCGCCTGATGTACCGGTGCGACGTGGTGTACGGCACGACGGCCGAGTTCGGCTTCGACTACCTGCGCGACAACATGAAGCGATCGGCCGAGCAGCAGGTCCAGCGGAGGCGTCAGTTCGCCATCGTTGACGAGGTGGACTCGATCCTGATCGACGAGGCGCGGACCCCGCTGATCATCTCCGGGCCCGCGCACGAGGATCAGCCCCGGTACGAGCTGGCGGACCGCCTGGCCCGGCACCTCGTGGAGAAGCAGCGCCCCTGGAACGATGCGGACGAGCTCGTGCAGGCGTGCAAGCGGAAGATCAAGGGCATCGAGGGCGAGATGCGCCAGACGCGAGAGAAGTCCCAGGTGCCGGCGCTCCAGAAGGAACTGGACGCGGCCAAGGCCGAGCTGCCGGAGCTCGAGCGTGCCCGCGACCGGCACGCGCAGTACTACGAGGTCCACCTCGAGCGGAAGAGCACGCACGTGACGCACGACGGCGTCGCGGAGGCCCAGCGTGTCGCCAACATCGGCTCGTTCTACGTGGGCGAGAACATGGACGTCCCGCACCTGCTGGAGCAGTCGCTGCGGGCGCACGCCGTGTACCACCTCGATCGCGACTACATCGTGATGGACGTCCAGAATCCGCAGACGGGGCGTCCGGAGCCGTCGATCGTGATCGTGGACGTGAACACCGGCCGACCGATGATCGGGCGCCAGTGGTCGGACGGCCTGCACCAGGCGATCGAGTGCAAGGAGAAGGTGCCGATCAAGCAGGAGACGCAGACGGTCGCGACGATCACGATCCAGAACTTCTTCAAGATGTACAAGCGTCTTGCGGGCATGACCGGCACGGCGGACACCGAGGCCCAGGAGTTCCACGACATCTACAAGCTCGACGTGGTGGCGATCCCGACGAACAAGCCGGTGGTGCGCCGCGACTTCGACGACACGGTGTACATGACGGGCAAGGACAAGTGGGGCGCCATCGTCGACGAGATCAAGGCGTTCAGCGACGTGGGACGCCCGATCCTGGTCGGCACCACGAGCGTCGAGAAGAGCGAGACGCTCTCGCAGATGCTGACCCGCAAGCACGGAATCAGGCACGAGGTGCTGAACGCCAAGCAGCACGAGCGCGAGGCCCACATCGTCGAGAACGCCGGGCAGATCGGGCAGGTCATGATCGCGACGAACATGGCCGGTCGAGGCACGGACATCAAGCTCGGCACGCTGAGCCGCGAGGCGCAGCTCGACCACTGGCTCAAGCGGGGGATCTGCCCTCGCACCGTCACCGTCGAATCGACGGACGAGCAGCTGCGCGAGGGGATCTACCGCAAAGTTGCGCAGGCGGACCTTGGCATGCGCAAGCAGGACGCCGAGCAGATGCCGTTCGCAGAGATCGAGCTGGCGCTGCTCCGTCACTGGGTGACGCGCTACGCGTACATCGACGAGAAGCGGGCGGCGTCCATGGGCGAGTCGGCCCTGCGCGAGGCGCTCGACGCGACGGGCAAGTTCATGCTCCATCGGATCCGCTGGTACAGCTCCGTCGAGGATCTCGGCGGCCTCCACGTCATCGGCACCGAGCGCCACGAGTCGCGCCGAATCGACAACCAGTTGCGGGGTCGCTCGGGCCGCCAGGGCGACCAGGGTTCGAGCCGCTTCTACGTGGCGCTCGACGATGACCTGATGAAGATGTTCGCCGGCGAGACGACGCAGAAGGCGCTCGCGATGCTGGGCATGCGCGAGGGCGACGCGATCGAGCACTCCATGCTCAGCAAGAGCATCGAGCGTGCCCAGCGCAAGGTCGAGGAACGGAACTTCCAGATCCGAAAGAACATCCTCGAGTACGACGAGGTGATGGAGCACCAGCGTCAGACCTTCTACGGGCTGCGTCAGCGCGTGCTCGACGGACGGGACGTCAAGGGACTGATCTTCGAGTACATCGGGGATTCGGTCGGGGACGCCTGCGACGAGTATCTTGGCAAGAACTACGCCGCCCAGTGCGCAGCGACCTACGCCGGCGAGAAGCTGGACTGCGGCGTGCCGGCGGACCGTCTCAGGGGCAAGGATCGCATGGAGATGGAGGAGATCTGCCGACGCGAGGCGGTCTCGGACGCCAATGCCGTGATCACCCTGACGCTCGGCGAGTACATGCCGACCGAGGGGTCGGACGTCGACATGGACTTCGACGCCTCGGGCCTCATCCGCTGGGCCTCGAACCGCTTCGGCGTCGAGATTTCTCCCGATGAGGTGAAGGAGCCGACGCCGCTGGTGCGACGCAAGATCCAGGAGCGTCTCTCCCTCGCGGCGAAGGCCAGGATCGACGAGGCCGACCTCTCCGGTCTCGAGGAGTTCTTCGCCGAGGACTACGGCGCCAAGACCCTCGCGGCGTGGGTCAAGAACAAGTTCGGCATCGAGATCGCGCCCGCGGATCTCCTGAACGCACAGGCCGCGGAGGGGTCCTCGGCCAACGCGTTGATCATGGAGAAGGTCAACGCGGTGTACACGCAGCGAGAGATCAACTATCCGGTCGAGTTCCGGATGGAGATCACGATGCTCGCGGCCCAGCGCGGTCCGATGCAGGCGCTGGAGTCTCTCGCGGCTTGGGCGCGCCGCCGATTCGGGGTGGACTGGACGGGCGAGACGCTGAAGAGCATGCCGCCCGCGAAGGTGCGGGACATGCTCGTCGAGCAGTCGAAGGCGTTCGTCGATCGTGACCAGTTGAAGAAGGACATCGACGAGGCCCTGGCGTGCAAGACCGACGAGGCGCTCGCCGAGCACCTCCGCGAGAAGTACGGCGGCTTCCTGCCCGAGACGATGCGTTACCTGACGGGTCAGGAGCGAGAGGATGCGATCCGTGCGCTGATCGAGAACGTGCAGCGTGCGGAGTTGATCAACCTCGAGCGCACGATCCTGCTCGACCTGCTCGACCAGGCGTGGCGCGACCACCTCTACGCGATGGATCAGTTGCGCGACGCGATCGGGTTCCGCGCGTTCAGCCAGCAGGACCCGCGGATCGCGTTCAAGCGCGATGGATCGGCGCTCTTCCAGACGATGCTCAGCGAGGTGCGAGAGCGCGTCACGGACTACATCTTCAAGGCGAGGGTCAGTGCCGCGTCGCTGCTGGGCCACGTGGCCCAGACCAAGGGCGGGCCGCCGATGCCCCCGATGGGCGGACCGGGCGGGCGCGGGCCGGGTGGACCACCCAGAGGGCCATCGGCGCCGCTTCCGACAGGCGGCATCAGCGGTCCGGGGCTGGACGGATAAGCCCGGCACGGCCGACGGGTGCGGAATCGGCCGCATCCGGACGGTCGCGGAGGGCGTATCGTTTCGTGGGTCGGGTGGGCCGGCTTACGATATCGGTCTGTTCACAGACCGGAGGGCTCACATGGCGACGACCCGCAGGAGTGGATCAGGGAAGTTGGCGGCACGCGCGGCGTTCACGCTGCTGGAGCTGCTGATCGTGATCGCGATCATCACGCTGCTCGCGGCAATCTCGCTGGCGATCGGTGCGAAGGTGCTGAGCGGTGGGCGCCAGACCCTGACCGAGAACGTCGTGCGTGTCATGGACACCGCGCTCAACTCGTACATCACGGACGGCGGCGATCGCGTGCCGGACGCGCTGGTGGAGCACCCGGCGTCATCGGGCGGGGTGCGCTGGCAGCCGGTCGCCGACGTGCGTCGGGGCGACCGATACGACGACGAGATGGTGAACTCGTCCGGCTGGTTCATCTACCAGATGAAGGATGTTTCGTCGGTGACGTCGGCGGTCTCGGGTCTGGCGTCGAAGGTGGTGAGGCAGTACTCGCCGCGCGTGGGCGCGGATGGCGAGCCGCTGGAGACGTACGGTCAGCCGCTGATCACGACCGCGTTCGACGGATTCGGGAACCCGATTCGGTACGTGCATCCGACGTTCGACGGGGTGCTGATGGAAGACGGGCGAGCGCTGGGTGACGACAGCAACGGCGGCGGCGTCGAGCTGCGCGATCTCGTGTCGATCGCGTCGGGTGAGCAGTTCGCGTTCGACACGATCCGACGCAACATGAAGACCCGGAAAGAGAGCAGCGGGACGATCAAGGTCGCCGACAGCGACGGCGGGCTTTGCCCGAACAATCGGCCGTACTTCTACTCGGCGGGGGCTGACGGAGACCCGTCAACGACCGACGACAATGTGTACATCACGAAGCCGCAGGTCCAGGCAGAGTGATCGCTTGAAGGGTGCACGCGACGGGGACGGGCGGCGCAGCGTGCCCTTACGGGGCGGAGGGCGGGGGTTTCGGCGCAGAGGGCGTGCGGAGCAGCCCGGAGGAGCCCTCGATGCGCCGGCGCGGCGGAATCAGGGGCGACAGATGGGGGTGGCGGGAAGAGAAAGCCGCGTGCGGCGGCCTATGATGGGCCTCACGGTTCGGACGCCCCGGCGTCCGGGCCTGCAAAGTTCAGGTATCGACGGGGTGTAGCGCAGCTTGGTAGCGCGTCTCGTTCGGGACGAGAAGGTCGCAGGTTCAAATCCTGTCACCCCGATTCACGTAAGCGACGCTGAATACGCGAGTTGCGTATACCCGCTCCCGAAGGGGCGGTGCAGCTGGATGCCAAAACCGCGCGGTGTGACACCGCGCTCGGCTCCGGAGTGCACCGAATGAGCGGCAAGCGGCGCAAGCCCAATCCCACAAGCGAGTTCAGGAACCGGCCCGGCGAGGGTTCCCTCGGCGTCGATGCCGTAGCGCGTCTCGTACCAGAAGCGCAGGTCGCAGGTTCATCGAAGCGATCGCCAAGCAAGTCCAAGGTACCCGGGTACCGCGCGCGGCCCGAGTACGGGCAGGCGATCGTCACGCTCACGGATGCTGCCAGCGGCAAACGCCGCGACTACTGGCTCGGCGAGATCGGGTCGCCCGAGAGCCGCGAGCGGTACCACAGGGCGCTGGCGGCGTGGGAGTCGCGAGGCCGGACGCTGCCGACGTTCGAGGAGTGCGGGCTCGCGCCCACGTTCCACGCGATCAAGCGCCGGAGAGCCGAGGCGCACGAGAGCGGCGGTGGGGGGGTGGCGGGCACGGTCGCCTCCGCGATCCTGCTCTACTGGCAGGACGTGAAGGGAACGGTGAGCGCCAAGCGCGCCAACGCCATCAAGGTGACGCTGCGGCTGCTCAGACAGACCGACGGCTCGACGGCGCTTCGGGATTACGGACCGAACCGGCTGCGGCTGCTAAGGGAACGGATGAGGTCGGGCGACGCGGAGTCGGACCCGCCGCGCGAGCCGTGGTCGAGGAGGACGACCAACGAGCGCGTCTGCATCGTGCAGGCGTTCGTCCGGTGGGCGGTGGCGAGGGAACTGGTGCATGAGAGCGTCGCCAGGGCGCTCGAGATGGTGGACCCGTTGAAGCGCCGACGGGACGAGCCGGACGATCGGAAGAAGGTGCAGCCGGTCCCGCAGGACCTGCTGGATGCGACGTTGCCGTTCCTCTCGCGGCAGGTCCGGGCGCTCGTCGAGTTGCAGTTGCTGACCGGCGCGAGGCCGGGAGAGTTGGTCGGACTCCGCGCGATCGACATCAGAACCGACGGCGGCGGGGACGAGGACGGCGTCTGGATCTTCGAGCCGGCGGATCACAAGACCGCGCATCGCGGGCACACCCGGACAATCCTGCTCGGACCGAAGGCGCAGGCGATCCTGCGTCCGTTCATGGCGAACCGGCCCGTGGACGCGCCGCTGTTCTCGCCCAAGGAAGCTGAGGAGGAACGCCGCCACGCGGCCCACGAGGCCCGCAGGACGCCCAGGGGCTATGGGAACAGACCCGGGACCAACCGCTCGCGTGCCCCACGGCGGCCGCCCGGAGACGCGTACGACGTGTGCGGGTACAGACGGGCGATCTGGCGGGCGTGCGATCGCGCGTTCCCCCTGCCCAAGGAACTCAGAAAGAAGAAGTTTGAGACGGCCGAGGCGTGGCGGGAGCGGGTGGGACCCGACGGCGTGGCCCGGGCGGAATCGTGGCGCGAGCAGCACCGATGGAGCCCGCACATGCTGCGGCACGCGGCGGCGACCCGGATCCGGAAGGAGCACGGGCTGGAGGCGGCGAGTTTGGTTCTCGGCCACAGTTCCGCCACCATCACCGACGCCGTCTACGCCGAGCGAGATCTCGGAACGGCGGCGCGGGTGGCGAGGGCGTATGGGTGAGCAGAGGTCGGGGCGACGTGAAAACCTGTCACTTCGGCGAGGACGATCTCGCGAGGGGCTACGCTGCGAACAGACGGTCGGAAACAGCTGCAATCCGACGTGGCTTGCTGAAGGGGAACACGCATGGATGCGATCGAACTGAAGGCGCTGCGCACACTTGGTGAGCGGGACGAGTGGCCGGTCAATGAACTGCCTGAGTCGATCGATATTGACCTCTTGCGATGCCTCGACGCGGAGGGAGTCATCGAGGCGAGGTACGTGACCGCGCACAACCATGCGAAGTTCCCGGGAGACGCGCCGAACCTCACGTACAGCCGGTCCTCGTGGTTCTCTCCGATTCAGAACCCGGGCATGGCTGGGCCGTGGGAGAAGTGGCTCAGGCCGCAGGGGTATGACTGCTGGAACTTGCCCCGTGAGGTGCGCGTCTCTGACAGGGGCAGGGCGGAACTCGCCCGCGCAGCGCGTTTTGCCGACTCCAGGCGCCCGACAGATCCCGCGGCCGAGCAGGTGATGGCCCGCGCGGCGATGTTTCGTGCGTCCGGAGCAAGCGTGTACCCGGGCGTGCTACTCGTCATCCGAGGCGGCAGTTTCGCCCTTCACCCGGTTGAGGATGCGCACTTCGATCCAGATCGAGACAGCATCGTGGGCGTCGCGATGTGGGGAATCGAATCGCGGGAAGGAACCGCCAACGAAGCACCTTCCGAGGAGGGGCAGGTGCCGCTCATCGCGGTGGACCGAGATCGCCCGAGGACCGGCTTGCCCGTGGCCGACGCCTGGATCGCTCGCGCTGACGTGGCGCGGAGGATCCTCGCGGGCGCTACCGGGGAGCCGATAGGTATCAATCCAGCGGTTGAAGCGGCAGCGACCTCTCAGGTAATCTCGACGGTCCGAGCGCAGGCGATCGGCGTCATTGCAGCCCTCCCTCTGACTACGACATCCGCCCGCAGCGCCATCGCTCGCGTCTCAGACAGCGACCGCCCGAGCGTCGAACTTCTGGATGCCGCCATCCAGGCACTTCTGGCGGCAGTTCCCTTGTCCCCACTGACCGATCAGGAAAACGGCTCGGTCAAAGAGGAACGGGACAATTCGGCGGCTTCCAAAGAAAACCCTGTACAGCAGCTGCGACCGCTGCGAGACTTCCATTGGACTCTGCTTTGTGAGATCGCTGCATCGCTTTCGCCCTTTGAGCCCGCGAAGCGCGCGGGGACCAGCGGATTTCCGAAGTACCACACATTGCTCAGACGCCTTCGTGAGTTGCGGATTGAGGGACTCGTGGACCGCCCCCTCGGCGAACGCAGCGGTTGGTGCGTGACGGACAAGGGGCGTCAGCGGCTCAAAGACAACGGCTTCGAGGTCTAGTTGCTACTTGCGCGCCACTTAGCTGTCACCTCGGTTCGCGACTGCCCGCGAACATATGGGCGTGAATCGAAGCGAGCGAAATCTCGGTACAGCGACCCGTGGGGCGCGTAAGCCAGCAGCGGGTTCTGGATCTCATCCAGAGCGGGCCGGCGCCTCGGCCTACCTGACGCTGGCGGATGCGGCGCGGCTCGCACCCGGACGCCCGACCTCGTCGGCGACGTGGCGCTGGTGCCGGAAGGGTCTCAAGGCCAGAGACGGCACCACAATCCACCTCAAGCACGTTCGCGTTGGTCGGCAGGTCTACACCACCGCGCCGTGGCTTCACGCGTTCTTCGAGGCAGTGGCGACAGCCGATCAGAAGCACTTCGAGGCCCGTGAGTCACTCGCGGCACAGGCCGCTAACGACGCCGCAGCAGGTCCTCCCGCACGCCCTATCGAAATCGTGGGCGCGACGCGCGACACTATCCCCGACAAGCAGGATGACCTCGATGCGGCACTCCGTGAGGAGGGCTTGTGAGCGAGGCATACACCACCGTCCTCGAAGCGGCACTCGCGTACGCACGGGCGGGCTACCCCGTGTTTCCAGTCGATCCGGAGACGAAACACCCACTCACTGAGCACGGGTTCAAGGATGCAACACTAGACGAGGAGGCCATCATCCGGATGTTCTCCCGCTGGCCCGTTGGCGTTGCGATCGCCACCGCTGGCCTCGTCATCATCGATGTGGATGCTCCAGCATCTCCGTGGCTTGTCGAGGACGGCGTGCCGGAGGCCCTCATGTCGTGCCCGACCTCACGCACTCCGGGTGGCGGCACGCATCACTTCTTCCGCCGCCCCGCCGGATTCCGCGGGAAGAACTGGAACGGCGAGGTGGCAGTCGGCATCGACATCAAGACCGATGGCGGATACGTGGTCGTGCCTCCGACCAGACGGACCGAGGGCGCGTACGAGTGGGTCAGCGACGATCTGAGGGAAACGCCCCGTGAGGCGCTTCCAGCCCTCCCGGGTGCCATCAACTGGCACATCGAGCGGACAGCGGACCGAAAGACGTGCAGCACGAGCGCAGGGGCAACGCCCCCGTCGGTGACCATGTCCGCCCGAGTCCCCCAGGGCAAGCGCAATAGCACGCTCGCCTCACACGCCGGGCGTCTTCGCCGCCAGGGCCTGTCTGAGGGGGACATCGCCACGGAGTTGCACATCATCAACACGTCGCACTGTGACCCGCCATTGGAACCGGCGGAGGTGGATCGGATCGCCGCAAGCGTCTCGAGGTACGCGCCCGGCACGACCGGCGGCGGGCGTCCACCATCGCCCGTACTGACCGTCCCTCGCCTGACGTTTGATGAGGTGATGGCGACGCCCGATGACGGCCGCGAGGTGCTGATCGAGGGCGTGATGCGGCGGGGCGACATCGTGAACTTGATCGGTGTCCCCAAGTCGCGGAAGTCGATGCTCGTGACGCAGGTCGCGATGCAGATGGCCATCGGCGCACAATGTCTTGGACAGTTCCAGACGGCTAAAGGCCGCACCTTGATCATCGACGCAGAGGTCGGGGCTGCATCGCTCCGTGACCGACTCCGCATCCTCTCTGCCGAACTCGACATCGATATCCAGCACTTGAGGGACGCGATCTTCGTACACGACCTTCGCGGCATATGGGATCAGTCCGGTCAATGCGAGGCGATCCTCGCGTCGCTTCGGACGGGCGAGTTCGATCTGGTGATCGTGGATCCGCTGTATCGCATGCTCCCGGACGGGGCTGACGAGAACGACAACATCGAGATGGCGGCGTTCTACCGGATGCTGAGCCATCACATCACGCGCTGCGGCGCAGGGTGCTTTGTCGTCCATCACATGCCGAAAGCAAACGGCATGAACCGCTCTACGACCGACGCCGGGGCCGGGGCGGGAGCAATCTCACGCGCGGCCGACGGCCAACTTGTGCTCACGCACAATGAGGGCGGGTGGGTGCTGAAAGGTGCCTTCCGCGGGTTTCCCGACTTCGATGACCGGCGTCTTGAGCGGGGCGACCTCGCGTGGCGCGTCGAGGGTGTGATCGAGCCGAAAGCGAAGGGCAAGGGCCCCGGCACGAAGAAGGGCAAGCCAGCGCCGGTGTCCAAAGAGGAGTTCGCGACTCGGTTTGTGACCGCTCAGCCCGACACGGCCGACGCCGTCATCAATCGCGCTCTTGAGGCGGGCGTCTCGAAGCGTGAAGCCAGATCGCTTCTGGACGCTGCCGTCGCCGACCGACTCGTGGACAAGGTCACGAAGGGCGGTCGCATCAAGGACATGTTCAGTCGTCCCCGGGGGACCGAACCGTGCTGACCGCTGTCGATCTTGTGTGTGCGCGCGCGCACCCCCCTTTAAGTAAACCCCCCGTCTGCCCACCCCTTGACGGGGTGGCAGACAAGAGATGGCCAGAACCCCTCCCCTTCCCCTCCCCTGTGTGCAGCCTCACGACGGAGCATCGACATGGACGTTGAACTAAGGGCGATCGGCAGCATCACGCCCTATCCGAACAACCCGCGAGTGAACGACGGCGCGGTCGAGGCGGTGGCGCGGAGCATCCGCGAGTACGGGTTCAGGCAGCCGATCGTCGTTGACAAGGACGGCGTGATCATCGTGGGCCATACGCGCTGGAAGGCGGCGAAGCACCTCGGGCTGGAGAAGGTGCCGGTTCACATGGCCGACCTGACGCCGGAGCAGGCGAAGGCGTATCGGCTCGCAGACAACAGGACAGCCCTCATCGCCGAGTGGTCCGACGAACTGCTCGCGATCGAACTCGGCGAGTTGAAGGCCCTCGACATCGACCTCGCGGGACTCGGCTTCACGGATGTCGAGATCTCGAAGTTGCTGGAGCCGGGGCTGGAGGTCGGCGCGACCGATCCCGACGACATCCCTGCGCCACCGGACGAAGCGATCACGCAGCCGGGGGACCTGTGGATCCTCGGCAACCATCGACTGCTCTGCGGCGACAGCGGGAGCGTCGCGGATCTCGATCGCCTGCTCGACGGGGCTGTGATCCACCTCTGTAACACGGACCCTCCGTACAACGTCAAGGTCGAGCCGCGGAGCAACAACGCGATTGCGGCAGGTCTGTCATCGTTCAGCGCGACGAACACGCAGCCGCGTAACCACCACCAGCGCTTCGACGCGGCTCGCAATCCCGGCAGCAAGAAGGGGACGGGCAAGCAGATGCGGGCCAAGGACCGGCCGCTGGCCAACGACTTCGTCACCGACGAGGAGTTCGATCGTCTGCTGGATGCGTGGTTCGGCAACATCGCGCGCGTGCTGATGCCTGGTGGTGCGTTCTTTTGCTGGGGCGGTTACGCAAACGTCGCGAACTACCCGCCGGTGCTGAAGAAGCACGGGCTCTACTTCTCGCAAGCGATCATCTGGCACAAGATGCATCCGGTGCTGACGCGGAAGGACTTCATGGGCGACCACGAGTGGTGCTTCTACGGGTGGCGCGAGGGCGCTGCGCACCGCTTCTTCGGGCCGAACAACGTGCCGGATGTGTGGGACATCAAGAAGGTGCCGCCGCAGCAGATGTCGCACTTGACGGAGAAGCCGACTGAACTCGCCAAGCGAGCGATGGAGTACTCCTCGCAGCCGGGCGAGAACGTGTTGGATTTGTTTGGCGGATCGGGAAGCACTCTGATTGCGGCCGAGCAGACAGGGCGGAAGGCGTTCCTGATGGAACTCGACGCGCCGTACTGCGACGTGATCGTGCAGCGCTGGGAGAACTTCACCGGCAAGAAGGCGACACGGATTCAGGCCGGAGGCAAGGCGTGAGCGATCGGCTCGACACGCGCTCGCCGAAGAAACACCCCAGCGTGGTGCCGGGGTGGCTCTGGCGTGGTGGCGGCTGCCGGTCAGTCGGGCTCGGCTTCGGGCTCGATCTCGGGCAGCGGGCCGTCGCGTTCGGTGTCCCAGTCCATCTCGTCCTCAGCGACCTGATCGAGGTCGCGGTCGGTGAGGTAGCCGACGGTCTGCATGCCTTGGCACCGGGCCACCGCGCGCGCGAGTGGGACCCACTCGTCCACCGTCAGCATGTGTGCGGCGCGTGCTTCGAGGAGCGCGAGGGCGGCCTCAAGGACTGCGTCGCGGGGATCGCACTCAGGGGAACTCAGCGCGGGCGTCATGGTCGTCATGGGTCACCCGCCCTTCCCGGCCTTGGCCGCTGGGGTGCTGGTGAACATCCCGCGATCGACCTTCTTGAAGCGGGCGTCCTTCCCCTTGGCGGTGATCTCGCGGATGATCGCAGCGTAGAGCGTCGCCTCGGGCGTCTTGCCGCCGGGGCTGGTCCAGAGACCCTTCGCGTGCATCACCTCGATCATGTCCACAGCCCGCAGCGGGCGATCGCTCTCGGCCAGCACCGTGGCGGCGGCGTCGAGGGCCGACAGGCGCTTGGGCTTGGCTGGCTTCGCGGGCTTAGCCTTGGGCGTCTTGCCACCCTTGGCCCCACGTTCCGCCGTGGGCGATCCCTTGGCGGCCTTGGCGTTCCTGGCCGCCTTGGCGGGCTTCGCGGCCTGGGCGATCGTTGTTGGCGTCGGGGCCGCGTTCGTTCCCGCAAGGGCGGCCTCCAGCGCCGCGTCGCTCTCAAGCGGGTCGTTCTGCCACCCCTCGGGCTTGGACCCGCGTGCGGGCTTCGTGGCGGGCTTGGCGTTCAACTTGGCCAGCGCCTCGGAGCGGGCCTTGTCGTTGGCGCTGGTCTCATTGGCGGGTGCGGGCTTGGACTTGGCTGGGGACTTCGTGGGGGTCTTCTTCGACATGATGTTCTCCGTCGTTGGTGTGGAACCCGGCGCACATCGCTCCGGGGAATCGCGCTGGCACCGGTCTCCCGGAGCGGCGCGAAGATGAGCGAGGCGTGGGGATCACCTGCTCTGGACGATGCTGATCTGGAAGACCGAGCCGTCGCCGAAGCGCAGCACGATCCCGGCGTTCGTGGTCATCAATCCGGCCCGCTCGAAGGTCGTGACGCTCGCGAGGTCATCGAGTTCCGTGACCATGTCGCGGGCGATTTCGGCCAGCGCGATGTCGTCGTCCTCGCCCTCGACCTCTTCGCGGGCGTCGAGGATGTTCTGGATGGCGTTGAGCAGGATGTCCTGAAGGTCGGTGTCGTGCATGGTGGTTCTCCTGTGTGTGCTGGGGTGCTTGCTGAGTCCAAAAGCAGCGAAGCCCGCAGATCGCGGGCTTCAGGTCGTCGGGTCGGTTGTGGATCGGTCTACGAGGTCGGGGTTGCGGGGCTGGGTTCGGGCCTCCTTGCCGCGTGCCTCGTCGCAGGCGTCGCTTCGCCCCTGGCGGTAGCCGGTGTGCAAGCCGGATCTGTACCCGCTCTCGAAGGCGTGCCGCACCACATCGCGGATCGACCAGACGGGGATCTCGTGGAAGTCGAGCGCGTCGCGGCAGCGAGTCTCCAATGTCTCCAGCAGGAGTTCCGCCTTGGCCCATTCGAGTTCCTCTTCGAGGTCGTGACGCTTGGCCAGCGCGTCGAGCGAGGGCGTGGGGTTGGTGTTGTCGGGGGCGTTAGACATGGTGGTCTCCGTGGGTGCGTGGTGCGTTCAGGTGGCGTCGCTGAGGAAGCGCTCGACCTCGGCGCGATCCATGTTGCTGATGAAGGCGACCATGTTCGTGAGGTCGCTGCGGACCTGGCTGATGTTCCCCACCAGCGCCCAGTTGTCGGGCTGGTCCTTCGCCCGGCGGTCGTTCCGCTCCAGTTCCATGTCGAGGACATCAAGCAGGCGGGCGATGTCGTTGCGGCGTGCGGCGTAGGTCTCTGCGGCGGTCGGTTCGGGTGCGCTCGTCATGGCGTTGGTCTCCGTCGCGGGGCGGTGGTTCGTTGCCGCTCGCGTGGAACACATGAGGGCATCAATGGCGTCCACATGCAAGGCGACCGCGGCCGGAATATGCTCATTTCCAGCGGATTCCGAGTGGTTTGTGGGCAACTGGGGCGACAGGGCGGACATGTGGGGGCGCAAGTAGGCAGTTGCCTACAAGCAGGTGCGACGGGGTGCGGGCGGGTGCGAAGGCGAGGGTCGAACGCGGGGGTTGGCAGCGGTTGAATCAGGGGAACGTGGGGCCGCCAAATGTCCACAGTCGAGCGATGCGACGGATTGAGCACGAAGCAGGAGAACGCGATCGTCGCGCTCCTGAACGAGCCGTCGGTCGCCAAGGCGGCGCAAGCGTGCGGCCTCAATCAGAAGACCATCCACCGATGGCTGGACGAGCCCGTCTTCAGCCGCGCGTACCGCAAGGCAAGGCGCGAGGCGTTTGCGCAGGCGATTGCGGCGTCTCAGCGGTACGCCCCTGTCGCCGTCCAGACGCTGGCCAAGATCATGACGGACGCGACGCTGTCGGTGGCCTCCCGCGTCTCGGCCGCGACGGCGCTCCTGAAGTTCAGCCGCGAGAGCATCGAACTGGATGACCTCGCCACCCGCGTGGACGACCTTGAGAGGAGCGTCAAGGACGAGCAGGAGCGGGCGGCTCAGGCCAGCGCCTCGACTGCCACCTGGGGGGCCAAGCAGTGCGCCTGACGGCCCGCCTCAGCCGACTGGAGAAGCACCGGCGCGAGGCCGGGGACTGCCCGCGCTGCCACGGGAAGGGCTGGCCGCACCACTTCGTGCAGGGGCCGCCGGACTTCGATCTGACGACCCGGCCCGGCGACCGGATCGGGTGCGACCGGTGCGGCAGGGTGAGCACGCCCCAACTGATCATCCTCGACGCCGACCAGCCGAACCCGCTGGAAGCGTGGCTGGCCGCCGGTGGCGAGTGCGTCGGCTAGCGCCTTGAGGAGCCGTCCATGCGGTCGCTGGAGTTACGCCTGAGCCGGATCGAGCAGCGGGTGCAGCGCGACGACGCCGAGAGCCGCGCGCACGACAACATG
The DNA here is from genome assembly GCA_026647565.1 of Phycisphaerales bacterium. Lineage (GTDB taxonomy): Bacteria > Planctomycetota > Phycisphaerae > Phycisphaerales > UBA1924 > JAHBWV01. Next base: position 3,550 of record JAPKGU010000053.1, on the reverse strand, counting down.
CTCACTCACCGGATCTGCGCCCTGAAGGTGGCGAGCGAGCCGGGCTTGGCGCTCGTTCGCCCCGAGCACACCGACGCGGAGACGTTCAGACGCATCCAGGAAACGCTGGCCTGGGCTCGTGGCGACTACTACGAGGCCGAGCGACTGGCTGATCTCAACCCGAACAAGCACGTGCCGCCGCCGCCCGGCACGCCATGGGAGGAGCGGATGCGGTTGGCGAGGGAGGCGCTGGACGCCACGTTCCACGAGGCGGGCGACGAGACCGAGCGCGTGGCAGCGGCCGTGCGGGCGGCCACGGGTGCGGACGGCTAGGTGGACCCGTGCGGCCCATGCGGCCCGTCGCCGGGGAAGACGCTCACGCGGTGCGCAGGAACCCGGCATCCGTCGGCTACGTTCGCCCACTCAAGACGGCACCGAGCGATGGCGGCTCAGCAACCCTGCCCGAACGCGTCGAAGAAGTCCAGGAAGTCGAGGATGTCGATGATGGTGTCGCCGTTGATGTCGGGGTTGCCAAACGAGCCGCACGGCGCTACCTGCTGGTCGCAGGCAGCGAAGTCGTCGATGAAGTCAAGGAAATCTAGTACATCAACGCGGGCGTCAACGTTGTAGTCTGCCTCGCAGATGTCTACGGGGGGCAACCCACGCACGAGATATGCTCGAGCGCGGCCCTCAAACGTGCCAGATCCTGTGATGACCGTCCCGTAGCGCGAGATGTCCTGAGCGGTGTGCAACTCCCATCCGGTCAGATCCGCGCCGAGGCTCTCCAAGTGTTGCCGCAAGTCTCTAAGGCCTGTTTCGGAGTCCCAGTAAAGGGCGCGTTGATTCATGGAGGAACCGATTGTGGCCTGCCCAAGGATTACCGTTCCACCGTGAGTGGCTGCTGACGCGGTCGATCCAGAATCACCGGGAAGCAGTCCCAAAGACTGGAGCCCACCTTCTGTCGTCCATCGAAACGCTCTCGTGACCTCATCTACAGCAATCCACGAGCCGACCAACACTTGGCCATTGCCGCTCACGTCATTGACGGTTGACGACTCAAAGTTGCTCTCATGGATGTCCTGCATTCCCGTGACTGCTGTCCAGCGAAAGGCGTGCTGTCGGTTGATGCCTCCTAATGGGACCCCACCGGTGCCCGTGACAATCTGGCCATCAGCACTAATCCCTCTTCCCGTCGAATAGGCGCCCCCAGGCAAGACGCCCAAGTTCTGCCATCCATATTCACGAGTCCATTGACAGGCCCTTGCGCCAATCGGAGTGTTCGCAAATCCGGCTAGCACCGTGCCATCGTGACTCACTGACACCGCAATCGATCCTGTACCGATATCTGGCAGCGTCCCCAAGTTCTCCATGCCGCCGATTTCGGTCCAACGAAATGCAAAATCGATTTCTCCGAGCCGACTGTGCCCGACGACGACGGATCCATCCACATTCGTGTCGAAGGCCAGAGAAAGCACGCCGCCAGGGAACGTGCCAAGGTCATGCATGCCGCCTGTCTGCGTCCAGCGAAACGCCCGTTCTCCGTTCGGGGTATGCCCCCATCCGACCACTGTCGTCCCGTCACTACTGAGGGCGCGAGCAACAGAGCCCGTCCATCCTGGCAGCACTCCGAGATCAACGATGACCGGCTGGCCGATCACGGTGCCGGCCCACATCGCAAGAACAAGGCATGCCATGTGTCGCCATGATCCGTGCATCGTGCGTTGAGTTGTAAACTGCATGCTTTGCTCCCTTCATACCAGCCGAAGGACCTTCACAATACCAATCGGAGCACTCCATCCGGGATACCCAACGCTTCTCCGACAGATGCAAATCCACTCGCCGTCGTTGCTCGCCTTGGCAACCGGCTAGGCCCTCGATGGCCTGTGCTGCTTTGGCGGCCAGTGTGAAACCAGCCCCATCCCGTCAAGGAAGAGGCTGGCTGCTGAGGACGCTTGGCCCGAGCGGGCCCCGCCGCGCGGCTGCTGAACACGAGGCGGAACAGCGTCCAAGGAGGAACTGTTCCTGCAGTCTACCTTCCCCAGCAGCCGCCGCAATCCGGGTTAACAGCGACGGGTATCGCTATTTGGGAGGGAACGGAGCCCAAGGATGTCGCGACATCTTGCCTCAACACCCCTGCCCGAACGCGTCGAGGAAGTCGAGAATGTCGGCCAAGTTCTTGACCCCGCAATCTCTACAGGGGTCACAAAGATCACCTAGTTAATGAGCCAAGGAACCGAGTGACAATGGGGCCGAATGGGATTGAAGAACTCTGCGGCTCGTCCACTCGGATCCGATGCATCGTGCGCGGGAGAGATCCTTGCCGACAAACGAGACGTAGCCCGACTGCCGCGTAGTGGGCATGTACCCGATGACCCCGAAGACCGGATGTTGTAGACTGATGTGATGGCGACTTGGCTCTTGATTGACTCTTGATGGCATGCTTCAATCTGGTGGATGTGCAGGCGGTCACGCACCCCACACTGGAGGAATCTCATACATGGCCATCACCGCAAAGGCTATTCTGCTCGCTCTGTGCGTCGCGCTCTTTGCTCACCTGAGCGTCGCGCAGCCAATGCACGTAATCTATGCGGCCCCGCCCACCAATCCGCCCGATCCCATCCAAGACGGTACCGTTCAACATCCTTTCACCACGCTGGAGATGGCTCGTGATTACATTCGCACCCACCCCGCTCGCTACACGGCCAACTGGCGCGTGCGACTGAAGGCGAATACCCAAGGGCACCGCCGCTTCTACCTAAACCAAACATTCGTGCTTGACCCCCAGGATTCTGGAGGTCCGGGACTACAAGTGGTGTACGAAGCAAATCCGTTGACGGCCACGACTTGGGATGATGTACTCATTACAGGCGGGCGTCCCGTCAATTCGACGTGGACGCATCTTGGTTCGTCGATTTGGACGACGACTGTTGCTACTGCGCCCGCCGCCGGTTTCCGGGACCTGTACCTAAATAACTGGCGACTGACCCGCGCTCGATGGCCAAATGCCCTGTCGGACGGTACGCCTCAGTTCACTCGAATTACATATGCGAGCAACTACACGCCCTGGCCAGAGCGGTGGTACCGGATCGAGAAGTCATTCACGCCTTCTTTGGGACAGTCCGAGACAGTCGAACTTGTTTCCCGACTCGCATGGATTGCTCCGCGCCAGATTCCCACCTTTATCCAGCCAAACACGAGTGGATTCTCCACCTTCTACTTCCACCACACGCAGCCTATCGGCTGGAGTGCGCCGTGCGGTGTCAATGCGTCCAACATGTACCAGGTGCAGAATCTGCAGGTGCGAGGCAAGAATGGCCTCGACACACTCGCCACGACCAACCCACCGGGTCAAACAGGTGCATTGGCGCTTGATGGCCCGTGTAACCGGGGTACACAGGTCTATGTTGAGAACTCGTATTCGTTCTTGGACCAGTGCTATGAATGGTATTTCAACCCCGTAACCAAGCAGCTATTTGTGAAGCTGCCCACCAATGTAAACCCAAACAACTATTCGCCTAACAGCTTCATGTACTCGTACGTTCCAGGACTCGTGCACCTGAGAAAGGTTGGC
>JAPKGU010000052.1 GCA_026647565.1 Phycisphaerales bacterium | reverse complement strand
AACGCATGTGATCGCTCTACCCGAACCAGACCAGCATCGAGACGAGCATCGCCACGAACATCAGCACATGAACCAGCCACACGCCGGCGGCAAAGAAGGCCTGCCGGCGCGCGGACCAGTGCATGAGGCGATGGCGGTGGCGATACATCAGAACGACGGCGCCGGCGCTCATGAACCCGAACGCATCAGCGATCACAATCGGCCAAGGCACGTCCCGCGTGAAATCCGCGCCGTTGATGATCCCGCCCACGATCGGGATCAGCACGAAACACGCCGCGACGCCGGAAAAGCACCCCGGAGCCATGGCAAGGACGAGCCAGCCGAACCTCGCGCGAGGCGTCCCGATCTTCAGAACCAGCGGCTCCGCGCACTCCGGGCACACCGCCACGGGCGCGTTCCGAAGGTCATACCCGCAGCGCGGACACGGCACGGACCGTCCGACCAGGAACGCAACCACGTCGGCGCTCATGTCGCGATCCGGCGCAGACTTCTGACGCTGTGGCTCGGTCATCGATAGCACCGCCCGATCCGATCTCCTCGCGTTCCGAATCATCGGATACTCAGACGAGCATTATGCCGCGCTGGTTCGAAGATTATGCCAAGAGGATGGCCGGTCCGCCGGCCGCCGGCATAGATTCCCCCGACCATGGACACCCTCTCGCACCTCGGGCTCTTCGGGACAGGCCTCGTCCTCCTGCTCATCGGTGGCCGGCTCCTGGTCTCGGCGTCCGTGGACACGGCCAAACGTCTCGGCGTCTCGCCCCTCGTCGTCGGCCTCACACTCGTCGCGTGGGGAACCAGCGCACCAGAGCTGTCCCTCAACATCGTCTCCGCCCTCAAGCATCGGAGTGACCTGGCGCTCGGCAACGTCGTGGGCGCGAACATCTGCAACATGGCGCTCGTCCTCGGCGTCGGCGCGATGATCAAGCCGCTCGTCGTCGAAGAACGCCTGATCCGGATCGAGATCTGGCTCAACATGGCGATCCTCGGCTTCATGGCCTTCCTCGGACTCACCGCCGGCTTCGAACGCTGGGAGGCCGCGCTCATGCTCGCCGTCTTTGCGTCCTACAGCACCTGGACGATCATGGCGGCCCTTCGACGCAGCGCCGATCCAATCCCACCCACCCACGCCGCCGCCGGCGACCCCGCCCGCGTGACGGGGCTCCTCGGATGGCCCGCCATCGCAGCGTTCTTCCTGATCGGTCTCGCACTCCTCACGTTCGGCGGCTCGCTCGCCTCCGACGGCGCCTCGGGGCTTGCCGTCGCCGTCGGCATCCCCCCAGCCGTCGTCGGCGTCACGGTCGTCTCCATCGGCACCACAACCCCCGAACTCGTGACCAGCATCCTCGCGATCCGGCGCGGCCAATCAGATCTTGCGATGGGCAACGCCATCGGCTCGTGCCTCTTCAACGCGGGCGCCATCTTCGGCATCGTCGGACTCGTCTCGCTCCCGGAGGTGCAGCAGTCCATGACCCTCCCTCTGGCCTACATGGGCACGCTCGCCATCGCTCTCGTCCCCATCAGCCGCTCATACGGACGACACGTCTCGCGCGCCGAGGGCGTGCTGCTGCTCGCCTCGTACGCCGCGTTCCTCGGCGTCTCCGCGTGGACGGCCCTTCGCGCCGGTTGATCCCCGATCCGCACGACGCAACGAGACCGACTCAGCCCTTCAACTCAACGGCTCGACCCGCCTCGGTGAACAGCAGACGCGCCGAGATCGCGCCGGCCTCGAGCCGCAGCATCACGCCGATCGCCGCGCAGTACGCCCCGACCTGCGGCCGATAGTGCTCCACCCGCTCATCAAGCTCCCTCCCGCCTTCCACCGCATCAGTCTTGAAGTCGATGAGGATCGCTCGCGTCGCTCGCCCGCCCCTCCCGCGCACAACGACCACCCGATCGAATCGACCCGACATGAGAACCGGCTCGCCCCCCGGTCCCGCCAGCCGCACCGCGAACGGCTTCTCGCGCCACAGCTCGAGCGTCTCACCCGCCACAAGCCGCACCGAGGAACGCGAGAGGCAGCCCCCGATCTCCGGCTTCGCGATCGCGCTCGTGAATGCGTCGATCGCATCACGCACCATCCCCTCATCATGACCCCGATCCAGCGCGATCCGCACAAGCTCATCCCTCGGCGGCACGCCGCTCTCGATCCACTCCACCGTCTCGAACAGATCGTGCAGCACCGAGCCGCGCCGACGCCCGGACGAGGAGGAAGGACGCAGAATCTCCCGCAGCGTTCGAGCGTCGCCGCCCTCGAGCGAGGAAGGGCTGACCCGCGCCAGCCGTCCAGCGGACTCCACCCGCGTCGCCCCCCCCGCCGACAGCGCAAGCTCGCGCACCTCGGCTCGCGACGGCTCCCCCTTCGCCCTCGCCGCACGCGCCGCCACCGCGGCCGGCCAGTCGCTCGCCACCCCGACACACTCCACGTCGAACACGCCGGTCCCCTCCGCCTCCATGATGTCCGGCCTCAGCGCCTCGACGATCAGCCGGCCCGGATAGATCCCGGTCGAGCTCTCCTTCGCCTGCCTGATCGACTGCCCGGAAACGATCGCCTCAAAGACATGGCGTGCCCGCGTCATCGCGACGTACAGCAGGCACAGAGACTCCATCAGGCCGCGGTCACGCGCCTGATCCACCACGCGGCCCATCTCGGCATCCGTCGCCGCCAGCACCGCCGGCGGCCTGCACACGACACGCTCCACCGGCCCCAGCGGATGAGAACGCTCCGCCAGGATATCGCGCGCCCGCCCCCGCATGCCCCAGCCGCACTCGGCCAGGATCACGGCGTCGAACTCCAGGCCCTTCGACGCGTGGATCGTCATCACACGCACGACAGAATCAGAGACCGACCTCACCCGCGCCGCATCAATCGCGCGAACCAGGTCCGAGGCGCAGCTCCCGCCACGCGCCTCCACCGCCCGAGCGACCTCCACGGCGGCATCGAAGCGGTCACGGTCCCGGTCATCCATCGACCCCATCGCAAGCGACCTGATCCACAGCACCGCCCCCGAAAGACCGTGCGCCTCGATGCTCCCCCGGATCCGCGCCGAAAGCCGCAGCACGCGGCTCAGCGACGGCGTCGCGCTCCCCTCGCTCTCCAGCCCCAGCCCCGCTCCGATCGGCGACGTCGCGACGTGAAACGCCGACGCGGAATCCGATGGATGATCCGCAAGATGGAAGACCGAGCGGAGCACCGCCACCGGCGCCGAGTCCAGCAGCGATCCCGCTCCCTCCTCGCTCGCCTCGACCCCCGCAGCCCGCAGCGCATGGATCACGCGCGCAACACGCGTATTCGTTCGCGCAAGCACCCCGATCGTGCACTCGGGGGCTCGCTCTCTCAGCGAACGCACACGATCGACCGTCGCACGAACGTCCGCTTCCGCCAGCGACGCCGCGTCCGCCGCCGCTCCGGTCCCCTTCCCGTCCTCTCGCGTGGAGACCACGACTCGAACCTCGCCCGGCAGCCCGGCGTCGTGCGCATCGTGACGCGGGAACCGCGACGACCACTGCGACGCAACGCCCTCGCGCCCGGCAAGACGCTCCCCCGTCATCGTCCCAAGGACCTGGTTCACCGCGTGCATGATCGCGCCCGAGGAACGCCGCGAAACCCCCATCGACTCCGAACGCACCTGCGGCCAGCGCTCCGCGATCGCACCCAGCAGCTCCGGCTCCGCGCCATTCCACACATACAGACTCTGCTTCGTGTCACCCACGCAGAACAGCGAACGCTCCGGCGCCTCCGCGCTCACGATCTCGTCGATCAGCGGCGCCAGCAGCCGGAACGCCGTCATCGACGTGTCCTGAAACTCGTCGAGCAGCAGATGACGCACCCGACCGTCGAGGTGGTAGTACAGACGGTCCAGCGACGCCCCGCCGATCTGCGAGAGCAGCGCACGCGGCACGTCCTCGAACCGCCACACACCTCGCTCCGCCTTCAACGACTCGTACACCCGCTCGAATCGCTCCAGCAGCGCCCGTGTCGCGACCGTGCGCTCGTGCAGCCGCGCCCGGAGTCGCGCGCGGCAGATCACGCAGATCTCCCCGATCAGCGCCAGCGTCCGCTCCGGCACCGGCTTGCCATGGAACGATCCCTTCGCCTCCACACCCCCCAGTCGTTCCAGCACCCTCTCAATGTCGCCCGCATCGGCCGCGCCGATCACGCCTTCGACCATCCGTCCCCACCTCGCATCGGCCGCCCCCTTCGCTGTCACAGGCGCGGCCGCCGATCGCAACCCTCCGACCCTCGCTCGCATCGCCCCGATCTGCGCGGACTCGTCCCCGTCCCCGGTGTCGTCGAGCGTCCGCGCGCTCCACACCTCCGGCTGCGCTCGCGTCTCGTAGAGCAGCAGCAACCCTCCCTCGATCGCGCTCCGAAGCCGGTTCGCCACACCCGCCGCCGGCTGACCGTCAAACAACACCCGCACCAGCGCCGAGACCTCGGAACGATCCGCCTCCTCGACGGCCCGCGCGAGCGCCTCGTCGCGAATCGCCTCGTCCTCCGCCTCCTCCGCGATCCGGCGCAGCGCACCACCGGTCTCCATCGACATCGCCCCCGCCATGCGCTGGAAGAACGAATCGATGGTCAGAACACCCACGCGATCCAGATGCCTCGCCAGCCCGCGCATCGCCTCGAGACACTGCACGCGTGTCGGCCCCGAGGCGCCCGCCTCCGCCAGCGACGCTCGCACGCCATCATCTTCCGTCGCGCGAACCAGCCGCTCGACGACACGCTCGAGGATCTCCCCCGCCGCCTTCCGGGTGAACGTCGTCGCAACGATCTCCGACGCCGGAACGCCACGCGTCAGCAGCGTGATCAGGCGATTCGTCAGCCGGTGCGTCTTGCCCGTGCCCGCCGAAGCCATCACGACGCGATGGTCAATCCCCGATCCGCCGACCGTCAGCACGCGGCTCATGCCTCATCCCCCCCACCGACCTCGCCGTCCTCTCCACGAATCTCCAGGATCCCCGTGCCACACAAGAGCCCCATCGTCCCCCCGGCATCCGGCCGCCCCACCTCCTCAAACCGCCCACGCAGCACCGCGCTCGCAACATCTCTCGCAAGCCCGTCCGCTTCCTCCAACTCCTCCCGGCTCCAGCTCGCGATCCGCACACCCGTCGCCGACGACTCCCGCGGCAGATTGAAATAGCCCAGCGCCGGCTCGCCGCTCAGACCCAGCCGCGAAGCCAGCGGCGCCGCCAGCGTGCGGTACAGCGGCAACTGCAGGTCAATCCATCTCCCGCCCCGCTTGTGCGCCCTCTCCGGCGGATCCCCGCGATCACTCGTCTTGTAGTCAATGACGGCCCAACCGTGCTCCTCGTGCGCATCGACACGGTCGATCTTCCCCGAGATCGCCATCTCTCCCGCACCCGTCACGATCCGCGGCGCCGGATCGCGCGGCGCAAGCCATTCCGCTGCGACAATCAACCAGCCGGCCCGCGCGCGATCCGCCTGCGCCACAGCCCACGCAGAGAGCCGCTCCGCCGCGTGCTCAACCTGCACCGCGATCAACGCCCGCGGCGAAGCTCCGAACCGGTCACGGGCCGACTGATGGAGCGCGTCCAGCACGCGGTCCCGGACCACGCCCGCGTCCGCGCTCCCCCGCTCATCCGATCGCGCAAACGACTCCAGCGACTCGTGCACCAGCGAGCCGAACACCAGTCGATCCATCTCCATCCCCGGCGCGTCGCGCTCCACCAGATTCAGCACATGACGAAGATAAAACAGATACGGCGACGCGAGATAGTCCTTGAACGCCGTGACCCGGATGCGGCGCGGCGTCGAGGCCGGCGCCACCACGGCCGTCCGGAACGCGCTCACGGTCGCCGGTGCCTGAAGCGGTCGCACCCTCACTCGCGCCGGCCCGTCCCCGTCGTGCCCCAGCGCCCGCGACAGACGCGCCAGCAGCCCCTCCGGCACCGTCCGCAGCAGCAGCCGGCTCGGAAGCAGGGGCGATCCATCGTCGTCGCGCCGCGGCGCAATGAAACGCACGAACGGACGCGAACGCGCGATCGTGCTCATCAGGAACGAGTCACGCGCGAGCCGCTCCCGCGCCCCGGGGATCCCCGACTCCCGACGGAGCGCTCCCGGCAGCATCGGATCCGTCTCACGCGTGCTCGGAACCGCACCCTCGTTCATCCCCACCACAATCGCAACTCGGGCCGGATCGGCCGCCAGTTCCAGCCAGCCCACCATCTCGATCGCGCTCGCGCTGGGCGGCTCCGGAATCGCTCGCGCACACACATCCGACACGATCGCATCGAGAAGCCGGACGACCGAACGATCAGCGCCCCCGCCCGCTGGCCCCTCCGCCACACAATCGCCGCCAAGCGACAGCAGCTCCTCCACGCTCGCCACGACCGCCTTGCACGCCTCGGCGATGAAGTGCTCCCTCGCACGCACGGATCGAAGCGGCCCGTCCCCGTACACACGCTCCAGCACCCCGAGGATCGCGCCCGCCCAGTCGGCGAGCGGCGCATCTTCCAGCTCCGAATCAAGCCCACGCCCCGCCAACGCTCCAAGCAGCCCACCAACGCCCGACAGCACGAATGCCAGCGCCGACCCGTGCTCGGCTTCCACCGCGCGAGGCAGACTCGACAGACGAGCCGGAACCTGCGTCGCGCCGTACTCATCCAGCGGCGCAAGCCACCACGCGTCATCCCCTCGCTCACTCTCAGAAACGAGGAAACGCTCCACATCCGGATGACGCACCAGCAACATCAGACTCTCAAAGTCACGTCGCATCAGCAGGTCGCGCACCCGCCCCAGCAGACGAATCGGCGGCGTGCGGGACGGATCCATGCCCCCCGCGTGCCTGATCGCCACATCCGTGAACAACGACGCCCGCTCACGAAACGGCTCCGCCAGCGACTCGTCCGCGATCCCCACCACAACCTCGCGTGCCTCCGGTGCCGGTCGCACGCACGCCAACTCCGCCAGCGCCCGATCGATCGCGTCCGTTCGCGTCGAGGCAAACACCAGCTGCTCATCCGGCACCGGCAACGCCCCATCAGCCCATGACTCCGCCAGAACGCAGCCGAACGAATCAAACCCGTCCGATCGCTCCCGCGGCGCGTGGACGATCGCATCGACGGGCCGCGTCGAGAGCGCCAACGCACGCCTCACGACGCCCGGCAGCTCCGGCAACCCGATCAGCACGATGCCCGCCACCTCACTCTCGCCAACCCCCACCCGCCGAACGCCGCCGTCGCGCTCCCCGGCCGCACGCGCCGACTCCAGCATCTCGATCTGGCCCAACCGCTCCAGCGCGACGTCATGCAGCCCCCAAGACGCCAGCACCTCGGCGTACGCCCGCTCCACCGCCGCCGCAGCGAGCCATCGCTCGCTCTCCGCATCCCCCCCGAGCGACCGCGCGTGACGCGCGATCGACTCCAATCGCAACCCATGCCCACCGACCTCCGCGTGAACCCGAGCCAGCGTCGACGCGAGGCCCTCCACATCAACCGCCGCGACCGATCCCTCACCATCCGAGTCGTGCCCGAGCGTCAACGCGCGGATCGTGCCCGGTGCCGACGAGGCAACCGCCCGCTGCCAGGCCAATCGCATCGCCAGCGGCCCCGCCGGCGCGCCCAATCTCCGGCGCCCGGGCGCTCCGAGCACCGCCTCGAACGTCTCACCCGGCGTCACGATCGTCGGAGGCACCAGCGTCGCACCCCGCGACGCCGCAGCATCCACCAGCTCCCCAAGCAGCAGCCGCCCCGCTCTCGCACCCGAAACGACCAGCACCCACTCTCCCAGGTCCAGCACGCCGGCCCGCTCGCCGCGCTCGAACACCCAGGCCACAGCTCGAGGCAGCAGAGGCCCGTCCCACCCCACAAAGTGGCGCCGAGCGCCGCCCTTCGGATCGTGCGAAACCGCATCCATGCGCCCCTAGCGTATCGAAACCCCCGCCGCCGAGAATGCTCGACCGCAGCCCCGGATCACGCAGGATCCCCTCTCACTGACAGACGTCTGTCAGTGGCGCCGCAAGATCAGGGTGGCGTCCGGGTCGGCACGTGCGCAGAATGGGAGCGAAGGAAGGGTCCCATGAAGCAGAACTCGGACATCCACCGCCTCCTGCGAATCGTCACACTCCTCCAGGGACCGGAGATCCTCACCCGAGAGGCGCTCGCCCAGCGCCTCGGCGTCAGCGTGCGCACGGTGTACCGCGACATCGCGAAACTCAATGCCACCGGCGTGCCCGTCGACTTCGACGACCAGACCCAGGCCTATCGCGTCGGACCCGGCTTCTTTCTTCCACCCCTCCAGCTCACGGCGGACGAGGCCCTTGCGCTCTCCGTGCTCTGCGACGACGTGGCCCAGAAAGAGCAGATCGCATTCCTCGCCCCCGCCTGGCGCGCCCTGGCCAAGATCGAGGCGCAGCTCCCGCCCGAGACTCGCTCCGAACTCGCCGCCATGGAGGGACACGTCGTCGTGCGGACCGCGCAGGCCGACTCGGGCGAGGGCTCGGGCGACGTGTACGAACGCATGCGTCGCGCCATCGCCACGCGCCGGGCACTCGACTGCGAGTACGAGTCGCCCAGCACGCGCGACGACCCCGGCGCACGCGGGCCTTTCCGCTTCGAGCCCTACGCCCTGCTCTTCTCCGTCCGCGCGTGGTACGTCCTGGGCCTGCGCGAGGGGCGGCCCGGCGTCCGCTGTCTCAAGCTCTCCCGATTCACACGCGTCACACCCACACACGCCGCCTACATCATCCCGAACGACTTCACCGTCGAGAAGCACCTCGGAAACGCCTGGCGACTCATCCCCGGCGACACCGAGTACAACGTCGTCCTCCGCTTCGATGCGCCCATCGGCGAGACCGTCGCCGACACCATGTGGCACCCCACCCAGGAGATCGAGCACGGCGAGGACGGCTCGATCACCATGCGCCTCACCGTCGCCGGCCTCGAAGAGATCGTCTGGTGGGTCCTCTCCATGGGGCCGAGCTGCGTCGTCGTCGAACCCCCGGCACTCGCCGAACGCGTCCGCCAACTCGCCGCCCAGACCGCCTCCCGTTACACGGCCCCGGCCTCGCCCTGAGCACGGACCTCCATCTCCCGCGCCGCCGTCGCTCCACGCCCATCGGCGTCAACGCCCTCGCATGCGTCATCTCGCCCCGGACGCGCCGTCGTCCCCCGAGCCAAGCTCGCCCAGCAGCGTGCGCACGCGGATCGTCCGGTAGAACTCATCGTCCCAGATCGACCGCTCGCCCGACGGATCCGCCGCACGCGCCGGCTGCGGACGCCGCACCTCCGCCCGCGTATCGACCGCCGTCGGAGCAAGTCCCAGAGACGAAGAAGCAAAGAGCCGCGCTTCCGTCGCAGTGAACCCGTACTCACTCCCGTACCGCGGCACGAACGGCGACGTGGACTCACCAAGCCCGATCCGAAAGACCGTGCCCGCCGGGATCACCGGCACCGTCCCGTACCTCGAGACGTCGTACTGCGAACGCGGAAATGTCGCCGCAAGCCCCCCGCTGATCCGCACCAGCGAGGACTCCGAGCTCGGATCGCGATACACGTGCTCGAAACCCGTGGGCGCCCGCAGGTCGGTCGGAAAGACACGCGTGCTCCACGCGAGCGGCCCGGTATCCTGACGCCCCGCATCCAGCCGAACCAGGTCACGCGGATCGGCCTGGCCAGACGCGCCCAACACCACCAGCGCACACCCCGACATCGCGACCCATGCGCGAAGCGTCGCGGCTCGAACAGGCAACGTGAAGGTCTTGCAGGGAGTCCTCATCCGATCCAACGCTCCGCGCCCGGTGACAGGTCAGTTCCGAAGGAAAATCTCCATCACAAACGAGACCGTCGCCTCTGGATCATCGGCTGGAAGCCGTTCCAACTCGCGGCCTTTCGCCCGCCACTGGTAGATCGCCGTCAGCAGCGGCTCATCCATCGCGGACGTCCCCGTGTTGTACACCACCTTCTTCTCCTCATCCCTCAGGAACTCCGCCCGCGTCACCACCCCGCGACGATCGAAATGCACCACCACCACGGCATTGCGCGGGCTGGACGTCAGACGCACCGCGACCGGGAACCGAGGCTCCACCGTCCGAACCTCAAGCCCCTGCACCGCCAGCGGCCGGCCCGGCCGATACTTGATCGCCCGCTTCAACGAAGCCGCCGGCGACTCCTTGTCGCTCCGCACGCCCCGGCGCAGCGCCTCGCCCTCTCCCACACCAGGAGCCGCACCGCTCCCCGTGGTCGGACCCGGCGCAGGACCCGGAGCGGGCTCCGGCATCGGCGTCACCGCAATCGTCGCCGGCGCAGGCGTCGGACTCGATGGATCCGGCTGCGCCATCTTGTCGGGCACATCGGCCTCCGCATCGCTCGGAGCCGGTGAATCGATCGGCCTGCCGGATCGCGGCGCAATGTCCGGCGTCGGAGCGCCCTCGACGGGCGACTCAACGGGATCCAACGGGGCCGACTCGGGTACCGGCGCCGGCGCTGCCGCCGTCGGCGGAAGCGAAACCGGCACCGGAAGCGGTCCGATCACCTCGTCCGGCTCTGCCTCATCGGGAACGTCTTCGCTCGGCTTGGCTCCTTCGACCTGCCGCTCGCCCTTCGACGGGTCCGCCGACTCTTCATCCCGAGGCGACGCGGACTCCGACGATGCCTCCCCGTCAACTTCCGCCCCCTCCTCATCCGTGCCCCTCTCGCCGCTCACCTCCGTCGGAGGAGGCATCACCGGGGGGACCTCCAGGGGCGGCTCATCTAGCTTCGACTCAGACTCCGCGCCCTCGGGCTTCGGTGCAGGAGCACCGACCGGCTCACTGCTCTTCGCCACAATATCCGTCGGAGGCGTCTCGTCCGGCTCTTGCTCATCGGTCGACACTGGCCGCGAAGGCGCCTGCGCGGCATCCGGCGCCACGGCCGTCGCCGGAATCGCAGGCGCCGGCGGACTCATCACCGCCGTCGCAATCTCCGCCGGCCGCGCAGGCGCCGGAGCCGGCTCCATCCCGCCCGCGTCCGGCACTCCCGCAGCCATGCCGCCCGTGTCGTTCGGTGTCAGCGCCGCCTGCTCGACCTCCGACGCAACCGGAACAAGGTGCTCCTCGGCCTCCGCAAACCCGAGCCACGTCTTCGTGTCCGCTTCCGACTCCTGAATGCCGAGTCGCAGCGGCGGCGGCTCCTCCCTTTCCTCAGGCAACTCAACCACCGTCTCGATCTCGACCGGCGGCTCGTCGACGGTGTCGCCCACCTCCGCCATCGCCGCGTCCAGCGCGTGCCCGCCAAACAGGCGATGCACCCACGCCTCGTCACGCAGAATCGTGACACCCGCGCAGAGATGCACCACGGCGCTCAGCAGCGTCGTGTACACGAGCAGACGTCGGTCGGCGATTGAGGCGTTGGCGACCACGGAACTCTCAACATTCAACCGCAGCAGACGCGGGATACAACTGTATGTAGATGGGAAGGCCGCCCGATGTTCGGGTAAACGCGGGCGCCCAAACGCAACCCCACCGCCCTTCCCCCGAGATCGCCCACGGCCTCGCGCTCGCCGACCTCCGCCGCTTCGAAAGGTGTTCGAATGTTGCTCTCACTCCTCCGCACGCTCGGGCCATGGTCACTCCTCCTCGCCTTCCTCGCCTCGGCGGCGACGGCGCAGCAACCGGCCCCGCGCCTCGGCGTCGGCGATCCCGCGCCCCCCATCAGGATCAGCGAATGGGTCAAGGGCGAGCCCGTCACCGAGTTCCGCAAAGGCCATGTCTACGTCATCGAGTTCTGGGCCACGTGGTGCCCCCCCTGCAAGAAGAGCATCCCGCACCTGACCGAGCTCCAGCGCAAGCACAAGGGCGCCGTCACCATCATCGGCGTCTCCGCCAAGGACGCCAACGGCGAGACCCTCGACAAGGTCAGGTCATACGTCGAAAAGGCAGGCGACACCATGGACTACACCGTCGCATTCGACGACGGCTCCCAGACCAACCGCGCCTACATGGTCGCCGCGCGCCAGCGCGGCATTCCCGCTGCTTTCGTCGTCGATCGCGACGGCCGAATCGCGTGGATCGGTCACCCCATGGACGGGCTTGACAAGGCCCTGGAGAGAGCCGCCGCCGGATCCTTCAACGCCGGCGCCGATGCCAAGGGCGAATCCCTCGCCAAGGACATCCGCGCCTGGATCAAGGAAGGTCGCCACGACGAGGCGATGCAGAAGATCGACGAGCTCGTCGCACTCGACCCAGATCGATACGGCCAGTACGCCGCCTACAAGTTCGCCTACATCCTGACCAAGACCCCCGATCGCGCCGCCGCGTACGCCTACGCACGCCAGGCCGCGGCAGGACCCATCAGCGCCAACGCGGGAGCGCTCAGCGGCATCGCCCGCGCAATCATCGCCGACACCCAGACCGACGCCAGAGACCTCGACCTGGCGCTCCAACTCGCAAAGCAGGCCGTCGCCGCCGGCAAGGAAGCGGACGCCGGCACTCTCGAAACCCTCGCGCTCGCCTGCTGGGAGAAGCAACTGCCGGAAGAGGCCATCGCCGCACAGAAAGATGCCATCGCCGCCGCTCGCCCCGAGAAGCGGGCCGAGATGCAGAAGACGCTCGAGAGATACCAGGGCGCCAAGTAGCCGCTCCGCTCACTGGCGCTCCCGCGAGTAGCGAAGCCCTCCCCACTCCGTCGGCCGATCGGTCTCAAGGTCCAACGCCGCGTCCCGAAGGATCCGCGACGCAAGCACCGCCCCGACGAGGTAACCCGGCACGGCCCACATCGGCGCTCCACCGGCCCGATACGCCAGCACCAGCGCCGAGAAGAACACCGCCAGCGCAAGCGAGCACACGGCAAGGGCGATCGGACCCAGCAGCATGTCGCCGTACGCGAACATCACGAGCGACCCGGCGACGCCGATCATCGCGCACATCGGAAGGATCGTCCCAGGGATCACCACGCGCCCCGCGGCTCGCCGCAGCTTGGCCGGCCGTCGCCGCGCCGCCTCCGTGTAGATCCGCTTCCAGCCGCGCCGGAACGCGCTCCAGGACTCGTACATGCGGCAGCGCATGACGCCCGCCGCGACATAGACCCCGGCCCGCATCCGCGCCTGCTCGATCCGCCGCGCCAGCGCCAGATCCTCAAGAAGCTCGTCCCTCACCGCCTCGTGCGTCTCGATCGCAAAGTAGGACGAGGCCCGGAACATCATGAACTGGCCGTTGGCGAAGGGACGCCGTCCCTCGTCGCGCGACGCCTGCATCAGCGGATACTGTCGAAGCAGCTCGAGCGACGCCGCCGGCTGCACCAGCGTCTCGTACCAGCGATCGTGCGAGAGCGTGCTGAGGTAGGACAACATGTCCAGCGATCGGTCCCGCATCGTCGCGTGCGCTCCCGACACGCACGTCGGCTCCAACTCGGTGTCCGCATCGATGAAGAGCAGGTACTCGGCGCCCCTCGCCCCCGCCGATCGCGTCACACCCGTCCACACCGCGTGAACCTTGCCCGCCCACCCCGGCGGGCACTCGGTCACCTCGATGACCTCGAACCTCGCGTCGCCCCCGATCGCCTCCGTCGCCACCCGCAGGGTCCCGTCCGTGCATCGGTCCAGCACCAGCACCACGCGCATCGCCCGGTGATCCTGGGCGCGAAGAGACCCAACCACGCTCCCGATCGCGTGCGCCTCGTTGTGCGCGGGCACCACCACGCACAACGGCTCCACCGGAGGATTCGCCCTCGCAAGCGCATCCCCAGCCCGCGCCGTCGGCACCCGACGCGACGTCGTCACGATCCTCTGCAATCCCACGCCCCAGTACACCAGCAGCCCGATCGAGCAGCCGATGCCGAGATACGACGCGATGACGCCGAGCCACACCATGCGAGGGGCGGTAAGGATAGCGGCTCCTACACTCCGGCATGGCTCACGACCACGGACATTCCGCCCACGCAGGCCACACCCACTCCGTCCGGGTCCTCACCACCGACGACTGCCGGAGAGTCGACCGACTCGCCACCGAGCAGTACGCCATACCGCCCATCATCCTCATGGAGAACGCCGGAAGGTCCGTCGCCGAGCACGTCACCGGGCTCAGCGAGCCGGACGACCCCGACCCGACCGTCCTCGTTCTCGCCGGACACGGCAACAACGGGGGCGACGGCCTCGTCGCCGCGCGACACCTCTCAACCTTTGGCGCACGCGTCGGGGTCATCCTCGCCCTCCCAGATGACCGCCTCTCCGGAGACACCGCCCTCAACCTGGCCATCTGCCGCAAGTTCGGCATACCCGTCAAGACCTTCAGCACCGACAAACCGATGGCCGCCCTCCGCTCGCTCCCGGCATACCTCGCCAAGCCCGACATCGTCATCGATGCGCTCCTCGGCACGGGCCAGGACGGCGAGCTCCGCGAGCCCTACGCCTCCCTCGCGGCACTCTGCAACCAGCTCGGAGATGAAGGCAGCGCCATCGTCGCCGTGGACATCCCGACGGGACTCAACGCCGACACCGGCAGGGCCGCGAACGGCAACGCCGACACCGGCAGGGCCGCGAACGGCTGCGTCCGCGCCCACATGACCGTCTGCATGGTCGCCCCCAAGCCCGGGAACCTCACGCTCGACGGGCCCGCCGCGTGCGGGCAGTTTGTCGAGGGGGAGATCGGCGTGCCGCTCGAGCTCATCGAACGCTTCGGCGAGGTCATCGAGTACGAGTGCACCCACCATCACGACGAAGAAGAAGATCCCCAGGACCACGACGACCACAGAACCCGGGAGTAAGCCGGATCGAGACCGAGGGAGCCGGACAATGGCGGTGAGAATGGAACTCTCAAGAGTGCTGATCCGCGAGTTGAACGACTACCAGCTGATCGAACTCCGGGAAGTCGACCCCACGGCCGACGAGCCGGACGAACTCGACGAGATCGACGAGCCCGACGCAGACGGCCCCGAAAGCTCCCGACACTTGCGGTCCTTCCCCATCGTCATCGGCCTGCCCGAGGCGCAGGCCATCGAGCGACGCCTCAAAAACATCCCCATCAAGCGCCCGCAGACCCACGACCTGCTCGGAGGCGTCATCGCCGCGCTCGGCGCCACCCTCCGCTCCATCACCATCAACGATCTCACCGAGGGCACCTTCTACGCAACGCTCGACGTCGAGACCGACAAGGGCGAACTCATCCACATCGACTCCCGCCCCAGCGACGCCATCGCGCTCGGCATCGCCAACGACGCTCCCATCTACGTCGAAGAGCACGTCCTCGAACAGGCCTCTTCGGAGGGACAGTGAGTGCCCACCGACCAGCCGGAGGATCGCCGCTCACCCCTGGCATCCGCCGCCTACCTCACCGCGGACGTGCCCGGCATCGGCGGTGTCATCAAGCAGCGCCCCGAGGACTTCCTCGTTGAGGAGATCCCGCTCTACGAGCCGTGCGGCGAGGGCGAGCACATCTACCTCATGGTCGAAAAGCGACACATGCCCACCTTCGAGGCTATGGGCGTCGTCGCGAACCACTTCGGCGTGCGCCACGAAGCCGTCGGCTACGCCGGGCTCAAGGACAAGCACGCCGTCACACGCCAGGTCCTCTCCGTGCACGCGCCGGGCAAGCGGCCAGAGGACTTCCCCATGATCCAGCACGACCGCATGGCCGTGCTCTGGGCCGACCTCCACACAAACAAACTCCGCCAGGGTCACCTCAAGGGCAACCGGTTCTCCATCAAGGTCCGATCCGCCGACATGAGCAAGGCCCTCCACGCCAAACGCGTGCTCGACCGCCTCGAACGCGCCGGCGTGCCCAACGCGTTCGGCGAGCAGCGGTTCGGCGCGATGCTCAACAACCACCGCGTCGGACGAGAACTGATCCGCGGCAACTTCGAGCGCGTGATCGACATCCTTCTCCGGCCCGAACCGGAGCACTACGGCGCCCACCTCGAGGCCCGAGAGCTCTACGCCAGGGGCGACCACGCCGGCGCTTACGCCGCGTTCCCGCGCACGCTCCACACCGAACGCACCATCCTCCGCCTGCTCGCCAAGGGCGTCGAGCCCAAGCACGCCGTCCGCGCCGCCGGCGTCCGGGCCTTGTCCTTCTACGTCTCCTCCTGGCAATCCGCGATCTTCAACCGCGTTCTGGAGCGGCGGATCACCTCCGGCGAGTTCGGCTCACTCCTCGTCGGCGACCTGGCGATGCACGTCGAATCACGCAACACCTTCGAAGTGACGGCCGAAGAGCTGGCCAGAGAAGAGACCCGCGCCCGCCTCGCCTCGTTCGAGATCAGCCCCACCGGCCCCATGTGGGGCGCCCGCATGCGCCGCGCCGCCGGCGATGTCGATCGCGTCGAACTCGAGGAACTCGAACGCTCCGGCGTCACGCTCGCCCAGGTCGAGGAGTTCGACAGCAAGACCAGGGACATGATCGAGGGCGCACGCCGCCCGCTCCGCGTCCGCCTCACCGATGCCGACGTCGAGGGCGGCATCGACGAGCACGGCCACTACGTCCGCTGCGTCTTCGACCTCCCCCGCGGCGCGTTCGCCACCACCGTCATGCGCGAGGTCATCAAGCCCCCGTCCGATCGCCTGCGCCTGGACGACGAGGATTGACCCCGACCCGCTCGGCCACACCCGCCCAGCCGCGCTCACGACCGAGACGCTCCGCAAGCCGCACCCGCCTCCGCCCCGGACGCCAGTCAAAGAGCTGCGTCTTCAGACGCAGCGCCCTCGCACGCGAAAGCTCCCGCTTCGCTCGCTCCGCGTCCACAAGACCCGCGATCCACTGAAGCCACGGCTCCGCGCGGCAGATGCTCTCCCGCAGTCGCGCGATGTACGCGACAGACTGACGGCTCTCCGGAATCAGATGGCCCATCCGCGCCGACGGCGTGTACCAGATCTCCCAGCCAAGCTGCCGCGAACGGATGCACAGCTCCACATCATCGCCCGCCTCCAGCGTCGCACCCCGGCGGCAATCCATCTCCCTGGCCTCCAGGAATCCGGTCTGGAGCACCGCCTCACGCCGCATCCCCTGCGCCGCACCGACCACGAAGTCCGTCGGACCCGTGAGCATGTGCTCCCTGTCGCCCAGCGAGCGATCAACGAGCGACTTCCTGTAGATATCGGCGATCCGCGTCGGACCGGTCTCCCAGACCACCGAGACCGGGCCTCCTACAAGCGCCGCGCGGGGACGCTCGTCGAAGACCCGCAGAATGTGCCGCGCCCAGCCCGGATCGCAGAGACAGTCGTCGTCGATCACGCCGAGCAGCGGCTCGTCGGTCTCCTGGAAAAGCCGGCGCAGCGCCTCCGGCTTCCCGGGCCTCTCCTCACGGATGCGGACCATGGGGATCGCGGGGCCAGTCGCGATGAAATCGTCGATGATGCGATCCGTCCCGTCGCTCGAACGATTGTCGATGACGACGCACCGGGTCACTCGCCCGCCCGCGCGGTCCATCTCCGCGATGGTCCGCAGCGTGCGGAGGATCCGCTCGCCGCGGTTGTACGTGCACACGCCGATGACCATGCGCTCGCCGCTCACGCCGACGCTCTCCGAAAGAGCGTCCGAGCGCCCAGCTTGATCCGACGCAAGGGACCGATCCACCCACGCTCGCTCGCCACGCCCATGATCCTCTGGTACACCTCGCCTCGCCCCATCCCCGCCTTGCTCATGGCGCCGAGAAGCCAGAGCGTCGCCTCGCGAAAGTGCGCCTCACTCTCCCCGTCCAGCCACCTCCCCATGATGGCCAGATGCCCGATCGCGCGCCGCTCGAGGTTCCGCGCAGACGTCAGCCGCTCGCCCCCCGGACGCGTACCGGCCCGCACGGCGAACCCCGGCGCAACCGCGATCGGACCAACGTCCGCCAGCCGCCGGATGAACTCGCGATCCTCGACCACCCAGAGCGACGTGTCGTAGCGGATCCCCGTCGCAAGCGCCCGGCCCGACACCAGCGTCCCCGACGCGTTGAAAAGCTGGATCGGCCTGAACGCATCCGCAGGACGAGGCAGCGTGCCCCCGGCCCACTCCGCCGGCGCTTCGCGCGAGCGCGTCGAGCCGTCCGAGAGACACTCCACCCGACCGACCAGCGCGCCGACCGCACCCAGGCGATCCGCCAACGCAATCGCCCCCGCAACGCCCTCCGGAACCAGCTCGTCATCGTCGTCCAGCATCACCGCCCAGTCAGCCCGAACCCGATCAAGCCCCGCGTTCCTCGCCGACGCCGGTCCCGCGTTCACCTGGCGCACCACCTCCACCCGATCGTCGCGCACCGGCGCCTCGACCGGAACCGCCGACCCGTCGTCCACGATCGTGACCCCCGCCACGCCCGCGCACGCCAGAGCGCTCCGGGCCGCACGCTCCAGCAAGCCCGGCGCCGGATTGAACGTGGTGACCACAACGTGGAGCGACATCAGACGCGCCTTCCTCTCGCCCGACGACACCAGGGATACGGGCGAGGCAGTGTACGTTCGGGGGTCGGACCCCGAGTTTCCCGCAAGCCCGGACCAATGCCGCGCCGGGCTCGCCCCATCCGACGCCGTCTTGCTCCTACGCTTGCTCCCGAATGGCACCAACAAAGAAAGCGGCGACCCCCAGGAACCACAAGAAGTCAGGCACCGCGCCAGTCAAGGCGGGGAGCACCCGGCCAGCGGGCAAGAAGCCCGGCCGCGCCGCGCCCGCCGCCAAGGCACGCCCCGCCAGCAGGAACAAGGCCGCCTCCAAGTCCCCCGGCGCCAAACCTTCAACTGCCAAGCGCGCGACTGCCAAGAGCGCGACCGCCAAGAGCGCGACTGCCAAGCCCTCATCTGCCAAGCCCGCCGCTCGCAAGTCCGGAGCCAGCAGCCCCAAGCAGGGCAAGAAGGCCGCTCCAAAGGCGGCCAAGGTCGCCACAAGCAAGACCGCCGCGAAGACCACCAGGAAGGTGACGAAGCCGAAAGCAACCAAGAAGGTCGCTGCCAGGCGTCCCGCATCAAGCCCGGCTCGCAAGACCCAAAGCAAGCCCACCAGCAGTGGACCTCGCACCGCCCCCCCCGCTCGCCCCGCCGGACCAGCCGAAGCCGCCGGCATCACAGAGCCCAAGTCCACCCCCATCCCGCGCCACGATGACCCTTCCAGCGTGGCGCACATGGATCTGAACGAAGGCCCACCCGACACCATGCACGCCCCCTCCGCCTCCGATCGTCCGGCGCCGGTGCGGGTGGCCAGGGGCACGGGTGCATCGGAACGCATCTCCTCGCGCGATCTGGCGATCGAGCTCGCCCGCCTCGCGTCCGACGACAAGTGCACGGACGTCGTCCTTCTCGACGTCCGCGGGCTGAGCCCGATCTCGGACTACGTCATCGTGGCCTCCGGCACGTCCGACCGCCAGATGCGCGCCGTCGCCGACCACGCGGAAGATCTCGGCGCCCAACTCGGTCACACGGCATTCCGTTCGAGCAAGGACCCACGAGCGCTCTGGCTCCTCATCGACTTCTCCGACGTCGTCCTCCACGTCTTCGAGCCCAACACGCGCGCCCACTACGACATCGAGATGATGTGGGGCGACGCGAAGCGTCTCCCGTGGGAGCGCAACGCTCAGGACTCCAGGACACGCCAGGGCCCCGCCCCCGCGCTCGGCGCACGCTGACATGGCACACGACATCGCTCCCATCCCCGAGCGAGTCATCCGCGTCGAACTCGGCGACCGGTCATACAACGCCGTCGTCGGCGCCGCGCTCCTTGCCTCATGCGGCTCGCGCGTCCGCGACGAGCTGCTGCGCCGGGGACACCGCCCGCCCGCCCGGGCCGCCCTCGTCGCGGACGACCGACTCCCCGCGGAGATCGTCCGCTCCGTCGAATCCTCTCTCGCCGCCTCCGGCTTCTCCGTCACCCGCACCGCGATCGAGGCCTCCGAACCCGCCAAGTCTGTTGCAAACGCCGAACGCCTCTGCGCCGACCTTGCCCGCGCCAAGCTCGAGCGACACGAGCCGGTGATCGCGCTGGGCGGAGGCATCGTCGGCGATCTCGCGGGCTTCGCCGCCGCCGTCTATCGACGGGGCGTCCCCGTCGTCCAGTGCCCCACCACCCTCCTCTCGATGGTCGATGCCGCCGTCGGGGGCAAGACCGGCGCCAACCTCGTCGTCCCCGGCCAGGGACTGCTCAAGAACCTCGTCGGCGCCTTCCACCAGCCCCACCTCGTGCTCGCGGATGTCTCGACGCTCGATTCACTCCCCGATCGCCACCTCCGGGCCGGCCTCGCCGAGTGCATCAAGCACGCCATGCTCGCCGCCGACGTCGAGGCCCCCGGCGAGCACCCTGATTCACTCCTCGATCGCACACAGGCGCTCCTCCCTCGCGTCCTCTCTCGCAACCACGAAGCCCTCGCCGAACTCGTCGCTCGCAACATCGCCATCAAGGCCAGGGTCGTTGCATCCGACGAGCGTGAACTGTCAAACGCTCCCTCCGGCGGACGCGCCGCCCTCAACCTCGGACACACCTTCGCACACGCCATCGAGACGCTCCCGGCACTCTCGCCCGACGCCGATCCCGCCAACGCGCCGCTCCACCACGGCGAGGCCGTCGCACTCGGGCTTCGCGCCGCCGCGGCCTGCGCCGCCGCTCTCAAACTGATCGACCCGCACGTCGCCGAACGCGTGTCCGACCTCCTCGCTCACGCCGGCCTGCCAACCCGGATCGCCGGCTTGCCCCCGGGCCCGGAACTGCTCGCCCGCATGGCGCACGACAAGAAGGTCGCCTCGGGCCGACTTCGCCTCGTCCTCCCCGTGGCCGCCGGGCGGGTCCGGATCGTCGAGGCCCCCGACCCGGCTGCAGTCACCCTCGCATGGGACGCGATACGGGCGTGAGTGGAACCACCCATTTGCGGGCCGGGCCTGAGCCCGGGCCCGGCCGGGTTTCAAGGGAAAGGCGAATCGAACCCGATAACCAGTGAAGCCCGGCTTGGGCGTGGTGCTGGTACGCCTCGGTCTGGGCGATGCGCGGGGTTCCCGGTGCGACGCATCGCGATCGTCAACCAGAAGGGCGGATGTGGGAAGACCACAACCGCCATCAATCTCGCGGGAATCTTCGCGAAGAAGGGGCTGCGCACCCTGCTCGTCGACATGGACCCGCAGGGACACTGCGGCGCCGGCCTCGCCATCCCCGAACAACAGATCGACCTCGACGTCGGCGATGCCATGCTCGCCGATCCGGCGCAGCCCATCGACCTCTCCCGCCTGATCTGGCGCGCCTCCCGCAACCTCGACCTCATCCCCAGCCGAACCAAGGTCGCGGGCATCGAATCCTCGCGGGCCGGGCTTTCCGACCAGCCGGAGGCCGAGCGGCGCCTCGCCGGCGTTCTCGATCGTCTCGCCGATCGCTACGACGTCTGCTGCATCGACTGCTCGCCGTCGATCGGGCTTCTGACGTACAACGCTCTCTTCGCCGCGACGCACGTCCTCGTGCCCGTCGAGACGTCGTTCTTCTCACTCCAAGGGGCCGCCAAGCAGCTCGCGACCATCGACTCGATCGGCCGTCGAACAGGCGTCGAGCTGCCCGCATGGCTCCTGGGCACGATCCACGATCCCGACAGCGCCCTGGCGCGTGACCTGCTCGAGGAACTCCATCGCAGGTACGCCGAACGCGTCGTCCCCGTCGTGATCCACCACGACATGTCCCTCCGCGAAGCCGCGAGCTTCGGTCTTCCCGTTGCCGAGTACGCCCCCGAGTGCCCCGGCGCAAGAGACTA
Organism: Phycisphaerales bacterium; assembly: GCA_026647565.1. GTDB lineage: Bacteria > Planctomycetota > Phycisphaerae > Phycisphaerales > UBA1924 > JAHBWV01. The sequence continues at coordinate 16,891 of JAPKGU010000052.1, read as the reverse complement.
CACCTCGCTCGCCGAATGGCTCACGGACATATTCCAGGGACCCGGCACCGCCGTCGCCGCGTCGACACCCCCCGGCTCCGGACACCCGGGCGCCGCGCGCGAACTCGCGCATCCTCGCGAGGATTCCGGCGCTCAGCGCGAGCCGGAGCCCCCGGCCGTCGAGGTCGTCAGCAGGACCCTCGCCCCCGCGCCCGGGCCTCGGCGCGTCAGCCCGCCAGGTCGCAACGAACCCGCTTCCCCCGCCGCCTGCGCTCCGATCCAGAGCAGCGCCCTCGGAACCACAACCGACGCGCCGTCCCGTCCCGCGCCGGACTCCGCCCCCGCCGTCGCCGAGGTCAAGCGAACCGTTGAAGCAACGCGCCTCGCCGCCGTGCTGGCCCGCTCCCGCACCGATCCCGAGCCGCAATCCACACAGGGACACGAAGAAGATCGATCGCCCGACATCGCCGTCCGGCCCGCGTCGGAGAGACGCGCCCGCCGCTCGACGCCAAAGCAGCAGGCCCAACCATACTTCGGCGTGCACGTCACCCCGGAGGGCGTCCACTTCATCCAGCCGCTCGCCGTCGGCGAACGCGTCGCCGTCAGCGGGGACTTCAACGGGTGGTCCGACACCGAAGTCGTCCTGCAACTCGACGAGTCACGCGGCGTGCTCCACGCCCGTGTCCAGCTCCCGCCGGGCCTCTGGCAGTACCGGCTCATCATCGACGGACGCTGGACACCCGATCCATACAACCCGCACTGCATCCCGAATCCCTTCGGTGACCTCAACAGCGTGGTCGTCGTGCCCGAGGGCACGCCAAAGTCCCCGCTGGCAACCCTCGCGGCTCCCTAGGATCGGGGCGTACAACTCGGATCCATACACCCAAACGGAAGATCGAAGCATGGATGCACCGATCCCGCCCCACGGCAAGCCCACAATCCCGTCGAGTCCGCCCCACGAATCGCGCGATCGGGCGTACTCCCCGCGCCTGTCCCACGACCGGCCGTACACCAACCCGCGCAAGCCCGACCCCTTCGATGCCCTCGCCGACCTCTTCCTCGGACCCGTCGCACACGCCGACCGACCGATCGAAGCGACAAGCCCGCCGCCGCTCCGGCTCGCACAGAGCGCCGATCCGATCGGACGCGAGATCGAGCCCAAGCCCGAGTCCCCCGAACACGCAGCTCCGCGAAGCTCCCCACGCGCCGCCGCCCGTTCCACCTCATACATCGAAGGGATCGTGCTCGGGCACCTGCCCGTCTTCGCCTCCGCCTGGGCGACCCAGTACGCCAAGCAGTCCTCGCTGCTGCACGACGAACCGGTTGCCCTGCTGCGATTCACCGGAGGCCGCGCCTCCCTCGACATCTATGGATCGAGCGCCCAGAGGCCCCGCCACGACGATCTCGCCGCCGGCATCGCCGATGCCGCGTCGGTCGTCTCTCGCTGGATCATCCGACTCCCGGACGCCTGCGAGCCGGAACTGGCCGAGGGCGGCGCCGACGCGGTCACCCTCCTGACAGGCGCCGACGAGGCCGCGATCGTCGCCTGCTACCGGACGCTCAAGTCGCTCTCCAGCGCCGAACGCGCCCGAGACGCCCAACCGTTCTCTTGGCGGGTCGCGATCATGGGCGCCGATCCCGTCAAGGCCGATGAGGCCGCCCAGCGCGTCGAGCGCGCCGCCTCAGCATTCCTCGAGAACGAGCTCGAGATCGCACCCTGCGTGGCCCGCATCGGCGCGCTCCGCTCCATGCTCTGCTTCGACGGACCCACCGACCTCTCGTGGCGCGACGCGATCGGACTGATCCGCTCCTCGCCCTCACCGTCCGAACCCGGTCCGGGGCCGCGTCCGCCGGCCCCCGCGCCGACAACCCGCGCACGTCCCACGCAGCCCGACGCCGCCCCACGCGTCGAGATGCGGCCCATCGTCTCCGATCCCGAGGGCATCGCCCCGCGCCAACTCACGCCCCAGACCGCAGCACAGGGCCAGGCACCTCGGATCGGCCGCGCCGAACCGCAACGATCAGATCGTCAGCGCGCAGAACCTCAGCAATCAGAACCTCCAGGATGGCTCCCCGGCCTCCTCCATTCAAAGATCTGCTGCCCGCATGCGCCCGGCGTCGAGTTCGCCTCCGACAGCACCGGCGAGGTCCACCTGATCGTCCGCGACGGCGCCGAGCAGTCCGTCAAGGCATTGGTCACCGCCGCCGCATGGGCCAGCGACCACGCCGCACTGATCCGGATGGCCGACCCGGCAATCCGCAGCTGCTCGAAGCCCGTGCTCCATGTCCTGACGACCTCGCCCGCCTCCGAGCGGCGACTGCTCGACACGCCCATCCGCGTCCACGCCCTCGTCCGCGCGGGAGACGCATGGGCCGTGCTCGACCTCAACTGATCGAATCTCGCGCGGCCCCCGCCGGTCGCACACGCCCAAAAACAACGCCGGCCCGAGGAACCGGGCCGGCGATCGGTCATTCCATTCGAATCGCATCGCTCATGCGGATTCCTTCCGCTTCACGCGGAGGTCCTTGAGAGAACGCTTCGTGAGCACGTCGTCACCATCGATGACATAGTGCGCCCCCTCGTTGTCCATGTCCGGAAGCTCGTACATGAGCTCCAGCATCAGCTCCTCCATCACCGCTCGCAGCGCTCTCGCACCCGTGTCACGCTTCAGCGCCTTGTCCGCGATCGCTCGCAACGCGCCGTCCGTGAACTCCAGCGACGCGCCCTCCAGCGAGAACAGGTGCTTGTACTGACGCGTGATCGCGTTCTTCGGCTCCGTCAGGATCGAGATCAACGCGTCCGTCGTCAGCGGCATCAGCGGCGCCAGCACCGGCAGACGCCCCACGAACTCGGGGATCATGCCGAACTCGATCAGGTCGTCCGCCGTCACGCGCCCGAGCACCTGCGCCGTCTCGGCGTTGTCGCCACGGACATCCTTGTCAGCGCCGATGTTGAAGCCGATCTTCGTCCGCCCGAGCCGGCGACGGATGATCTCCTCAAGCCCGACGAACGTGCCGCCGCAGATGAACAGGATGTTCGTCGTGTCCACCTGGATGTACTGCTGCTCAGGGTGCTTGCGCCCGCCCTGCGGCGGAACGTTGCTGACGGTGCCCTCGAGCATCTTCAGGAGCGACTGCTGCACGCCCTCGCCCGAGACGTCACGCGTGATCGAGACGTTGTTCGACGTCTTGCCGACCTTGTCGATCTCATCGATGTAGATGATGCCCCGCTGCGCCGCCTCCAGATCGAAGTCCGCGGCCTGCAGCAGCTTGAGCACCAGGTTCTCCACGTCCTCGCCGACGTACCCCGCCTCCGTCAGCGTCGTCGCGTCGCCGATCGCGAACGGAACCTTCAGCATCCGCGCCAGCGTCTTGGCCAGCAGCGTCTTCCCCGAGCCCGTGGGCCCGATCAGCAGCACGTTCGACTTGTCCAGCTCGACCTTGCCGCTCTCGCCGCTCTCCATGTGCTGCAGACGCTTGTAGTGGTTGTGCACCGCCACAGACAGAGACTTCTTCGCGTGGTCCTGCCCGATCACGTACTGGTCCAGATACTCCTTGATCGTCCTCGGCGCCGGGATCTCCCGGAGCTGCGAGCTGAACGAGGAGACGCGCCGACGCTCCTGCCTGAAAATGTTCTGGCAGAGATCGACGCAGTGCCCGCAGATGTACACCTCGCTCGGTCCCTCGACCATCGGGCCCACATCGCGGCTCGTCTTCCCGCAGAAGGAGCAGGTCGTCACCTTCCTGCCACGAAAGCCGCCCTCACCCGCGCCCTCGTTGGAGCCGGAGGAATCGGTGCCGTCGGTCCGGTTCTTCGCCATTCGTCCCTCGCAGTACGCACAAGGTCCACGCTCGCCATCCGACTCCGGCCCGGCGAGTCCCTCCCGAGTCTATCGACACGCGCCGCTCGTTTCTCTACCAACGCCATCCCAAACCCAGCACAAACACGCCGAGAGACCCGTTCTCCCCACCCTCCCCACGTCCATTCCCGGTTATGGCCCGACGCCGGTCCGGACACGCCTTCCCCGGCACGCCAGCGACCTCACGCCCCGGAACGCTCACGCCCGCTCCGATGCCCTGTCCGTCGTGTCGTATCCAGGCGGCGCATCCAATCGCGGGGCGCCCCCGGATCGACCAATGCGCTGCTCGGACGCGCGCGCCGCCGCGAGGATCTCCGCCTGCTCCCGGCTCAGCCGCGCCGGCTCCGGTTTCTTCTGTGTCGCGCTCTCGATCAGCCGGCGCCTCGCGTTCTCGTACTCAGCGCCGGTGATCTCGCCGCTGTCACGCATCCGGCGGAGCGAATCGAACAGCCCCTCGCTCGCCGCCTCCGTCCGCTCCGGCTCAAGCATCCGCTTCCGAACCGCCATGATCACCAGCCCGCCCAGCAGCGCCGCAACGATCAGCACGATCACCCACGTCAGCACCGACCCCGCCGCGGCCGCGTCCTGCGCAAGAACCCGCTGTGTCCCGAACATCTCAGGCATGCCTCTGACTCCATCGACCGACCGATTCACCGGCGCTCAGGAACCGCCCGAAACGATCGCACGCCGAAGGGGCTGGATCACGTGGGGAAGCAGATGCGAACGCAGCATCTCCTCGCCGTGCGCGATCAGGTGCGACAGGTTCTCCACCACGTCCTTCAACTCGCGAACCGGACCTCGCCGCCGCAGCGTCAGGTACACGCTGATCGGGTCCGGTGAGCCCTCCGCCTCACTCCGGCTTCCCGAACGGGTCTTCACCTCGATGATCGCCTGCGTCGAGTTCCCAAGGTTCAGCCCCATGACCGGCTGGCAGTCCGACGGCGTCGCGTTCGGCGCTTCCGCGATCCGCGCGAAGGGAGATCCGCCGAACAGCGCCTCGCACACGATCGCGTCATGATTCGCGCCCGACGCCAGATCGAATCCGTACAGCAACTCGAGCGTGTCGATGTCCAGAGGGCTGACGGACAGGTAGAACGGCACGATCTCCAGCATCCGACGGTGAAAGTCGTACGCCGCCCTGAAGGACTCCCCGTTCACCTCACCCGCACGAACCGTGTTGTTCTTGATCGCCAGCCAGCGATGAGGGAACGCACCGGGAGAAGACTCAAGCGCAAGCTCCTCCTTGTACCGCTTGAAGTGCTCCATCATCGGGTGCTCGCGCCGCACCCGCTCGAACAGATCCAGAATCGTCTCGCGGTTCTTCGGGAGATCGAGCTTCACGCTCAGCTTCTGGTTGACGTACATGTCCGAGACGAGTGCCCGGATGGACTCCGACATGCCGCAGTCTCCTCCGTGATCCGGCTCGGGCCGCCCCACGATCGGTGCCGGGCAAAGTCTACCCGCGCCCGTCCACGCCCGGCTCGGACTCACGCCCGCCCGCGAAGATACGACTCGATCGCCCCAACGTCCGACAGGTCCCCCACCACCACGCTCGCCCCGGCCCCACGCAGCGCCGCGATGTCGAACCGCCCCGTCGCCACCGCCAGCACGCGGCAGCCACTCGCCAACCCGCACGAAACGTCGTGCGGCGTGTCACCGATCACGATCACCGACGAAGGATCGACCTCCCTCCCGGCCAGGCGCGCGAACCGATCGATCGCGATCGGCGGCAGATGCTCCCGACGCGCGGGCCAGTGCGGCGACTCGTCCCCCCACACGCCCACGCGAAACCACGAAGGGTCGATCCCGCTCGCCTCGAGCTTCATGCTCCCCGTCTCCCGGTAGTTCCCGGTCAGCACGCCGAGCACGACATCTTCGGCCTCGCGCAGCCGCGCCAGCAGCGGCGCCACACCCGGCAGCGATCTCGCCACGCCCGGCTCGCGCAGCCGCCGATCCAGGTGCCCCCGATAACACGCGCGAAACCGCGCGTGCGCCTGAGGCGTCGGATCCACACCGGCTCGCGCGAGCAGCTCGTGCACGATCAGCGGGTCCAGCCGCCCCGCGTAATCGATCCCCTCGGTCGAGAATCCCTCACCGAAAAGCTCGATCCCGGCGTCCCGCATCGCCCTCATGCCCGAGCGGCTTGTGTCAATCATGGTCGAATCGATGTCGAAGAGCAGGTGATTCATCGGTGCGCGAGTCCCTTCGCGTTCAGCGCGAGCGTGCGATCACGAACCCCGACTCCCCCTCGATGCACGCCATCGGAGTCGAATCGGTCCCCCGGATCTTTCCAGCCATCCGCTCGCAAAGACGACCGATCATCCCCTCGATCTCGGACCTCACACCCTGGACCTCCATGAGCACCGTGCCGTCCGGCTCGTTGCGAACCCAGCCGGTCACGGCCCATCCATCGGCGCACTCCGAGGCCGTGGCGCGAAACCCCACGTTCTGCACGCGTCCGGAGAACCTGATGCAAAGCCGGATGATGTCGCTCGATCGGGTCTCGATGGCGGATTATTCGCTCACCATCGTGGTTCACGGACGCTGAACAGAATGTTGCCGAGAAATGCTCGGAAAATGCGTTGAATCACGCGGGAGTTGTGGTAGTCTTTCCGCAGCAACCAGGTCGGCCCGCTCGAGTCACTCCATCGATCGGCACCGCCCGTCGGAAACACCCGAGACGCGTCCTCTCTGACGCGCATCGGGCCAACCGTGGGCCATTCGCGCCGCGACGAAGCACTCGACGCTCACGAGCGACGCCGACCTGCCCTTTCTTCTCCCGGAGCCGGGTTCCGGGCGCTTGGCCGGTCGTCTGTCTCACATCGCATCGCGTGGCCAGGGTTCGGACAGCGTCCGTGCCCCGCATGTCATTCTCGATGGAGCACGACCCTCGCCTCCGCGTTCCTCTGATTCATCCGCTTCTTTCTCTTCTGCCGGCCTCTCCTCTCCACCCTCGCCCATTGCCCATCTTCCGACGCACCCCGCACTCCAACTCGGGGCGTAGAGTTTCCCGCGCGTGGCCACACCCGGTAACTTCTCCGACGACCGCGACCGCGTCCGCGACGCGTCGGACATCGTGCGCATCATCGGCGAGCACCTGCACCTCAAGCCCAAGGGCCGCGAGTACGTCGGACTCTGTCCCTTCCACGACGACCACAAACCGTCGATGAACGTCGTCCCGCAGAAGCAGATCTTCCACTGCTTCTCCTGCGGCGCCGGGGGTGACGTCTTCACCTTCGTGCAGCGGTTCCACAAGATGGAGTTCCGGGAAGCCCTCGAGTACCTCGCCGAACGCGCGGGCATCGCCCTCACCAGGCGTGGGAGACGCGAGGACGCCGACGGCGAGCCGGCCCAGTCCCCCCGGGCCGCGATGATCCGCGCCGCCTCGACCGCACAATCCTTCTTTCAGAGCGTCCTGAAGCGCGAGGATCTCGGCCAAAGGGCCCGAGATCTCATCGCGCGGCGGTCCATGACGCCCGAGATCGTCGAGTCCTTCGGCGTCGGCGCCAGCCCCGACCGCTGGGACGGCCTGCTCATGACGCTCCAGGCAAGGAACTTCGACGTGGAGCCGTTCGTCGCCGCAGGCCTCCTCAAGCGCCGCGAGAGCGGCTCCGGAATGTACGACGCGTTCCGGAACCGCCTCATGTTCCCGATCCACGACCAGATCGGACGCGTCATCGCGTTCGGCGCGCGACGCATCGACGAGGCCGACGATCCCAAGTACCTCAACAGCCCCGAGTCCTCCATCTTCGACAAGTCATCGACGCTCTACGGCCTCCACGTCGCCTCGCGGGCGATCCAGCGCGAACGCCTCGCCATCGTCACCGAGGGGTACATGGACGCGATCGCCTGCCACCAGGGCGGCTTCGCCAACGCCGTCGCCACGCTCGGCACCGCGATGACGCGCAAGCACGCCGCGATCCTCAAACGCATGTGCGATCGCGTCGTGCTCCTCTTCGACTCCGACGACGCGGGCCTGCGCGCCGCGGATCGCGCCGTCGAGATCCTCATGAGCGAGATGCTCGAGGTCCGCGTCGCCACCCTCGGGCCTTACACAGACGCCAAGGACCCCGACGAGCTCCTGAAACGCCAGGGAGGCGACGCCGTGTTCCGTCGCGTCCTCGACAGCGCCACCGACCTCCTCGAGTTCCGATTCGCGCGCCTGCGACAGCGGCTCGCGGGTGCCGGCGTCGCGGCACTCGACCGCGCCGTGCGCGATGAACTCGCCCGCCTCGCCGAACTCGGCATGAACCGACTCGATCCGATCCGCCGCCAGCTCATCGTCAAGCAGCTCGCGTCGGTCACCGGCCTCGACGCCCGCGTGATCTCCCAATCGATCCCCGCCGGACGCCCCGCCCGCGTGCAGGGCGCCGAAGACCCCCAGACGCCCGAGTCGGATCCCACGCCGGTGCAGGTCGGCAAGGCACGCCTCGGGCCGCAGGAATCGATCATCGGCTGCGTCCTCTCCGATCCGTCGCTCTGGACGAGACTCTCACGGGAAGATCGCGACACGCTCGCCTCCGCCGCTCAGCCGTGGGACGGCGTGCGCGATGTCGCGACCGCCATGATCGAGGCCGACGCGATCGGCGACGAGCCGGGACTCGCCTCCGTGCTCGCCCACGCACGCGACGAGCGCGCCCGAGCCGTCGCCGTCGCCCTCCAGCAGCGGATCGAACGCGAGTGCGGGGCCGACACCGCACGCGTGCGATCACACTTCGACGCGTGCCTCGCCTCCGTCCGACGCGATCGCGCCATGCGCGAGGCACACGCCAACACCGATCCCGTCGCGCGCCTCGCGGCGATGCGCGGCGTCCGCTCCCAGCACGGAGACGATCCGCGAGTCTTCCCCATGGGAGGCGCATAGAGTGTCGCCGCGCAGGTGACACACCCACCCGCGCTTCGCGTCGCGAACCGGAATGGACTCGTCGGACCGACTGTTGCGAGGATGAGGTCGATGCCCAGCACGAAGGCAACGGGGAAAGCAAGGAGCACGCCGCGTGCCCCGAGAGTTCCGCAGCCCGAACTCCACGCCATGCACCCCGCCGTCGCCGAGCTTCTCACCATCTCCGCCAAGCGCGGCTGGATGGCCTATGAGGAGCTCAACAACACCATCCCCGACGAGGTCGTCGCCCCCGAACCGATCGACGAACTGCTCTGCGTCTGCGATCGACTCCGCCTCGAACTCATCGACGAGCTCGAGTTCCGCGCCCGCCTCCACCGCGCCTCACTCGCCCGGGGTGAGGAGCCGAACCACAACGCCCTCTCCCGAACACCACTGGGACTCTCCCCCGGAATCGCCCGCCCCTTCAGGGCCATGAGCGTCGCCGGTGGTGAGCGATCCGAAGAGGCCGCCGCACTCTCAAAGAGCCATCGCCCCGGCGCCGCCGATGGGCGACCCATGACCCAGGCCGAGCAGGACGTCGCCGAGGCCGAGGCGCTCGACGAGGTCGCCCTCGCCAGAGAGCTCGAGGAAGCCGCGGCAGAGGAGAGCGGGGCCAAGCGCATCGACGACCCGGTGCGGATGTACCTGACCCAGATGGGCTCGATCCCGCTGCTCACGCGCGACGAGGAGATCCGTCTCGCCAAGAAGATCGAGACCACGCGCATGATCTTCCGGCGCCGGTGCCTCGAGTCGGACTATGTCGTCAAGCAGGCCGTCGAGACGCTCCGCCAGGTCAACACCGGAGACCTCCCCTTCGACCGGACGATGCGCATCTCAACCGCCGAGGCCAACGCCAAGGACAAGATCGCCCGCCGGATTCCCGCGAACCTCCGCACCATCGAGAAACTGCTGGAGATGAACGCCCGCGACTGGGACGCCCTGGAGGCCGCCAAGCGCTCCAAGCGGGCCCGCGAATGCGAGCGGATCCAGGCCCGAATCACCGATCGACGCCGCCGCATGGCCGCGCTCACGGAAGAGCTCTCTCTCCGCACGGGCCGCATCATCCCGCTGATGCGCAAGCTCCGCTCCATCGGACAGAAGATGGACGTGCTCCGGAACGAGATCGAGCACCTGGTCCAGTCGCCGGACCCGCGCCGCGCCGACGACCTCGCCGTCCTCCGAGAGGAACTCGCGGGCCTCCGCACCCTTGTCCTCGAAGAGCCCGAGCAGCTCGCCACGCGGATCAAGGACATCGGCACCGTCTTCTGGGAGTACGAGCAGGCCAAACGCGACCTGTCGGGAGGCAACCTCCGACTCGTCGTCTCCATCGCCAAGAAGTACCGCAACCGCGGGCTCTCCTTCCTCGACGTCATCCAGGAGGGCAACACCGGCCTGATGCGCGCCGTTGACAAGTACGAGTACAAGCGCGGCTACAAGTTCAGCACCTACGCCACGTGGTGGATCAGGCAGGCCATCACCCGCGCCATCGCCGACCACGCCCGCACCATCCGCGTCCCGGTCCACATGATCGAGACCATGTCCAAGCTCAGGAACATCCAGAAGCAGTGCCTCCAGGAAACCGGCCAGGAGCCGACCATCGAGGAACTCGCCGAGCGCGCCCGGATGACCGTCGCCGAGGTCCGGCGTGTGATGAAAGTCAGCCGCCATCCCGTGTCGCTCGACCGGCCCGTCGGCGAGAGCGAGGACTCCTACTTCGGCGACTTCATCGAGGACGACCGTGCCTCGCCACCCGCCGACACCGCGGCGCAGGAGATGCTCAAGAACCGCATCGAGCAGGTCCTCAAGACCCTCACCTATCGCGAGCGTGAGATCATCAAGCTCCGCTACGGCATCGGCGATGGGTACACCTACACACTCGAAGAGGTCGGCCGCATCTTCAAGGTGACCCGCGAACGCGTGCGGCAGGTCGAGGCCAAGGCCATCCGCAAGCTCCAGCATCCGGTTCGCGCCCGCAAGCTCCACGGCTTCGTCGACGGATCCGTCTACAGGGAGGTCCGCCCGGAGACGGGATTGAGCAACGGATCGACGCCCCAAGCGCCCGCCGGTCACGCGGCTGCGGGGCCGAGCTTCGCCGGGCCGATGGATCCCGCACCCGATGCGTCGTTCGATGCCCACATCGACGACGGGCCTGATGAGACCGAGGACTGAGCGCATCCCCGCGTCTCGCCGCTGTTGACGGCAGTCCCCCCACGCCTACGCTTGCGTTGCGAGTTGTTTCGCGCGTGATGGGGAGTAGCCTCCCGCTCTCGGGCGGGCAGGAGCCGGTCGTCAGCACGGGGCACATCTCCAGCCCCCGGCCGCTCCTTGCGTGATGAACGCACAGGCAAGACCACACGGCGGTCTCCGTCGTCGGTCTGTGAGCGCACGCACAGGGCTTCCTTTCTATGCACCCCACCCTCACCGCTCTGGCCTCCATCGTCCCTGCGTCGACGTCGCATCCGCAGGTGATCTGGCTCTACGTCGGCTTCGTCGCGCTCGTCCTGATCTTCCTCGCCCTCGACCTGGGGGTCTTCCACAAGCACGCCCACGTCGTCAGGCCCAAGGAAGCGATCACGTGGACGATCGTCTGGGTCGTCTGCGCCATGATCTTCAACGTGGGCGTCTACTTCATCTACGAGAACCACGTCCTGGGCATCGGGCTCGACGTGCAGCAGCTCGGCGGCCCGCCTCGGAACGTCGACGGCCTTGAGGCCGCGAAGCTCTTCTTCACCGGCTACATCGTCGAGAAGTCGCTGTCCATGGACAACGTCTTCGTCATCGCCATGATCTTCGCGTACTTCGGCGTCCCCGCGGTCTATCAGCACCGCGTGCTGTTCTGGGGCATCCTCGGCGCGCTCGTCATGCGCGGCCTCATGATCGGCGTCGGCGCCGCCCTCATCGCGAAGTTCTCCTGGATCGTGTACGTCTTCGGCGGGTTCCTCATCCTGAGCGCCCTCAAGATGGCGGTGATCAAGAGCGAGAACGTCGACCCGAACCGGAACCCCGCGGTGCGACTCGTCCGGAAGCTGATCCCGGTCACGCCCCACTACGACGGGCAGAAGTTCTTTACCCAGTGGAACGGCCGGCGCGCCGCCACGCCCCTCTTCCTGGCGCTCGTCCTCGTCGAGTTCACGGACCTCATCTTCGCGGTGGACTCGATCCCCGCGATCTTCGCGATCACGGCCGATCCGTTCATCGTCTTCACGTCCAACGTGTTCGCGATCCTCGGCCTCCGCGCCCTCTACTTCTGCCTGGCGAACCTGATCTCCGCGTTCCGCTACCTCAAGCCCGCCCTCATCCTCGTGCTCGCGTTCGTGGGCGTGAAGATGCTCCTCGTGCACACAGAGTACAAGATCCCGAACACCGTCTCCCTGCTCGTGATCATCACGCTGCTGGGCGTCGCGGTCCTCGCGTCCTGGCTGATCCCCGCGAAGCCCGGCGAGGAGGAGGAACTCCCCGGTCCCGAGGGCATCCTCGATCCGGCCGCCATGTTCCGGCGTGACCCAGTGCCCTCGCCGGAAGCCCCGACGCCCGACCCGGGCGTCAAGTCGCAGGACTGATCGATCCAGGCCCCGCGCCACGCGGGCCGGAGGCGGAAACAGCCATGACATTCCAACTCGACTGGCAGGTCGCGCTCACCTGCCTCCTGATCGTCCTTGCCCGAGTCACCGACGTCTCGCTTGGCACCATCCGGACGATCACCGTCATCAACGGCCTCCGGTCCATGTCGTTCCTTCTCGGCTTCTTCGAGGTCCTCGTGTGGATCCTCGTCGTCTCCCAGGTCATCCAGAAGGTCCACGAGAACCCCCTCTATCCCGTTGCCTACGCGCTGGGATTCGCCACCGGCAACTTCATCGGGATCACCGTCGAGCGCCGCATCGCGTTCGGGCACCAGGTCGTCCGCGTCTTCACGCGCAACGGCCCCGAGCTTGTCAGGACCATGCGGGAGGATGGCTACGTCGTCACCGAGTTCACCGGCAAGGGACGCGACGGGCCTGTCGACATGCTCTTCATCGAGACCGAGCGAAAGAGCACCCGCGAGCTGCTCGCCCGAGCAAGGCAACTCGATCCCAACTGCTTCGTCGTCGTGGACGACATCCGCCTGGCCTCGGCCAAGCTGGTCGAGGCCCAGCAGCAGTCGGGCGGCTGGCGCTCACAGCTCAAGCGCAAGTAGCCGCCCGCGATCGATCGGACCTTCACGCGGCGCGCCGGCGATCCGGCTGCGCGTCCCCCCGCGCAAACGACCTGGCCGGCTCCGGGAGCGGCTCGATCTGGCTCGACGTCCGAGCCCGCTCAGCACGCTTCACGCTCGCCCGCGCCGGCGACCCGGTTCGCAGCTCGGCCACCAGTTCCATCTCCGCCTGCAGCCAGTCGAGCGTCGGATTCCCCGGCGCTCCGTTTCGAGCGAGCCAGATCTGGTGTGCCCGCTCCCGGATCGCCTCGTCCGTCGGACCGGCCGCCAGCGGCTTGATCTCCACTCCGGTGTACGACATGGCGGGAAGGGGGTCGCGGTCCGGGTTACGCATGGGACGTCTCCGATTCCTCTCAGCGAGGCAGCGGATTCGTCGGCACGCCCGAGAACCGACTTTTGCTCCACCCGGAAGAAAGCGGGGAGACCCGGCCCGAGGCACGCCATCGGCGTCTCTCAGCACTCCGGCAGGGTCACCGGGATCGCGACCGCCAGGCCGCCTTCGGCCGTTTCCTTGTACTTGGCGCTCATGTCCTGCGCCGTCGCCCACATGGTCCGGATGACATCGTCGAGCGAGACACGAGCGGACTTGGGATCACCGTCCACGGCCATGTTCGCCGCCGTGATGGCCTTGACCGCCCCCATCGTGTTCCGCTCGATGCAGGGCACCTGCACCAGCCCGCCGATGGGGTCGCACGTCATGCCGAGGTGGTGCTCCATGGCGATCTCCGCGGCCATCAGGGCCTGGTCGCCGGAGCCGCCGAGCACGTGCGTCAGGCCCGCGGCGGCCATCGCGCTCGACACGCCGATTTCGGCCTGGCATCCGCCCATTGCGGCGGAGATCGTCGCCCCCTGCTTGAAGAGCGTGCCGATCTGGCCGGCCACGAGCATGAACTCGATGATCCCTCGGTCGGTCGAGTCGCAGAACCTGTCGTAGTACATCAGCACCGCCGGGATCACACCCGCCGCCCCGTTCGTCGGTGCCGTCACCACGCGCCCGAAGCTCGCGTTCTCCTCGTTCACCGCGAGCGCGAAGCAGCTCACCCACTTGAGGATCTGCCGAAAGTTCTTCCCCCGCATCCGCACCGCGTACAGCCACTCCTGCTCTCCCTCGTACATCTCGTCGCCGAGCAGGCTCTGGTTCATGCTCGCGGCACGCCGCACCACGTTCAGTCCGCCCGGGAGCACGCCGCCGGTGTGGCACCCGCGGTACATGCACTCCCGCATGGTGTGCCAGATGCGGAGCAGGCCCGCATCGATCTCGGCGTCGGTCCGCCACGCGCGCTCGTTGCGTCTCACGACTTCGGCCAGAGAAACGCGGTCCCTCGAGGCGTGATCGACGAAGTCACGCCCGCTCGATATCGCGTAGGCGACGGTGGGCCCGGCGGCGTTTCCGGTCGGGGCCTCTCCCTCCTGCGCCACGAATCCCCCGCCGATCGAGTAGTAGGTCTCGCTGAACTCCCGCCCATCATCGAGGATCGCGTGCAGCGTCATGCCGTTGGGGTGGAAGGGAAGCGAAGTCGGATGGAAGACGATGTCCCGATCCGGCTCGAAGGGGATCGAGCGAACACCCGCGAGCGGGAGCGTTCGTCGATCGCGGATCGCCCTGATTCTCGGGTCGATCAGCGCGGTGTCGCAGGTGACGGGATCCTCGCCCGACAGCGCCAGCATGACGGCGATGTCCGTTCCGTGGCCCTTGCCGGTCTTCGAAAGAGAGCCGAACAGGTCGACTCGGATCGATCGGACGCCCGGAAGCCCCGCGCCGATCGAGCCCGCCCTGGCCTCGCATGCCTTCATGAACCGTTGGGTCGCGCGCCACGGCCCCATGGTGTGCGAACTGGACGGGCCGACGCCGATCTTGAAGATGTCGAAGACGCTGATGGGGTCCACGGGGGATGAGCGTATGCCTCACCGAATCCGGTTCGATCCGGGCGATGGCGGGTGGCGGCGTGAGCGGTGCGCCGGCGGCGGCAGCGGCGGACATCGGGCGTGTCGTGCTGAACATTCTGCGCGGCGCGTTGGCGTGAAGCACAAGGAGCCGGGGGCGTTACCATGCGACCATGCTGTCGACCGCGATCCTTCTGTTTTTCATCCTCGATCCTTTCGGGCTGATCCCGGTCTTTGTGGGCGTGCTGGCAAGGGTGCCGCCGGAGCGGCGGACGCGCGTGCTCGTTCGCGAGCTGCTCTTTGCGCTGGTCATTCTGCTCCTGTTCTTCTTCGCGGGCGGGTACATCCTGGGGGCGTTGCACGTCTCGCAGGAAGCCCTGACGCTGGCGGGGGCGATCATCCTGTTCCTGATCGCGTTGCCGATGATCTTCCCTTCGATCAAGCTCTCGTTCGAGTCGGAGGGCGGGGGCGAGCCGCTGATCGTGCCGCTGGCGACGCCGATGCTCGCGGGTCCATCGGCGATCGCGATGGTGATGCTCAAGAGCGGCGGACCGGGCGCGTGGAAGGTGGAGACGCTGGGTGCCGTCGTGCTCGCGTGGCTTGCGACGGGCGTCGTGCTGCTGATCGGGATGCGCGCGGCGGAGATGATCGGCAAGCGAGCGCTCATCGCCGTGGAGCGGCTGATGGGCATGCTGCTGGTGGCGATCTCGGTGGAGATGTTCCTGGGCGGTGTGAGGGCGATCTCGCTCTCTTCGCCGTGAGGTCAGAACGCGTGGAATGGGATTCGCGCGCGGGGAGAGGCCCGCGCGGTATCACGTCCCGCGTGCGGGTGAGCCATGAGATGTGATGTGTGTGCACGTGGCGCGGCCGTCGGCTCAGCACGCGGGGTGGTCGCGGGCGCGGGACGAGATGGGCGGGGGTGAAGAGAACGCAGAGGACGCGGAGGAGCACGGAGGGGAAGGCAAGGGGGAATGAGCCATGGGCAAGGGCGAGGAAGAAGGCAATGGGGAATGGGCCATGGGCAATGGCGGAGAAGAGGGGGAGGCAGAAGAGAAGGCGGAGGGCGAGGAGGAGTCAGAGGACGGCTGGTCCTGGGGCGCCCGGTCGCGCTGGGGTTTGGATTCGAGTGGCGATGCTGGTTCGAGTGGCGATGCTGGTTCGGGTGGCGATGCGGGATCGGGTGCTGGCTCGGGTGTTGGTGCGGGATCGGGTGTTGGCTCGGGTGTTGGTGCGGGATCGGATGGAGATGCGCGGCGGGGCGCTTTGGTCTGCGCGGTGCGGGTTGGGTTGCGGCGGTTGGACTCGCGGAGGAGTGTGGTGCAGGCACTGCGGATGAGGGAGGCGCGCTGGTTGGCGGCCTTGGTGGAGTAGTCTCGGTCGGCTGGATCGAGGAGGTCCATGTCGGCGATGCGGCCGAGCGCGCGGAAGGACTGCTCGCCGCGCACGAGGGCGACGAGATCGGCGCGGAGCGCGATGAGGTGCCTGAGTGCCTCGAGCTCGCGTTGGACGATGGGGAGGGCGACGAGGACGCGTGCGTAGGCGTAGGTGATGTGCCACTCGCGGGCGAGCTTGTCGATGGACCAGTCGTTGCGCATGAGGTCGTTGACGAGGACGTGGGCGTGGACGTCGGTCATCGCGTCGGGGAATGCGACCAGGTCGTTGGGGAAGGGCGGGTCGTCGTGGGAGCGCGACTCGGGGTAGATCGATGAGGGGACGTACTCGATGCCGTCGCGGGGCGTGCGTTCACGCGGGGGCGTCGGCTTCTCGGAGTTGGGCGGCCAGACGGGGCGCGGATGGATGGTGACGGACATGATGGTGCCTCCATCCAGAGGCGGGCGCGACGCGGGTGTGCGCGCGCGGGCGCACGGCAGGCCGCGCGAGGGGCGCGGATGTGTACGAGGGAGCGGGACTTGCGCTCATGATGCGATTTTTCGGCGGTGCGGGGCGAGCGGGTGGTGCGGCGCGCGCACGGGAGCGCCGGAGCGGGGGAAGAGGGGCAGGAAGAAGAGAACGCGGCGAAGAAGGCAATGGGGAATGGGCAATAGGCAATGGCGGAGAAGAGGGCGATGGCGGGGAGAAGGGTGAGGGGGAGAG
>JAPKGU010000051.1 GCA_026647565.1 Phycisphaerales bacterium | reverse complement strand
TATCATAAAAAAATCGGCAAAATCTTACAAAATTGAATAAACAAAAGGCGTGTAATATAATGGAAAACAAAAACATAGCATTAGTAACCGGGGCTTCAAAAGGAATAGGTTTGGCTATTACAAAACGACTGATTATAGAAGGTTTTTTTGTGGTAATGGCCGATATAGATGAAAACAAAGAAATGCGAAACCATGAAAATACCTCATTCATAAAAACCAATGTAGCTCAAGAAGAAGATGTAAAAACACTTTTTAATACGATTAAAGCAAGGTTTAAAAAATTAGATTTATTGGTTAATAATGCCGGTATTGTGAGAGATAATTTAATTGGCAATATGCCTCTTGCCGATTTTAACTTGGTACTAGATATAAATTTAAAAGGTGTATGGATGATGTGTAAAGAGGCCTCCGAACTAATGAAAGAAAACAATAAAGGAAGAATTGTAAATATCACTTCAAGGGCATGGCTTGGCAATAGAGGTCAAACCAATTATTCGGCATCAAAAGCCGGAGTAGTAGGATTAACTAGAGCCTTAGCATTAGAATTAGGCAAATACAATATTTTGGTAAATGCCATTGCTCCCGGATTGATAGATACTCCTTTAACACAAGCTTTGCGAAAAGACGTACTAGATAAACTAATTGCAGCACAACCTACCAAAACTATGGGGCTGCCCGATGATATTGCCAATGCGGTAGCCTTTTTAGGCTCGTACCAAACCCAATTTATTACCGGACAAACCCTTTACGTAGATGGAGGAAAAAGTATCGGAAGCAATATGTAACGATTTAACCAACTTATACCTTATGATTGAAGAACTAAACCCCGCCAGCGAAAGCAGCAAAGAAATGATAGAAGAAACTTTTAAATTTTGGTTTACAAGTAACCACCATATTCGTAGCCCTTTTCCGGAATACATACACGACAAATTGAAGACCGAGGGTACAGAAAAATTTTGGCACTGGGCTCTTAACCTAAAACCCGAAGCCGAAAAAGAACTGAACGAAGAAATAATAGCCGAAAGACTAGAAGAAATAATTTTTGAAACAGCACTTAAATTAGTGCTTACTGAAGATGAGAAAATTACCATTCGCTACCCCTTTCTACCAAGAATTGGAGATACGATTAATGCAAAAGATACTAACGAAGCAAGTAATGTTGTAGACCGTTGGATTGTAAAAGAAGGCGATAACGAATACCTAAAGGTTACGCTTTCCAATAACACCACAAACGAAAAATGGGAAACCAAATTTGAACTAATGCCCTCGTAATTTGTTTGGCTGATTATGAATCAAAACAAGATAGAGTTAATGGCTCCGGCCGGTTCGTTCGAATCGTTAACGGCAGCTATACAAGCGGGTGCTAATGCCGTTTACTTTGGCATTGAACAGCTTAATATGCGAGCTCGTTCTTCAAACAATTTTACCATAGAAGATCTAAAAAAAATTGTAGAAATCGGTAATAAAAATAAGGTAAACACCTACCTTACTATCAATACTATTTTGTACGACCACGATATTGCATTAATGAAAACCATTATTGATGCGGCAAAAGAAAGTGGTGTTACAGCAATAATAGCGTCCGATCCGGCTGTTATGAATTATGCCCTTAAAAAGGGAGTAAAAGTTCACATCTCTACACAAACCAATATTTCGAATATTGATGGAGTAGAATTTTATTCAACTTTTGGCGATGTAATGGTGTTGGCTCGAGAATTAAGTTTAATGCAGGTAGCCGAAATAGTTCGTGAAATAAAACGCAGAAATATTACCGGACCCTCAGGACACTTGGTACGAGTTGAAGTTTTTGTTCATGGGGCTTTATGCATGGCTGTTTCACGACATCCAGTTTGCCCCGTCCGGGAAGCGCATGGTGGTGTCATCGATCGACGGCTCGATCGCGTCGCTGCGCCTGCCGGACCTCTCGGTGGAGCGGTCCATCCAGACGGGCACCGACACGCGCCGCTTCGCCTACTCGGAGCGCGACAACCTGGTCGCCACCATCAACCTCAGTGGCGGCCTGGCGCTGCACAGTCTGCTGGACCGGCCGTGGCTCGGGAGGGTTCCGTCGGTCGAAGGCACCAAGGCGTGCGTCGAAGTCGCGCCCGACGGCACGATCGCGTGGGGCGACGAGAACGGGATGGTCCACGTCCTCCCGGGGGGCGAGCCGGCGAGGGCGTTCTCATTCGCGGCACACGGGTCGGAGATCGGCCTTGCGACGGCGGTGAACTCGATCTGCTTCTCGTCCGATGGCCGGACGTTCATCACGGCGGGCATGGACGGCACGATCAGGGAATGGGCCGCGGATGGTCGCCTTGTGCGGACGGTTTCGCGCGTCGAGTTCAGCGCATGGTCCGCGCAGTACTCGCCTCGGGGCGACGCGATCGCCGCGGGCTACGCCGACGGGTCGTTGCGGATCTGGCGAAAGGGCGCGGAGGAGCCGGTTTCGGTTCGCATTCCCGGTGCGAGCCGCGTTCCGGCGCTGCACTTCAGCCCCGATGGTGATCGGATCGTGCTCACGACCGTCGGAAGAACGGCGTTCGTCGCCGATGCGCGGACGGGCGCGATCATCTCGGAGTTGGCGGGGCATCACTCGTTCACTCGCGCGGTGGAGTGGTCTCAGGATGGCTCGCGCATCCACACCGCCAGCGACGACAACAAGATCCGAGTGTGGGATGGGCGGACGTACGCGCTGCTCCGCGTGATCTCGGGATTCCCATGGGGACCGTTCTCCATCCGGCTCCACCCCGACGGGAACATCCTCTTTGTCGTTGGGCGAAGCGGCGAGCTCTTCGTGCTGGATCCGGAGCGCGGCATCGAGGTCGCACGGCTCGATGTCGGCACGAGGCACATCTTCTCGATCGCTCTCGTTCCAGGAGGGGAGCGGGTGATTCTCTCGGGCCAGGACACGCCGCTCTACGTCGTCGATCTCGGGCGGCTCGGCGAGCCCGTCGTGGCACAGCAGCCATGGTGGCGATCCGCGCTGGCAAAGGACGCCTCGAACCATCAGAACCCGGTCGAGCAGCCACGAGCGCCCGCGGCCGCACCGAGCGGAAGCCCCGGGCCTTGAACGCACCGGGGCCTCCGCGGGTCAGAATGAGATGGATCGCGCGGCGGGGTCGTGCGCTCGAGCCGCGTGCTCGTCAGTGGGGCATGGCGCTGCCGTTTCCGGCGTGGCCGTTCCGACGCGCGAGGATCGCTCGGGCGGCGAGCATGACGAGTACCGCCGAGTCCAGGGCGAAGACCGCGACGAGCACCCAGCTGGTGCGTTCGCCCGCGATGCTGATCATGAGCGCGATCGCGACCGCCGACATGACAACCAGGGCCGATGTCGTTGCGCTGAAGACGAGCACCTGTCGCATCGTTCACCTCCTCCGTCGTCCAGCAGCCAGCCCGGCGAGTGCGAGCAGCCCGGTTGCGCCCGGTGACGGGACCACCTCGATTGTCGCGCTGAAGATGATGCCGCTCAGGCCGCTGGTGAGGTCCCGCTGGTAGAAGTAGAGGTGGTTCAGGCCCGGGTTGACCAGCGTGGTGATGCTTTGCGTGTGCGTGGTGGCGAAGGCGAAGTTGAAGCCCTGGTACATGTAGCCGAGGCCCACGCCGTTGATGTAGACGCCGTCTGGGTTGGGGCCGCCGCCGCCGAAACCGGGCCACCAGTCGCCGAGACACTCGTCCGCGCCTCCCTCAAAGGTGATGGTCGCGCTGGTGATCGATGTGGTGTTGACCCAGAATGGCACGGCGTACAAGGCCGAGCCCGGAGCGCCGTTGGTGCCCGTCATCCCGAAGTTGATCCAGCGTGCGAGCGGATCCGTCAAGGGCGCGACCGCGCCGCCCATCCACGGCCCCGGGTCCACGACGACTGCTGCGGGCCCGGCGGCGGTTGCCGCGAAGTCCGCGGCCGTGAACGCGGCGCTGGAGACGGGTCCGGTGGGGTTGCCCCACGGGTTGTAGCGGACGGTGTCATCGAAGGATCCGGGGGCGCCGGGGGAGCCGCCGCTCTGCCCGCTGCGGACGGTGATGATCTCCAGGGCGTCGGCACTTCCCGCGGGCGTGCTGAGGCCGAGCGCCGAGCCACACAGCAGTGCCAATCCGAGCGTCCGGATCCGAGTGAGTCCCATGTCTGCTCTCCTGTGTCGAACCGAGTGTCGTTCGGGCGCACGCGCGCCCCGATAGACTTGTGACGAGCAGCCGCGGTCTAACAGATGGATGGTGGGCATTTGTTGAATGCGGGGGCACGTGTGCCGGGCTGAACGCGAAGCCGCCCCGACACTCCCACGTGTGCAGGGATGCCGGGGCGGGAGAGTCAGGAAGTCACGAAGTCAGGAAGTCAGCGGCGGCGACGGGTGGCGAGGAGGCCGCCAAGGCCGAGGAGGGAGAGAGAGGCGGGGGAGGGGATGATCTCTGCGAGTCCGGTGATGCCGACGGTGTAGGCGTCGAGCACGGCGACCTGCGTGAAGGCGCCGGACAGGGACTGGGTGCCGAGCACGAACTGTCCGGTTGTCGGGAGCGCGTAGGACGCCCAGATCTGGGAGCCGACCATCTCGAGGCCGACGTAGTCGTTGTTCGGGGTCGAGCAGACGAAGGTCGAGAAGGCGTCGCCGAGTCGGTAGTGGTAGATCGCGTCGTTGTTGAACTCGGCGTAGTAGAACTCGTCGGTGGTTCCGGGCTTGCCGACAAGCCCGCCGGGGCCTCCGAAGACGCCCGTGGGCCAGTGCCCGATCTGGTTGAACGAGTGGTCCCACTCGGTGAGCACCGAGCCGTGGGGGAGCTCGCCACCGATCCCGAAGAGTCTGCCCGCAACGAAGACGGGCGAGGCATTGGTGCCGCCACGGATGCCGATGGGGATCAGCGTCGGCGTGGAGAGTGGATTGTCGACGCGGAAAACGGTCGCGCTGCCGAGGGCGATGATGTCGCCTGCGCCCGCGCCGCCGTTGAGCGTTCCGACCGTGATGCCGGTCGGCACGGTGGTCATGCCGCTGATGTTCTCCGAGCTGGCGAGCGGGAAGGAAGTGACGATCCCGCCGTGGTATCGGTAGAGGTTCCTGCCCTGGCTGGCCAGGAGCGAGGGCTGCGCCTGGGCGCCGAGCGATCCAAGGCTGATCAGGGCTGCCGCCGTGGTGTGCATCGCGTGTCTCATGCTTCGTCTCCTTTGGGTTTCCCCACGTGTGACTTGGCGCGAGGGCTTCCGGTCTATCACACGGGTGAAGGTGATCTGTGCTCAGGTCCGCGGCAACCGCCCGCGAAGCCGCCCCGGCACCTGGAGAATGCCGGGGCCGACAGAGGGTGGGGGAGAGTCACGAAGTCATGAAGTCACGGAGTCAGCGGCGGCGGCGGGAGGCGAGGAGGCCGCCGAGGCCGAGGAGCGTGAGCGCACCGGGGGAGGGGATGGAGGCGTACCAGCCGGTGGTCTGGCCGAGCGGGTTCAGCCCCACGCCGGCGATCATGCTTCCATCGGCGGAGACGCCCGTGACCTCGAGGAGTGTCCAGCCGTCCATGCCCGTCCCACCGATGTGCGACAGGTATGTGCCGACGTCGTGGTACTCGTACGCGCCGCTGGCGCCCCTGATCCAGAGCGCGGCCATGGTCTGGCCGAAGAGCGTCGCGGAGCCGCCGACCACCGAGCCGTCGGCCGAGAGGGCGAGAGCCGACGAGTCGTGGTCGTCCATGAGGTCGATCTGGCCATCGCCGTTGATGTCGCCCGCGTCGAGGAAGGTGAAGTCCAGGTCGGCCTCGATCCAGTCGTCGTTGCCGGAGGGGTCGGCGACGATTCCCGCCTTGGATCCCGAACGAGTGGTGCTGATGTTGTTTGCCAGCGCGACGCCCCCGCCGTCGGAGATCGTGGTGAGCACGATGGACGCGGCGTCCGCGCCGGCGATCGAGGGGGAGATGACGCGGTAGCCGCCACCCGGACTCCAGATCATCCCGTTCGCGCCCTCGGTCGGGATCATGCGGTGCGAGGTGCTCGGGAAGCCATTCTCCTTGATCGCCTTGTAGCATCCGACGGATGTGCCGCCGAGGGAGGTGCCGAAGACCTCTGAGTGCTGCGAATCGCCGGGGACGGGGAGGAGTTCGGCCAGGCCGCCGTTGACCCAACGGACGGCGGCGCGGGTCGGCTCACCGCTGCCATCGAGATCGCCGTAGACAGCGCCGGTGATGAGCGATCCGTCGGCGTTGAGACCGCCGGGCCAGGATGCGGCGCCGAGGGTGCTTCCGAGTTCGACGAGGACGCCGTCGTCAGAGCCGCGCGTGTCCCAGTACATGGCCTTGCCCGCCGGGGTCTTTCGGATCACGACATCGATCCCCGGGATCGTCTGCCCGCGTGCCGCCATGCGGCGGTACTGGATGCTGACGAGGTCCTGGAAGAGCCCGTCGCCGCCGACGGGGTTCGCGGCGAAGAACGAGACGCCGTCCTTCCAGACGCCCGAGGCCTCGAACACCTGCACGCCCTCTTCCTTGATCGCTTTGAACGGGATGACGACGTCGGGCCCGGTGCCGGAGATGCCGCTCGGACGGAGTTCCTGCACGCCCGCCGGAAGGGCCATGCCGTGGAAGGACTGCGCCGACGCGCTGGAGCTCCAGACAAGCCCGATGGCGAGTCCCGCGGCGAGCGTGATGCGCCGGGCGTGCCGGTTCATGGTGCGAGTGGTCAGACCGTTGGTGTTCGTGCCGTGCATGACGATGCTCCTCTGTTGAGCCCCGGTCGCCTCAAGGGCGTGGGGCGTGGTTGTTCAGACGTGGTTGTTCAGGCGTGTTTGGTCAGTCGTGGTTGTTCAACAGGGACTTGGCGCCACCGCGTCGCGGCTATCACTTCGAATGAACAGCTTTTGCGCGCCGTGCATGAAGCGAAGCCGCCCCGGTGCCCCCCACGTGTGGAGAGATGCCGGGGCGGACAGAGGGTGGGGGAGAGTCACGAAGTCATGAAGTCATGAAGTCATGAAGTCACGAAGTCACCGGCGGCGGCGAGTGGCGAGGAGGCCGCCGAGGCCGAGGAGCGTGAGCGCACCGGGGGAGGGGATGGAGGCGTACCAGACGGTTGTGTACCCCGCGGGGGCGATGCCGATGCCGGAGAGCGAGAGGCCGTCGGGCGAGATGCCGGTGATGCGCGAGAGGTGCCACCCGTCGAGCCCGCTGACGCCCAGGCCGGTGAGGTATGCCACGGCGTCCATGGGCTCGTACCCGCCCGACCCGTTCAGCCAGACCATGGCGGTCTCAAAGCCGGCGACCGCGATCGATCCGCCCGCGAGCGACGAGTCGAGCGAGAGCGCTGCGACCAACGAGTCGTGGTCGTCCATGAGATCGATCAGCCCATCGCCGTTGACATCGCCACCGTCGAGCAGCGTGAAACTGTCGGTGCTGATGCGATAGAGGCCGCCTTTGAGGTTGGATCGCGTGGTGCTGATCGTGGCGAAACAGGCGTCGTTGTCGCCCGCGAGTCCGTCGAAGGCCAGGCCCACGGAGTCCGGACCGGCGACGGAGGGATCGACGACTGTCATGCCGCCGGGGGACCAGACGATGCCCTGCACGCGCGGCTCGTTGATTGCCTTGGGCTGCGGGCGAGAGCTGTGGTTCTCGGAGATCGTGCCGACCTGGATCAGTCCGTCCGAAGAGACCCCCGTGACCTCGGACGCGAGCGTCCCCGCGGGAGTCGGGAGAAGCGTGGGAGCGGCGGTATAGCCGGTGAAGGTGTACCAGACGGCGGCCTGGGGCGAGTCGGGCGCTCCGCCGACCGAGCCGTAGACCGCGCCGCCGATGACCCGGCCCGATGAGTCGAGAGCGGTTGCCCAGCTCGCGCCCATGCCGAGGTCGTTCAGCAGGTGGGTCGTGCCGTCGCCGTCTCCTTCGGTGTTCCATGCGAACGCCGCGGGGCGCGGCTTCTTGATAAGGCCGATGTCGATCCCCTTGACGGGATCGCCCGGGCCGCGGGTCTGGGCGAAGCCGTAGGACTCGATGCCCACGGCGGCGATCCAAGGCGCGTCGTAGTTCTCAAGAATCACGCCGTTCTGCACATCCCACAGCCCGAGAACGGGGCTTCCGTCGCTGCGCGTGCCGTGGAAGGGGACCATGGAGCGGGCGGCGGTGTTCGTTCGTCCTTCGTTGTAGTTCTTCGATGGGCAGTTGATGAACTGGAACGACTGAGCGGAGGCGGTGCCGCTCCATGCGAGCCCGATGGCGAGTCCCGCGGCGAGGGTGATGCGCGTGGCGGCGCACATGTGCGAGGCGTGCCGGTTCATGGTGCGAGTGGTGGATTCGTTGTTGTTCGTGCCGTGCATGACGATGCTCCTCTGTTGAGCCCCGGTCGCCTCAAGGGCGTGGGGCGTGGTTGTTCAGACGTGGTTGATCAACAGGGACTTGGCTCGACGCGTTCGTCTCTAACACGCGTGCCGCACTTTCTCGCCGCGGCTCTCGCGTGGAGGTCCCGGCGCGGTTATCGCAGGACCCTCCCGGATCCGGCGGCGTCCAGTTCTGACTCCGCGTCAAGATGGGCAACATGGGGGCCGATAGACGATTTGTCCGTCTGTGACGCCCGGATCGTGCGCCCAAGCGGTGGCCGCGCACGCCGGATCGCTCACGGGACGCGCGGAACCTTTCTCATGGGCGCTTCCGAAGACACGAACGCCTCCGGCCCCGTGTCATGGGCGAGCAAGAAGATCTTCACCACCGGCGAGGCGGCGGAGGTCTGCAAGGTCTCTCAGCAGACGATCATCCGCTGCTTCGACAGCGGCCGGCTGTCGGGGTTCCGTGTGCCCGGCTCGAAGTTCCGACGGATTCCGCGCGAGGAGCTGATCCGCTTCATGCGCGACAACGAGATCCCGACGACGGCGTTGGAGGGCGGTCGGACGCGGGTGCTGATCGTCGATGACGAGCCGGAGATCGTCTCGATCATGACCGAGGTGCTGGAGCGCGACGGGCGTTTCGACGTGCGCTCGGCCTCGACGGGGTACGACGCGGGGATGCTGACGGAGTCGTTCAAGCCGAACGTGATCATCCTGGACTACCTGCTGCCGGACATCAACGGCAACGTGGTGTGCAGGCGGATCCGTGAGCGGTCGGACATGGCGTCGACGCGGATCATCTGCGTGAGCGGCGTGGTGAAGCACGAGGAGATCGACGGGCTGATGCGTTCGGGGATGGACGAGTTCATCAAGAAGCCGTTCGACGTTGACCACCTGGTGCTGCGTATCGCAACGCTCGCCGGGATCACCTCGGCCAGCCGCGCCGGATGAACGCCCCGAGGAGAGACCCGATGACGCCCCCCGCCTCCGGCACGATCGATCCGCCGGACGCCCGCTCCCGCCAGGCCTTGGGGCCCGGCGGCCCGACCGGCTCGGCGCCCGTGGCACGCCAGGTTGAGTTGATCATCGAGAAGCTGGATGCGCTCCCGACGCTCTCGCCGGTCGCGGTGCGTCTGCTCTCGGTCGTATCGAGCGCCGACGCTCGGATCGACGAGGTGGTGAAGCTGATCGAATCCGACCCGGGCCTGACGACCCGGATCCTGGCGCTGGTGCGCCGGGCCGCCAGCGGCCTCGGCGATCGCGTCACCACCGTGCGCCACGCGACGACGATGCTCGGCCTGGAGGCGGTGCAGTCGGCGGTGCTCGGTCTTGCGATTTACGAGCTGTTCGAGCACGCGGGGCACCAGCAGGACAAGGCCCTGGCTTCCGGCCCCGCGCTGTCATCGCTCGCCGAGGTCCCGATGCTGGATCGCGTGCGTCTGTGGACGCACCTTGTAGGGGTCGCGTGCGCCGCGGAGTCGATCGCTCGCCACAACCCCCGCTCCGGCGTGAAGCCCGCGGAGGCGTTCCTGTGCGGGCTGCTGCACGACTCTGGCAAGCTGGCGCTCGATCTGTGTCTTCCGGCTTCGTACGCGCGGGTGCTGGCGCTCGCGGAGCGTCGCCGGTGCGCGAGCGCGGACGTGGAGCGGAAGGTGATCGGGATCGATCACCACACGGTGGGCAAGCGCCTGGCGGATCGGTGGGGTTTGCCGTCGATGCTGCGCGACACGATCTGGCTGCACAGCCGCCCTCTGAGCTCACTCCCCGCGGAGGCCCCGCGGGCGACGCTGGGCGTGGTGAACGCGGCCCGGGCGCTCTGCCGCGAGATGCACATCGGGCTTTCCTTTGACTTTGCGCGTCCGACCACGGCGCTGTCGGCGTGCGTCGAGGCCGGTCTTGATCCGGGCTCGCTGGAGCGTGTCACTCCGGAGCTGCACGAAGCCGTCGCCGAGCGGTGCGTCGCGCTGGGCCTGAACGTCCCGACGAGCCACGAGGCGATGCTGGGTTCGATCGCGCAGGCGAATCGGAAGCTGGCATCGCTCAACGCGGCGCTCGATGAGCGTGCCCGCCAGTCCGAGTCGATGCGTGCGGCACTTTCGGCGGTCGGCTCGTTCTGCCAGGCGCTGCGCGACCCCTCGCGGGCGCGCTCCATGGATGAGACGCTCCTGCTGATCGCGTCGTCGCTCGCCTCGATCGATCCGCGCACACCCGTGTTCGTCTCGTTCGTGCTGCATCGCCCGGACGCCGACCACTGGGAGGGCTGGGCCTTCCGCCCCGGTGGCGCGCCGTCCCGGCGGGGAGAGATCGACGCCCCGCGCGAGCCCGACGGCTCGGCCCGGCGACTCGCGGATCTTCTCGTCGCTCCCGGCGCCGACGCGCGCATGCTCGGCCTGCTCCCGTGGCTCACCGACTGCATGGCGGGCGCCGACAACATGCTCGCGGTCCGCGCGATCCCGCTCTGCGCCGGGGCGGGCGTGGGCGCCTGTGCCTCGGAGCCGGCTGCGGTGCTTCTGACGGACTTCGACCCGCTCCGAACCGGCCTCAGCGCCGGCGCCTTCCAGACGCTCGTCGCCTCCTGGGGCGCGGCCATCTTCGCGACGGCATCGATCGAGAGCGCCACCCGGCTCGGTGAACGGCTCGCTCAATCGGCTCGCGAGCTGGCCGATGCGCAGCACGCGCTCGCCGACGCCCAGGCGCTCTCACGCCTCGGGGAGATGGCCGCGGGCGCGGCCCACGAGATGAACAACCCGCTGACCGTCATCCGGGCACGGGCGCAGATGCTGCTCAGGCGAATGACCTCCTCGCAGGATCGCGCGGCCGCGGAAGGGATCACGCAGGCCGCGAGCCAGATCTCCGACCTGATCACCTCGATGCACCTTCTGGCCAGCCCTCCGACACCTCGGATCGAGCCGGCGCGTCCGCGTGAACTGGCGGAGGAAGCGGCGCGCAAAGCCCAGCACCGCACGGGTTTGGATCACGAGATTCGGATCGACGTGCCGGCGTACCTCCCGCCGATGCTGGCCGATCGCGATCTGTTCACGCTCGCCCTCTCGGAGTTGATCGCCAACGCGCTGCAGTCGGGTCCTGATCCGAAAGTGCGCGTTCACGCTCAGATCGATCCCGCGGATGACCGACTTTCTCTCTCCGTCGAGGACCGCGGCACCGGTATGAGCGAGCACACGCTCAACCACGCCTTCGACCCGTTCTTCAGCGACCAGCCGGCTGGTCGCCGCCGCGGCATGGGCCTTGCCCGAGCGCGTTCCATCGTGACCGCTCACAAGGGCAAGATCACGCTCGACAGTTCGAACGACGGCCCCTCCACGGGGACCAGGGCCGTCATCACGCTCCCGGAGTGGCGTGCATCGCCACCGATGGGGTTGGCTGCCTGATCAGGGACGGACACGCTGGTGCGACGCAAGGTGGAAGCGAAGGAGTCTGGAGTGGATCGGATCGGGTGGGTGTTGTGGGCTGGTGCCTGTCGCGTGCGTGGCGCGGCCGGGACCGGAACAGGTGATCGCCGCTGATGCGTGCGGGCGGAGAGACGTCGTGATTCGCAGGAAGAAGGCAACGCCGTTGGGTCTTCAGGGTGCTCCCACCCAGGGCTTGCCCGCGCAGGCGCAGCGGCCCCCCGCGTCCACCCCGACCGAGCCGGCGCCGGACGCCCAAGAGCGGTGCGATGCAGCACTCGGTCAGCGGCCCGACGAGCGACCGACGTGCCAGGTCTCTTCGCCGCTCTCGCTGTGCCCGGTTCCGGCGCGGGTGTTGATCATCGGCGACGCGCCGCTGCGGCGCCTCCTTATCGAGCGGGTCGCACCGATCGCCATTCGGACCTCCGGCGCACACGGCGCCGACGAGATCAGAGAATCCCTGGCCGAGGGCGCGTACGACCTGGTGCTGGTGGTCGCGGACCAGGCGGGCTGGCGGGAGGCCGTCGTCCAGACTCTCGGCGCATCGGACGGGGTTGCCACGGTCGTTGTGGCGACGGCGCCGACGCTCGAGCTCGCGGTCGAGGCGATGCAGGCGGGTGCCGCCGATCTTGTGGGCGCCGACGTCTCTTCCGACGAGTTGGCGACGCGCCTGCGGGCGGCGTTGCAGCGTGCGCGTCGCGGGCAGATGGGTCGGGAGCGCGTGGAGCGCCTCCGCAAGCTGTGCAAGCAGCTGAACAGCGCAAGGCAGGAAGTCTCCAAGCAGGTCGGCTCTCTCTGCTCGGACATGGCGACCGCGTATCAGGAGCTCACGGATCGGATGACGCACATGGCGACCGCCAGCGAGTTCAACGGGCTGATCCGCCAGGAGCTCGACCTCGAGTCTCTCCTGCGCGTCGCGCTCGAGTACGTGCTTGCGAAGGTCGGACCGACCAACGCCGCGGTCTTCCTCCCGGCGACGAGCGGCGACTACACGCTCGGCGCGTACGTGAACTACGACAGCCCGCGGGACACGGCCGAGGTGCTGCTCGACCATCTGGCGGGCGTCATCGCGCCGCGATTCGAAACCACGACCCGGCTCGTCCACATCGCCTCAAAGAGAGAGCTCGCCGCGGCGCTCGGCGACAAGGCCGAGTGGATCGGTGACTCCGAGCTCATCGTCATGCCGTGTCACAACGAGGGCGAGTGCCTGGCGATCGTCGCGCTCTTTCGCGACCGCCGCTCCGCTTTCCCGGAGTCGCTCCACCCGCTCTTGCAGTGCGTGGCGGATCAGTTCGGACGCCAGCTTGCGCGCGTCATCCACGTGCACCATCGGCATCTGCCGCGCCACAAGTGGGGAAGTCCCGGCGATCCTGGCGAGGCGGACAACGGGCCCGACGACATCGATCTGGCGGCATGAGCCGAGGACGGGACCGCGCGCGGGCCTACTCGCCGCCCGAGATCTTCATCCCCATCCAGCACGCCCCGACGCTGAGCGCCACGCTCGCGACGGCGTACATCGCGCCAAGCCCCCAGCGGCCCTGCTGGGCGAGCAGCACGGTGTCGCGCGAGAAAGCCGAGAACGTGGTGTACCCGCCGAGCAGGCCGATCAGCACGAGCGCCCTGAGCGACTCTCGCTCGACCATGCCGCCAAGAAGCCCGATCGCGAAGCTCCCCGTCACGTTGATCGCGAGAACTCCCCAGGGCATCGCGCTCGCCGACCTCCCGCCCACCAGAGCATCGATGCCGTAGCGGAGCACCCCCCCGGCACCCGAGCCGATGAAGACCATCAGCGCAGCCACGACATCAATCCTCGCACCGCTCGCCATGATCCGAGCTCCCTTCGCGCTCACCCGTCCTTCTTCTCGAGCATCGCCCGCCACGGAGCCGCCTTCGCGCCGTGCCCGGCGGCGGGCTCGGCCTGCTCCCATCTCTCGTAGAGCGTGACGATCGCCTCGATCACCGTGCGCCGCGTGCCATTTCCCTCGGGCAGAGACTCCCGGGCCGCGGCCTCGGTCTCCAGAAGGACCCGCTCCGCTTCGCCGAACTGTCGTGCGCTGACGAGCGCGCGTCCGAGATTCCGCTTTGTCGCGATCGTGGCCTCGTGCTTCTCGCCGAGCACGCGGGTCCTGGCCTCGAGCACCTCGCGAACCATCGTCATCGACTCCTGGGGTCTGCCCGCCTTGTCGATGGACGCCGCGAGGTTGTGGCGGAGGAGCAGCGTCGTCGGGTGGTCCTTCCCGAGCGTGGCTTCTGCTGCGGCCGCACCCTCGCGGAGGATCATCTCCGCGTCCGCGTCGCGTCCGCGCTCCATGTAGAAGTACGCCATGTTGTTCACTGCGACCAGCGTGGACGGATGGCCCCGGCCGAGCGTGCGGGTCCGGCCCTCGAGCGATCGCCGGTACATCGATTCCGCCTCGTCCAGGCGTCCGAGCGACTCGAGCACGCTGCCGAGGTTGTTCATCCCGATGAGGGCGTCGATCGAGTCCTCGCCGAGCGTTCTCACGGATCCGTCCATCGCGCGCCTGTAACTGCGCTCGGCCTCGTCCAGCTTGCCCTGGGCCTCCTGAAGCCCGCCGATGTTGTTGAGATAGATCAGGGCGTCGGGGTTGTCCGCGCCGTGGACGCGCGCCGAGACCTCGTACGCTCGCTGGTAGAGCGCCTCGGCCTCGTCCAGCCTGCCCTGGGCCTGCCTGCCGTTGCCGAGATTGCTGATGAACGCGAGCGTGTCGGCGTCCTCTTCGCCCAGCCATCTCTCGCCGAGGCGAACCGCCTCCTCCGCGTACACGACGCCTCGCTCCGTCTCGCCGACATACATCAGGATGTGCGCCATGTTCCCGATCGATTGGATCGTCGCGCGGTCCTTCTCGCCGAGATGCTCGCGTCGAAGCGCCAGCGACTGCTCCTGGAGCGGCAACGCCCTGTCCAGCAGGCCAAGCGCCACGTACGACTCGGCCAGCGTCTGCTTCAGCGACGCCGCGACCGCCGGGCTGTCCTTGAATCGCTCGTCGATCGCGGCCGAAGCGGGGGCGAGCATGGTCTCGTCGATCACGCGCCTCGCGACCTCGGGCGCGTCGACGCCGTCCAGCGCCGTCCGGCGCTGCTCCATCACCGCAGCCCGCTCCGGCTCGGACATGGCGTCCGTCCCGTCCGCGACGATCCGCTCCATGATCGCGGAGCCGGCGGACTCTGAGTCGATGCCGGAGATGATCGACCCCTGGAACGCGGTGACGTCACGAAGCTCGCGTTCGCTCCGCTCGGCCCGAACCCGCTGCTCGTGCTCCCTGGCCGCGAAGGCCAGCGTCGCCACCACGCCGGCGCCGATCGCCAGAAGCACCGCAGCGCTCGCCGCGACGGCTCCCGTGTGGCGCCTCACGAACTTCCGGGCGATGTACCCGACACTCTCCGGCCCAGCCCGTAGCGGCAGCCCGACGAGGTACCGCTCGATGTCGTCGCCAAGCTCTGACGCCGTCTGGTAGCGGCGCTCGCGATCCTTGCGCATCGCCCGTCCCGGGATCCACTCCAGCTCGCCCGAGAGCAGTCGCGAGAGCTCGCTCACGGTCGCGCCGCGCCGGGCGGCGATCGCTTCCGCGCTCGGCCGCTCGCCGTATGGCTCGTTGCTCGCGTCCGCGCCGCGAACCGCGGGCTCCATCAGGCGGGTTCGAAGTCGCGGCGCCTCGGTCTCACGGATGACTCGAAGCATCTCTGCCGGCGATCCGGTGTTCAGTCGACCGGGGTCGACGGGGGGCGAGCCGGAGAGCAGCTCGTAGAGCACGACGCCAAGGGAGTAGACGTCGGTTCGCGTGTCGATGTCGCGCCCATCGCCCGTTGCCTGCTCGGGCGACATGTACGCCGGCGTTCCGACGATCCAGCCGGCCTGTGTGACGACCGATCCGACGCCCGGCCCGATCGCCTTGGCGATCCCGAAGTCGATGACCTTCGGCGTCCGAACACCCTCCACCTCACGCACCAGGATGTTCGTCGGCTTGATGTCCCTGTGGATGATCCCTTTCTGATGCGCGTGCTGCACGGCGCGGCAGATCGGCACGAAGAGTTCGAGGCGAGCCCGGATGGAGAGCCGGCGCGAGTCGCAGTACTGCGCGAGCGACTCCCCCTCCACGTGCTCCATCACGAAGTAAGGACGCGAGCCCAT
Organism: Phycisphaerales bacterium; assembly: GCA_026647565.1. GTDB lineage: Bacteria > Planctomycetota > Phycisphaerae > Phycisphaerales > UBA1924 > JAHBWV01. The sequence goes on along the minus strand of JAPKGU010000051.1, from coordinate 8,393 downwards.
CTCCCTGGCCGTGACGCCGCCGTCAAGCACACGCGCGACGTTGGGATGATCCATCACTGCGAGGGCCTGTCGCTCCTGCTCGAATCGGGCGATCACCGACTCGGAGTCCATTCCCGGCTTGATGATCTTGAGGGCGACGCGCTGCGTGAACGGCTCGCGCCGCTCCGCGAGCCACACCACGCCGAAGCCGCCCTGTCCGATGCGATCGATCAGCGTGTACGGGCCGATGCGATCGCCGGGCCTCTCGCCGATCGGCCCGCTCCCGCCAGAACCGCCGGCGCCGTGCCCGCCTCCGGATCCGCCGCCGGCCGATCCGGGTCCGCCGACGACTTCCGACACCGTCGCGTCCTCGGGTGGGCGGCTGGCCGTCATCATCGAGCTGATGTCCGCGTCTGCCATGGGTTCGATCGATCCTAAGCAGCCGAGAGATGCGGGCACATCACCACGATCTGCCTTCGCCTCACCCCAGCAACCCCATCGCATCGGAGACGGTGGCCGCCTTGAGCACGCGCACGCCCTTCACGCCCGCCTGCTTCGCGTTCGGGGGTGGGAGGATGAGCGTCGTGTAGCCGAGACGTGCCGCTTCGCGTGCGCGCTGCTCGGCGTGCGTCACGGGGCGGATCTCGCCGCCCAGGCCGACCTCGCCGATCACGGCCGTCGCGGGCTCGACGGCCTTTCTGCGGTGTGCGCCGGCGATCGCCAGAAGCAGGGCCAGATCGCTCGCCGGTTCCGCCACCTTCAGGCCGCCCACGCTGCTCGCAAAGACATCCATGTCCGCGAGGCGAAGCCCCGCGTGCTGCTCCAGCACCGCGATGAGCATCGCCAGGCGCCCCGCGTCGATGCCGCTCGACTTTCGCTTGGCGGCGCCGAGGAACCCCGTCGCCGTCAGCGCCTGCAGCTCGACGAGCACGCAGCGAGAGCCCTGCATCACGGGACAGACGACGCTTCCGGGGCGGGGTTGCAACCCCTCTCGACCTTGCACCGCGGCGACGCCCGCGCCCTCAGGGGCTTCGCGCAGGCCGGTTCCGGTCATCTCGAAGATGCCCAGTTCCATCGTCGTGCCGTAGCGGTTCTTCACGGCGCGAACGATCCGATGCGCGTGGTACCGATCCCCCTCGAACGTCAGCACCGCATCCACGAGGTGCTCCACGATGCGAGGCCCCGCGAGCGACCCCTCTTTCGTCACGTGGCCCACCAGCACGACCGCGATCCCCGATGCCTTTGCAAGGTACACGAGTTCCGCAACGCATCGACGCAGTTGCGTGACACTCCCCGGCCCCGCCGGAATGTCGGACTTGTACACCATCTGTGCCGAGTCGATCACCAGCACGCGCGGCACCACCCGCCGTGCCTGCTCCACGATCCGAGCGAGGTTCGTGTCGGCGAGCACGAACAGCTCCTTCTCTGCGCCCGCGCCGAGGCGCTCGGCGCGTCCTCGCACCTGCTCGGCCGACTCCTCGCTCGACACATAGAGAACCCGAGTTCCGGTTCTCGCCCATGCCGACGCCGCCTGGAGCAGCAGCGTGGACTTGCCTATCCCGGGCTCGCCACCCAGCAGGACGACGCTCCCGACCACCAGGCCGCCTCCGAGCACGCGATCCAGCTCCCCGATCCGGCTGGAGATGCGAGCGACCGGCGCACCACCCCCCGCCTCGGCGATCGGAGCCGCCTGCGGCGTCGCAAGCCCGGCCAGACCCGCGAGGTCGGCGTGGGGATCTTCGATCTCGGCCCCCCTCCACGCCGCAACGATCCCTCGCTGCGGGTCCTTCGAAGCCGTCGCGTCGAGGGTCTGCTTCTCGAGCGAGTCCCAGGCGCCGCAATCGGGGCACTTGCCCATCCAACGCGACTGCGTCCCCCCGCACGCGGAGCACACAAAGACATCCCTCACCTTGGCCATGCCCGGAGGTTAGCCCCGTTCCGTAGCGAGCCGTGACATCCGCTCGCCGCCCGGCCCACTACCATCTCCCCTCGCATGACCACGGCGCAGCCGCACGAGCCGCACGTTCCCGCGTCGAACCGCCCAAGACGGCATCGCACACGCCGGCGCGTGCTCGTGCTGGGCGTGTGCGTGCTGGTGCTCCCGATCCTGCTGTTCCTGCTGCTCACCCACTCCCCCCTCACGTCCGCGATCGTCTCGCCGATCCTTCAGAACCTGACCGGTGCCGAGGTCTCGGTCCGGGACGCACGCATCGGCATCCGGGGCAAGGCGACCCTTCGGGGCGTGGCGGCGACCGCGCCCGGCTTGCGGGGTCCGGCCGCCACCTTTGTCCAGGTCGAGCGGATCGTCGCCGAGTTCTCCTGGCTGGATCTTCTCAGGGGGCGCGGAGTCCGGGCGATCACGCTGCTCGAGCCGCGTCTGCGGCTCTCGCAGTCCACGGAGACGCAGTTGCTCAACGTGTCAGCGCTGACGCTGCTCCGCCCCGCGTCGTCGGGGGCCGCCGGCCTGCCGACCGTGATCGTGGATGACGCGTCGCTCGAGATCGGTGAGCACACGGGCGCGGACTACAACCCCCTCTCCGTCATCCACTTCGACGGGGCCGTGATCCCCGATCCCGCGGCTCCCAACAACGCCTCCACCATCCGCATCTCAACCCTCGCTCCGGAGGGGCCGATCCTGGGCGTTCCCGGCCAGGACATCATCGGACGCATCGACAACGACGCGGTCACGATCACGCCCACCGAGCTCTCGCTCAACTCGCTCCGTCCCTCTTCGCTCCCGGCTTCGGCGCGTCGGGAGCTCGAGCTCCTCGATCTGAAGGGCCGCCTGCGTCTTCGCGCGTTCACGTACACCTTCGCCTCCGGGCGCGTCGAGGCCGAGATCGTCCTCCGTGGCGTCGAGATGAATCTTCCGATCCAGCCAGTGGGTCCGGACCACCCGGACACGCCGCTGCGCCTGTCCGCCGTCAACGGCACCGTGGGGCTCCGATCCGACGGCATCCTCGCCGATCTCAAGGGCCGCGTGGCCGACCTTCCGTACACCGTTCGACTGAACTACATGGGCTCGACCGCGGACGCTCCGTTCACGTGCGAGCTCGCCACCGACGGGTACCAGGTCTCCTCGCGTCCGGATCTTCTTCCCTTCGCGCCAGCCGTCGTCCGTGAGCGACTCGACACCTTCTCCAACCCTACCGCGACCGTCAGCACCCACCTGACCATCTCCAGGGACCTTCCGACGCCAGACGGCCCCTCGCCCGTTCGCGTGCGCGGCACACTCGATTTCAAGGACGGGACCGCCTCCTACCACGAGTTCCCTTATGTCTTCAGACAGATGACCGGCTCGGTCACGTTCGATGATGAGAAGATCGTGCTCAACAGCGTGGAGGGCGTCGCGGACTCCGGCGCGCGAATTCACGTCACCGGCACCGTCGCCCCCCCCACCGAGTTGGCCACTGTGGACATCGTCGCTCGAGTCACCAACGTGCCCGTGGACCAGGCGATCGCCAACGCGCTCGGGCCCGAACGAGACGAGGTGATCTCTGCGCTCTTCAGCGAGGGCAGGCACCGCCAGCTCGTCGAGAGCGGGCTGGTCCTCGGCGCCGAACAGGCCGCCCGGCTCAAGGACGACATGGATCGCCTGCGGGCCATGCCTGTCCGATCGCCCGAGGCCGATGCGCGGCTGGTGGCCGTCGAGCAGACCCTCGCGCGCACGCCCGCCTTCGATCCCGGCGGGAAGGCAGATGTTCTCGTTCATGTCACTCGTCCGTACGGGTATCTCACGCCGTGGAAGACGGACGTCATCGTCACATTCGTCTCCCTCGGCGTTCTGCCGGAGGCGTTCCCCCTCCCCATCATCGCTTCCGACGTGCGCCTGCACATCACCGACGACCATGCCGTCCTCGAGCGCGGCACCTATCGCACACCCCGAGGCGGTCTTGCAACGGTCGACTGCACCGTCGATCTCTTCGCCCCCGACGGCTCACGCGACTTCCTGCCCAGGATCGAGATCGTCGCCGGATCGATCCCGGTCGATGACCTGCTCATCCACGCCATCCCTGATCGATCCGGGCCCTCCGATTCCAATCCGAGCGCCCGCGAGGCGCTGACGGCGCTCGACATCGACGGTGTGATCGATATTCGCGCGAAGATCGAGCCGCGAGCGGACGGCTCGCTCGGGTACGCCGTGGACGCCGACCTCCCGGGGCTGCGTGCCGCACCGATCGGCGCACCGGACGGTCCTGCGATCTTCTTGGACCAGGTCCGGGGCACGCTGAGCATCTCCGACCAGGCCCTCGATGCCAGCATCCAGGCCTCCCTCTCCGCCGCGCTCGACGCGGAGCGGCCAACCGACATCTCTCCGGCGGGCGCCGCCTCCGTGGATCTCGGTGTTCTGCTCGGAGACCGAACGGGAAGCACACTGACGGCGAGCGTGACGGACCTCAACGCCGCGGCACCGATCGAGGACGCGATCCGACCGTTCTCGCCCGCTGCCGCCGAGCGGTTGGCCTCCATCCGTAAAGCCCATCAACCGAAGGCGACGCTGGATGTCTCCATCACCGCCCAGGCGTCGGGCGATGCGTCGCGCGCCGTCGTCACCGCCCGCAACATACGCGATGCCTCGTTCGATGCGCTCGGAGGGCGCGTCTCTCTCTCGGTGGTCGAGGGCGAGGTCGTCGCAGATCTGGATGCGCCCCGCGGCAACGGCGCGACAATCGGCTTCCGGGACTTTGTTGGCGCGATCGACCACGACGCGATGTCGGCCGGGCGGATCGCGCTGGGCGGCCAGGTCCACATCGGCGCCGACGCCATCGACCCCTCGCGAACCGATCTGTCGATCGAGTGGACCGACGCGCCGCTGGACAGCGACGCCGTTCGCTCGCTGCTGCGACAGTCGGTCGGAGAGACGGCGCACTCGCTCTACGCCGAGCACGATCCGATCGGCCGCTTCGATCTGGACCTGCGTCTCTCCCCCGCGGCACGCCGCCCGCAGGACCCGCCCGACGCGCCGCCCACGCTCGGCGCGACCGGCTCGCTCCGCCCGCGCACCATCTCGGTCGTGCGCTACGGCACCCGCGTCGAGTTCCCGAGCGCCTCCGGCGCGATCCGTTTCTCACCGGAGGGGGGCACATTCGATCGGCTCTCGCTCAATGCCCCGGGGATCTCGCTCTCGCTCGACGGGTGGTGGCGATTGGCCGCGCCAGGCGAGGGCCACACGATGGAGCTCACTTTCAACGGCTGGGCAACGGAACAGGGACGCGCGGTCAGCTCGCTGCTCCCCGCTCGCCTGCACGAGATGGCCGAGTCCGCCGAGTTTGCCGTCGACGGCGACCTTCGGCTGGATGATGTTCGTCTAAGCGTCCGCGGCGATCCCAGGTCCCCGGATGCCGACATCAGGGCGACCGGCGCGATCTCCCTCGAGCGGGCTTCCATGCGCCTGGGACTTCCGATCACCAACCTCAGCGGCGTTGTCCGGTTCATGGCCGGCACGGAAGCCGGTTCGCCCACCTTCGATGTCGGGCTGATCTCTCCCTCGCTCGATCTTGCCAATCTCCGGATCACAGACGCCCGCGTTCGCGTCGCCAGCGACCCCAGCGATCCGCGCGTGATAGTGCCGCTCATCTCGGGCAACGCGCACGGAGGCCGGCTCTCCGGGCGCGCCATCATCGGCCCCACCTCGGACAACGCCGCTACGCGCGATTTTTACGCGTCGCTCCACGTCGCGGGGGCACGCTTCGCCAGCGTCTTGGCGGATATCGCGCCCGGCGCGGCAACCACACCTTCCGAGCCGGACGCCTCACGAGGGCTGCTCGACGCCGAGTTCACCATGCGGGGCATCGTCGGCAGGCCGGAGACAACCGTCGGGAGGGGCGAGTTCGCTGTTTCCGGGGGCAAGGTTCTCTCCCTCCCGCTGCTCCTCCCCATCATCCAGGTCACCAGTCTGCAGGTCCCGACCGCGGAGCCGCTCGACCTGGCTCTCGCCTCGTTCCACCTCTCGGACGGTCGCGTCGTGTTCGAAGAGATGTCCGTCTTCTCGCGCTCCGTGGAGCTGTTCGGCTACGGCACCATGTCGTGGCCCGACTCGAGCCTGGACCTCCGCATCATCTCACGCGCCGCCCGCTCCCTCCCCATCGTTTCGAGCATCATCGAGACGATCCGCAACGAACTGGTCTCTGTTCGCGTCGGAGGCACATTGACCAAGCCGGACGTGTCGCTCTCCCAGTTCTCCACCACGCGCGACGTCATCCGACGCATCCTCGGCGCCTCGCCGACAGAGCAGGCACGACAGATGGAGCAGATCCGGCTTCGCGCCTATGCCGACCAGGACCGCGTCCGCCGCGCCGGGGAGCGGATCCAGGGCATCGCGAACGCCCCCGCCATCAAGGGGGAATGAGGCCCGGGTCCCGACCCGCGTGGGAAACCCATCTGGTACATTGGGGCCTCTGTCTGGTACGCTTGCGCCAGACCCCGTCGACGGTCCGTCCCCTCGCGTCCCAGAAGGTCCCCGCACATCCCGGAACGTTCTCAGAGGCCCCGACCATGCCAGATCCGATCACTCGTCGCGACTTCGTCCGCACCTCCATCGCGACCGGGCTCGCATCCGGACTGGTGGTGCCGGGGCTCGCCGTCGCACGATCAGCGAACGCGAGGGGGAGCGACCAGATCAAGATCGCCCTCATCGGCTGCGGCGGGCGCGGCACCGGCGCCGCGATCCAGGCCCTCGCCGCCGACCCCGGCGTCGTGCTCTGGTCCATGTCCGACGTCTTCGCGGAGCGGCTCGAGTCGTCCCTCAAGGGGATCACCGAGACCATGGGAGACCAGGCCGCGGCCCGCGTGCTGGTGACGCCCGAGCGTCGTTTCACGGGATTCGAGTCGTACAAGCCCGCGATCGATGCGGGCGTGGACGCGGTGCTCATCACCGGCTATCCCGCGTTCCGTCCGACGCACTATCGCTACGCGATCGAGAAGAACAAGCACGTCTTCGCGGAGAAGCCGGTCGCGGTCGATGGTCCGGGGGTGCGATCGTTCATCGAGACGGCCAAGCAGGCGAAGGCCAAGAATCTCGCCACGCTCGTTGGATACTGCTGGCGCTACCACGACGGCATGGTCGCCACCTTCGACAGGATCAACTCCGGCGCGATCGGCCAGATCATGTCGGTGCACACGACGTACCACACCGGCACGCTCACGAAGAGGCCCCGCAAGCCCGAGTGGAGCGATCTCGAGTTCCAGATGCGCAACTGGTGGCACTTCACGTGGATCTCGGGCGACCACATCGTCGAGCAGGCATGCCACTCCATCGACCGCGGCTCATGGGCCGTCGGCGATCGCATCCCCCTCCGTGTGAACTGCCTGGGCGGGCGAGCCGCACGCACCGGCCCGGAGAGCGGGAACGTGTTCGATCATTTCGCGGCGATCTATGAGTATGAGGGCGGGTTGCGATCGCACCATACCTGCCGCCAGATCGACGGCTGCCCCGCCGACAACACCGATTACGTCTATGGCACAAAGGGCTCGGCGACGGTGAACGGGTGGGTGCCGACGTTCGAGACCCGCGACCTCGAAGCCAGGCGGACGTGGCAGTACGACGGCCCCGCGGACCGCGACATGTACCAGACCGAGCACGAGGAGCTGTTCAAGTCCATCCGCGCGGGCGCGCCGATCAACGACGCCCTCCGCGGCGCGAACTCGACGCTCATGGCGATCATGGCCCGCATGTCCGCCTACACCGGACAGACCGTGTCGTGGGAGCAGGCCATGAACTCGACCGAGTTGCTCGTCCCCGATTCGCTCGAATGGGGCCCGATGCCCTTCCCGCAGGTCGCCATCCCCGGCCAGTCCAAGCTTGTGTGAGCAGCATCAAGAGAACGCAGAGGTCGCAGAGGAAGAAGAGTGGCACAGAGGAGGGAGAGAGTGGAGCGGTCCAAGAGACAACTGATGAACTCCGTCCATTTCCCTTTCTCGGCTCCACTTTCTCTTCTCTGTGGCTCCGTGTCTCAGCGATGAGTTCTTTGTCTTCTCTGCGTTCACCCGCGTCCCGGCTCCGCGACCTCTGCGTTCTCCCCTCTTAGGAGCATTCAATGACCAACCCCGTGACCCGCCGCGACTTCGTCAAGACCTCCGTCGCCGGCGCCTCCGCCCTCGCCGCATTCTCCCTCTCGGGCACCAACATGGCCTTCGCCAGTTCCGGGCGCTCCTCCGGCGCACTCCGCGTCGGCGTGATCGGCTCGGGAGGGCGCGGCACCGGCGCCGCCATGAACGCGCTCGAAGCATCACCCGACACCAGGGTCGTCGCCCTCGCCGACCTCTTCCCAGACCGCGCGATGTCCGCCCGCGCGTCGCTCGCCCCTTCGCCGAGCGCCCGCACGCGGCCGAGCTCGAGCGTGTAGGCCTCGCAGCCGTGGGCGCGCGCGGTATGGCCCGTGAAGGTGGGCGACGGCAGGCTGCTGCGGACCAGC
>JAPKGU010000050.1 GCA_026647565.1 Phycisphaerales bacterium | reverse complement strand
GATCTCGCCCGACCAGACGCGAGCGTCATCGGCGGAGACGGCGCCGAGCGCGGCACGCATCGTCGCGCGAAGCGTGGCTTTTTGCGTGCGGATGTCCGGAGCGGCGCCCATGCGGTTTGCTTCCCTCACCTCTCCGTGTCTCTGTGCCTGTGTGGCGAGACATCCGGGACTTTGCTCGCGGTTCGGCGTGAGCGAACCTCTTCCAGCCGCTCCCTCAGAACCTTCTCCGCGCCGTTCTCCGTCGGCTCGTAGTACCTCTTCTCGACGCCGAGGTAGTCCTGCCCGGTGATGCCCCCTTCAACGTCGTGAGAGTACCTGTACTTCTCCTTCGACGCATGCTTCGTCCGCACGCCCTCGCCCACGGGCGAAGAGTTCGGATCGCGCAGGTACAGGGGCACCGGGATCGTGCGGCCCTCCTTCACGTCCTCCATCGCCGCGTTGATCGCCAGATAGCTCGCGTTGCTCTTGGGCGCCAGGGCGAGATACGTCGCGCACTGCCCGAGCGTGATCCGCGCCTCCGGCATGCCGATCCGCTCAACCAGCTCCCAGCACGCCGCGGCAACCATGATCGCGCGCGGGTCCGCGTTCCCGATGTCCTCGCTGGCAAGGATCGCCATCCGCCGCGCGATGAACCGCGGATCCTCGCCCCCTTCCAGCATCCGCGCGATCCAATAGAGCGCGGCATCCGGATCGCTCCCGCGCAGGGACTTGATCATCGCGCTGGCCGCGTCATAGTGCCCGTCCCCCGTCTGGTCGTACACCGCCGCCTTCTGCTGGATGCTCTCCTCCGCGACGGCGCGGTCGATCACGAGGCGGGGGAGTGAAGGCGGCGTGCCTCCCGAGCCCGTCGCCGGCGCTCCTTCCTCGCCTTGCGGCGCCTGGCCCACTCGACGATGTTGAGCGTCTGCAGAATCGCGAGAAGGGTTTCGAACATCACGGGACTTCTCCTGTTCCGGCTCCCGCCATTGCCGGGAACTGCGAACCGCCACTTCCAATGCCGTCAGCGCCCGCCGCGCATCCCCATCGCTCTTGACGGCCCACACGTGGAGCGCCTCGTCCGTCACCTCAAGATCCAGCGCGCCGTACCCGCGCTCGGGGTCCGCGATCGCCCGGCGCAGCACCGACACGATCTCCTCCTCCGTCAGGACCTCGAGCCGCAGCAAGGTCGAGCGGCTGACGAGGGCTGAGTTGCAGGCAAACAGCGGGTTCTCCGTCGTCGCGCCGATCAGCGTCACGATCCCTCGCTCCACGTCCGCAAGCAGCACGTCTTGTTGCGCCTTCGTGAACCGGTGGATCTCATCCAGGAACAGGATCGTCCGCTGCCCCTTGTCCTCCAGACGGGCGAACGCTTGATCCACGATCTCGCGGATCCGCTTCACCCCGACGCTCGCCGCGTTCTCCCGCTCGAAGTGCCGCTTCGTGTGGCGAGCGATCAGTTCCGCCAGCGTCGTCTTCCCCGTCCCCGGCGGCCCGTGCAGGATCAGCGACGTGATCACGTCCGCTTCCAGCATCCGGCGCAGCAGCTTCCCCGGACCCAGGATGTGCGACTGCCCGGCCACCTCGTCCAGCGTCCGAGGCCTCATCCGCACCGCCAGCGGCTCGGCCTGCCGCCTCGCACGCGCGCGGGTTTCTTCCCAGAGACCGGTCATGGGTGATGCTACACCAACGACCCGGCCAAGACCCTGCCATGAAGACGGAAGCTCGATGTCCTGCGGCACTTTGCCACCAAAGATGCCGCACACAACGTCGGCGGAATGGACGGTCTATTTGTGGCCGCTAACATCCGCCCGCCGTGACGTTCGCGCTCGCTTCCATCGTCGTCCTTGGGGTGCTTGTCGGCCTCGGGCTGATCGCCCGTTGGCTCATGGACAACCCGCGCCGCGACCTGGAGACAGGCCTGTTCCTGAAGGTCGCCGCGGGATACGCGCGCGTCTTTCATGGGCTGAAGGTGGTGGGGGGGCCGCACATCCCCGACACCCGCTCACCCGGCCCGCTCATTGTCATCGCCAACCACACCGCCGGCGTCGATCCCGTGCTCATCCAGTCCGTCTGCCCCTTCGAGATCCGCTGGATCATGTCCATGGACATGCGCCTCCCCGCCTTCGAGTGGTTCTGGACCTGGGCGAGGATCATCTCCATCCCGCGCGGCAACGAGCTGCCCGCGACGCGCGAAGCGATCCGGCACGTTCGCCGGGGCGACGACGGAAGTGGGGGAGTCCTCGGCATCTTCCCCGAGGGAGCCATCGAGCGCCCCGATCGGCAGGTCCTTCCCTTCCTCCGGGGCGTCGGGCTTCTCATCAAGAAGTCCGAAGCGATCGTCCTGCCCGTGATCATCGACGGAACGCCCCAGGTCGATCCCGCGTGGGCGTCGCTCTGGCGTCCCAGCCGCGCGACGCTGACGTTCAAACAGCCCATCGACTACCGCCACTCGACGCTCACCCCCGATGAGATCAGCGCAGACCTCCGGCGCAGATACCTCGATTGGACCGGCTGGCCCGCGAACGACACCCACGCGGGCGTCATCCCCGGCAAGGGGTATTGAGCGAGCTGGGGTGGCTGCTATTCGCCTCGTTGGGTTGCGCCGTGAGGATTGCGCTTCGACTCAATCGCATATCCCCCTGTCACATCGCTCGCAAGCACACCAACGCCCGCCTTCCACTCTGCGGGGTTGAATGGAGGCAGCGGAACCGTGACGGTTCCCCGGTCACCGACGACGTCGCGAGCCGTGGACCAAGGGCTGCTGAGGTCCGCCGTGATGGTCTCGACGTCAAGCGTGACGCTCGTCACGTTGCAGGGGACGATGGCGTAGACCGCGCAGTCACGGGCGCCGGGATCGAGGTGTGCAATGATCTCGAAGTTGCGAGCCGCCGGGCCGTAGATGAGACCCGCCGAACGCGCGAGCGGGCCGCGTCGCTTCACGTTGAGGTTGTTGGGATAAAAGTCCCAGCCGAACTCTCGCTTCGACGCATCGGCCCACGACGCGACCTTTGGAATGCGTGAGAGATACCGCTGCTTCTCAGCCGATTCCGTCGCGAGCTGCCGCGCGGCTGCGCCGTTGGCGCTCTCGCCAAATCTCCCGGCAGCGCTGAGCAGAATCTGCTCCGAGAGCTGCTCGGCAAACAACGCATCCTCTCTGTCATAGTTCCGCGTCGGATGGAGCCGGACGACGCGGATCTCACTCGCGTTCACACGATCCGAGCCCGCCATCGCCCCGGTGATGCGCGCGCGAAGCCCGACCATGTGATTCGGCGCCAACCCCCGGTCGATGTGCGCCTGGAGCAACAGAACGACCAGGCGTCGCCCGTCCTGCAAGACCGTGCCAGATGCGCTGAACCTGTCGGAGACCCCGTCGTTCAGATTGCCGCGCTGCGCCGAGACCACGGCGTTGAACTCGTCTGTCGCCCGGGTTACCTCCGCCGCAGCACGCGCAAGCGCGTCGCGGGCGTCGCAAACCTCCGCCGACTCGCCGGGCTTCCTGTCAACCTCCTCGCTCGCCTCCCCAACCCTGGCGAACCACTCCAGTTGCTGCGCGTGGTCCTGCGCATCGGTCCTCAGCGCCAACTCCTTCAGCTTGAGTTCGGCCTCCGCCTTCTTCGTAAGCTCGGCCGCGGTCTTGGCCTCCGCCTCCGCAGCTGCTTTCCTCGCCTCCTCCGACAACTTGCGAGACTTCTCGGCGGCGTCTCGTGCCTTCTCAGCACTGTCTCTCGCGACCTCGGCTTCCTTTCTGGCGTTCTCCGCGTCACGAGCCGATTGGTTGATCTCGACTTGATTCGGGTCCTTCTTCGGTGCTTCGGATCCGCGGGCGGTGATGTCCCCCATGACTCCGACCGTGCCGACCGGGAGTCCACCCGAACCACCCGTGCCTCCCGACGCCGGTGTGGCGTTCACCACAACTGACTGCGCGGGGGCCTGGGCCGTCTGTCCGGCCACCGGCGCGGGGGTGGCTCCCACTGTCGCTCCCGCCTTCGGCGTCGCGTCGCTTCCGCTCGTCGCCTTCGGCATGTCGCTGTCCGTCGTCCGCTTGTACGCCGCCTGAAGTTCCGCCATCGCGCCGACGCGCTCGGGCGACCCCTTCGCCTTATCCCGTTCAATCGCTGCGTTCAGCCGTGCCTCGGCCACTGCAAACGTCGCTCGCGCCGTCGCGAGCTTCTCAGACGCCTCCAGGACCGCGTAAGTTTCAGCCGCGGGCACGACGTGGCTGTCCACGCCGAAGTTCCGGAGCGACTTGTGCAGCACGGTCGTGTAGAAGTCCTGTGCGCGATCAACGGTGTCGAAGGGGCTGTCCGAAGCCGTGGTGGTCGCAAGCTTCGCGAGCTCGTCGATCTTCGTTCCCAGCTCCCTGATTGCCTCGTTCAACTCCGCGACGCGATCGGGCTTGTCGCTCGCGTCGTCCTTGGATGCCGCTTCCTTGGATCCGGTCTCGTCATCGGGCTTCTCACCCTCCGGCTTGGCCTCACCATCATCCTTCCCGGTGCCCCCGTCGGCCGTCTCGATCGACTTGGCGAGCAACTCGATGTCAACCGAGAGACGCGACAACACCGCCTGCGCGACGGCGCGGCTCCGCTGGTTCGAGTCCAGCATCGCGTCCATCCGCAATCTCTTGGACTGGTAGTCGCTCTCGGGCGTCCGCAGATACCGATCCATATCCCCGATCGTGTTGCCAGACTGCGTGCTCTGTGCCGCAAGCGACGTCTGTGCCGCTCGGAGATGCAACGCGGTGAAGACCGCCGGATCAGAGATCCCGGCGCGTGGCTCCCGCCCCGCGCACCCAGCGATCGCGAACAGCGTCGCCGCCGCGACACCCCCCGCAAAGCCCCCCCGAGAAACCCGCGCAACACCACAACCAACGCGACGAGACGCAACAACCTTCATCAGATGTCCTCCAGCACAGCACACGAGTGGCCCGCTTGACAGCAGCCGGACCCCTTCGCTCGTCGCACCAGCATACCCGACGCCCGGCCCCGCGAAATCGCAAGTGGACAACCCGTGAATAATTACCAAGTGCCGCTCAACAATCGGTTTACGAAGAGCGACCCGGCGGCTCACCATTCTTCACGGCGACCGTGCGGGTTCTCGAGCTGCCTTCACCTGCCGGCGCGCCTCGTCCAGGATCTCCGCCACGATCACGTTGAACTCGATGCTCGAGAGTGGATCAATCTCGCACTCGCCCCGAACCACGCGCCGCAGGTACGTCCACTCGTTCTCAAGGTGCGACTCCCTCGCCGGCGGCAGCATCGACCCGACGTCGAACCGCTCGCGCGCCCCGTTCTCAGCGCGCACCCAAAGCTCATCCCACTTCGCCGCGTGGATCGAACGTCCCTCGCACCAGATGTCCGCCTCCTTGTTGTCGTGCGTCCACGCCCACGACGCCTCGATCACGGCGCTCGCGCCCGGATACGTCAGCACGATCGTCGCATCGTCGTCCACGAGCGGGTACCTGTCCGGCTTCAGCGTCGAAGCCGACGCCACAACACTGGTCGGACGCTGCCCCTCCATCAGCCACGTCGCGAGCACCGCCCCGTAGCACCCGAAGTCCACGATTGCCCCGCCCCCGTTCTCCTCGGGGTCGGTCAGCCACGCCAGGAACTCCTCCGAGCACCCGATCTCACGGGGGCCTTTGTGCCCATGCCGGAAGTTCATCCGGCGGATCGGACCCATCTCGCCCGACTCGATCACGCGCTTGCCCGCGCGGAGCGACGCGTACCAGCTCGTCTCAAAGTTCGTGAGCACCAGCACGCCGTGCTCACGCGAGAGCGCCGCCATCCGCTGCGCGTCCGCGCGATCGAACGCCAGCGGCTTCTCCAGCAGAAGGTGCACGCCCCGCGGGGCACACACCTCCACCGCCTCTAGATGATCCGCGATCGAAGACATCACGCTCACCGCTTCCGGCTTCACGCTGTCGAGCATCTCCGCGAGTTCCGCGTGATGGAGCGATGGATCGAGCGCGTACTTCGAGGCGAGCCGATCGAAGACCGCCCGATCCGGCTCATAGATGCCCACAAGCTCGATATCGGTTCGGTGCTTCGACGCCCACAGAAGCCCCTCGACGTGCCCGTGCACCATCCCGACGATCGCGATCCGCAGCGGGCCGGTGGCCACGGAGTGCCGGATGGGGGGCGACTCGGCCTCCGAATCACGACTCGCCGCCGCGCTCCATGCGAGCACACCAAGGGCGACAAGACACGCGGCCATGCAAAGCCCGGGAAATCGCGGGTTCATGCCCGCAGCATAACCGACGCGAACCCACCGCCTCGGCCGTCGCCGACGACTCAGACGCCGTAGACCTCGGCCGCCTTGCCCCGGAGATATCTCAACAGGGGCTGGGAGTCGAGCTTCCGCCCGGTCAGGCGCTCGCAGAGCTCGCCCGCGCGAAAGCGCCGCCCGTGGCGGTGGATGCCCTCGCGCAGCCACCCGAGCAGGGCGCCGAAGTCTCCATTGGCAAAGCGCGTGTCGAGGTCCGGCATGGCCACCCTGGCGCTCTCGAAGAACTGCGCCGCGTAGAGGTTGCCGAGCGAGTATGTCGGAAAGTAGCCGATGAGGGCGCACGACCAGTGCACGTCCTGCAGGCAGCCGCGCCGATCGTCCGGCACGGGCATCCCGAGGAGTCTCTCAAAGAGCGCGTTCCACGCGCCGGGAAGCTCCGCGACCGAGAGGTCGCCCTTGACCAGCGCCCGCTCCAGCGTGAAGCGCAGAAGGATGTGCAGGTTGTACGTCGCCTCGTCCGCCTCGACGCGGATGAAGGACGGCCGCACCACGTTGGACATCGCGTAGAGCGTCTCGACCTTCTGCGCGCCGAACCACGGATCCAGCATCCTCGACGCGTGCGGCTGCGCCCACTGCCAGAACGAGCGGGAGCGCCCGACGAGGTTCTCCCACATGCGCGACTGAGACTCGTGGATGCCGAGCGAGATCGCCTCGCCCAGCGGCTCGCCGTAGCGATCGCCCTTTGGGAGGCCCTGCTCGTAGAGCCCATGGCCCATCTCGTGGAGTGTGCCGTACATCGCGCCGCCGAACTCGTCCTCCTTGTAGCGCGTGGTCAGCCGCGTGTCGCCGGGGCCAAGCCCCTCGCAGAAAGGATGCGCCGTGGTGTCCAGTCGCCCGCGATCCATGTCAAAGCCCATCGACTTGAGCAGGAAGAGACCGAACTCGTGCTGACGCGACGCCGGAATCGCGGGCGGTCTGACCGCCAGCTTCTCCGTCTTTCCCGTCGCGTTCACGCGCGCGATGAGCGCCGAGAGCTCCGACGCCAGGGGCGTGAACACCCGCTCGAGCTCCGCCGCCCGTGCGCCAGGCTCGTACTCCTCGAGCAGCGCGTCGTACGGCTCGCCGCCCGACGGGGTCCCGTAGCACGCCGCCTTCTGGCGAGCAAGCTCGATCATCCTCTCCAGGTGCGGCCGGAAGATCGCAAAGTCCGACCTCTGACGCGCGTCCTTCCACGCCTCCATCGCGCGGGTCGATGTGCTCGCGATCTCGCCCACCAGCGACGCAGGAAGCTTCGTCAGCAGGTCGAAGTCGCGCCGCATCTCACGCACGTTTGCGCGATCATCCTCCGTGAGCGAGGCGATCCCCTCGCAGGACGCGATCAGGTCCCCGACCCTCGGGCTCGTCCGGCGCTCGTGCACCAGCGTGGCGATGATCGCACGCTGCTCCGCCCGGCCGTTCGAGCCGCCGGAGGGCATGTACGTCTCCTGGTCCCACGACAGAAGCGCGGAGACGGAGCCGAGTGCCCCGGCCTCGCGGAGGTGCTTGCGGAGTTCGGTGTAGGCGCCAGTCATAAGGACCTTTCATGAGAGTGCCAATGCAGATCGTGGACCCGTGTCGGTCGCGCCCGCCAGGAGATGCCTCGCGAGCCGTTCAGTCTCGTGCCGCGTGCTGGAGCGCGATCAACGCGTACGCCGTGATGAGGACCGGATGATTCTCCATCCAGCGATCGTCAACGCTCCGGAACGACCCGTCCTCGTTCTGGAGCGACGCCAGCCGGTCAATCAGATCGTTGGCCCAATCCCGCGTCTGGGTCCGCGCCCCGGCGCGCCCCTCCTCCGAGTCTTGGACCGCGACATCGATCGTCGGCTCGCCCCACGCGTCCATCGCGCGGGCAAACGTCACGAAGTAGTAGTACATCCCGTCGGTGCCGATGCCCGGGTTCTCCTCGAGCGTGTAGTTCCGACGCAGCCACTCGTACGCCGCAACGACCCGCGGATCATCCCGCTCAAGGTCCGCGTAGATGTAGCTCTTGAATCCGGCGTACGTCATCGATCCGTACGCGCGCAGGCGGCTCATGGTCTGCCCGTTCGACAGCGTCTCGTCGATCGCGCCCGCCTGCGACTGCCCGATCAGCCCGTCCACGCTCTGAGCGTCCGGGCTGGTCGCATAGATGAACCCGCCCTGCGACGAGTGGTCGGCGTACGGCATGTCGTTGATCGCGTCGCTCATCTGCGTTCGGGCCAGAAAGACCAGCGCCCGCTGGAACGCCGGGTCGTCGCCGCCGACGCCCGAATCGTGCAACGCCTCGAGCATCAGGTTGAGGTTGCTGTTGTCGGGGCGCCCGTGCGTCCCGTATCCGACGCCCCCGTAGAACGGGTGCGAGCGGTCAACGACCTTGGTCTCCGCGCCGACAGGAGAATCCACGTCCGCGCTCTCGCCGTACTGAAGCCCCCTCAGAAACGCCTGCGCCGGCGCGATCGCCGCATTCGCCTCAGACGTTCTCGCCCGCGCCAGTGCCGACAGGCATATCGACGTGTTGTAGTTGGCGAGCACCCGGTCATAGATGCCACCGTCCTCCTGCCTGTACGACAGAATGAACCCGAGCGCACGCTCCACGTCCGGGTCCGTCGCGTCGATCCCCGGCTCCATCAGCATCCCGTTCAGCACCAGCCCCGTGATCGCCGGGTACACCGGTCCCTCAGGGGGCACGCCCCAACCGCCGGTCCCCGCATCCTGCTGCGTCCGGAGCCACGCGATCGCCCTGGCGGACATCTCGTGCGCCCTCGCGGCACGCTCGGGATCGATCGCAAGGGCCGGCAACGTCGCACCGACAACCGCCACCGACACAAAGCACGCGCACACGCCTCTCATCACGCTGCCCCTTCCGTTTGGTTCAATGTGCCGACACATGGTACCGGTCGCTCACCGCGCGGCTTCGCGGCACGCCCCGCCCATCAGCATCGCCGCGCCGACCACCGCAGCCGTCTCGATCCGCATCGTGTGCGACCCGAGCCGCACCCTGGGGATCGACCCGGCAACTCCCAGCTCCCGCTCGCTGAACCCGCCCTCCGGCCCCACCAGCAACACCACAACCTCGGCGCTCCCCGCCGGCACGCCCGGTTCCCCCGCCCCGTCCGCGATCAGCACGCGCCTCCCCGGGGCCGGATCGATCGCCCGCTCGAACTCGATAGCGCCGCCGATCTCCATGATCCACTCGCGTGCACACTGCTTGGCGCTCTCGACCGCGACCCGCTCCAGGCGCGACATCTTCCCCTCACGCGGATCCACCACCGTCCGCTCGCACAAGAGCGGACGCCAAAGCGCACACCCCACCTGACTCAGCCCGTCGATCATGTCCTCAAGCCGAGGCCCCTTCGGCGCGCTCGACCACACCTCCACGCGGGGCAGCGCCCGCTCCACACGCACGACCCCCTCGACCCGCGCGTCAAGCGCCCAAACCCCGCCCTCTTTCACGATCCGCGCCACCCGCGCCGACGCCACAACCCCCGCCCCGTTCAGGAGTTCGACCACGTCGCCCTCCATCACCCGTTTCACGCGCGCCGCGTGCTGCGCCTCCTCCCCACAGACGCGCACGACGCCCCCCGATTCCAGTGCCTCGCCCCGTAGCATGATCCGATGCCTCGCCATCCGAATCCACTGTAGACCCAGCAGGCTTCGTCCCAGAACCGTCGCCGACCGTCGGATAATCTCCTCTGTTCGTGCGTGTTCCAACCCATTCCCGTGGCCGGGACCGGGAATGAGCGGCATTCTTTGAGTGTGGCGCAACTCCGCCCGATGATTGGACTTGGGACGGACCCTCCGATGACCGACACGCCCGGCAACCAGGATCTGCTCTCGCTCGACGAGGCGATCGACGACCTGCTCAGTCAGGCGACGCCGAGCGCGGACGCTCCGTCCGAAACGTCCGGGTCCGCGACGGAATCGCACCTTGCTCCCGCATCCGACGTCGCGCCGCCGCCCGACCATGGCGACACGCCGCACCCCTCGGGCGCAGACGCGTCCACGACCGCCGACGCCCCGATCGAGGATGCGCTCGCGTCGTCCCTCGACCAGTTGCTGAAGCAGGCGAACGAGTTGCAGGCCTCCGTCGCCGAGGTCGCACCGCGCGTCGAGTCCGCCGTGCCGCCACCGCCCACCGCGTCCGCTGACACCGGCGTCCGCCACGCCGCAGACGAGCGCACCGGCGAGCCGGATCCGCCCGCTCCTTCAGCAACCACGCCGGCATCCGGCGTGCACGAATCGTCGCGCGAGACCGACACCACAACGCTCCAGTCCCTCGACGCGGAGCTTGCCGCACTGACCGACGACCTCCTCGCGGGCGAGATCGAGAGCGGCGCGCCCGAACCCGATCCCGCGTCCGCGCCCTCCGCGGACCCGGCGCCACGCGCCGAGGAAACGGCTCCATCCGCCACGCCCGCGGCAGCTCCTTCTCCATTCGTGCCCGCTTCCGCCCATCAACCCGCGACCGCCCGGGCCGAATCTCCGTCGAGCAGCGCAACCAACGCACAAGCCGCGCCATCCTCCGGCGCGATCAAGCGGCTCCTCGCCGGCGCCCTCGGCGCCGCCGCTCGCCCGGTCACAAAGGTGACCGGCGCCCTGCTCGCGATCCTGGACGCTCCGCTCAAGGGCAAACGCACGCTCCAGCAGTCCATCGGATGGCTCGCGTCGTACACGCTCTTCCTCGCGGGCGGCCTCTGGATCTACCTCCTCGCCTTCCACTCCCCCGAGAAGCCCCATGCCGTCGGCGCGCCCTCATCGCTCCATGGCGACGACCACCACGCCGACCCCCACAACACCGACCCGCACGGCACCGACGCTCACGGCGCCGAATCGCACGGCGAACCCAAGCCAGGGGGCGGCGCCTCCCACGACAAGAGCGACACGAACACTGACCACGGTGAAGCAGATGCGGGCCACGGCAGCGCTGGTGGTGCAAAGAGTGGTGCCGCGCACGGCAGCGATGACGCTCACGCCGCCGGTCCGGCCCGCGTCGTCAACGGCTTTGCGATCTCGAAAGCCGCCGCCGCGAAAAAGGACGGCGCCAAGCCGGGGGCCAAGAAGGACGACGGGCACGGCGCGAAGAAGGACGATGGTCACGGGGCCAAGAAGTCCGGCGGCCACTGATCCCCCGCTCAAAGCGACCCTCGCCTCCTCGCCGCACTCAGATTCTCTCCGCGCCCGGCAAGGCGAAGGGATTGGCTGGTCCCGACCGGCCTCCGTTTCCCGGTCGAAGATCTCTCGTCCGTCGACCACTCGCTCCGGCCTTTCACGACGACAGGACTCCTGCTCGCGCTCATCGCCGCAACGGCCGCTTTCTCTGTGACCACGTCCCCTCGGGCGGCATCACAATCGTCGCGGCTCGCTTGCGGCTCATGCCCGCGAAGACCAGCGCGACGGGGCGAAGGGCCCCACCCACCCGCACCACCTCGCAAAGCCACCGCATGGGGCAATCACCCCAAACAAAATACTTCCATCGACAAACCGTCCAGACGGTTGATTCCGACCGTCCGGACGGTATCGTCCGCCCTATGCATCAGGGCACCATCATTGCTTTGCGGGACAGGGTCCTCGACGCCGCCGAGGCCGTCGTTGTCCGTCAGGGCATCGCCAACCTCACCCTCGAGGCCGTCGCCGCCGATGCCGGCATGAGCAAGGGTGGCCTGCTCCACCACTTCCCGTCCAAGGACAAGCTCATCGAAGCGATGGTCACGCGCTGCGCCGATCACTGGCGCCAGCACGCCGACGAGGCCTATCGCCAATCGCCCGAAGGGCCCGGACGCATGGCCCGCGCCCTACTCAGCCATCTCGAAGACCCCGAGTCCTGGACCGAGCAGTGCCAGCGCGGCTCGTGCGCCGTCTTTGCCGCGCTCGCCCAGAACCCGGCGCTCATCCAGCCGATGCGCGCCGTCTACAGCGAGATCCGCGAGCGACTGACAAGGGACGGACTCCCGGAAGGTGTCGGCGAGACCGTCATCGCCGCCATGGACGGGCTGTGGCTCTATCGCGTCCTCGGACTCACCACGGTCGATCGAAGTCTCATGGAACTTGTGCGCAAGGTGCTCCAGCCGCTCGTCGGCACGGGCACGCCCGCTCGCGGCACGAACGAACCACGCGCCGCCCGCGGCACGCACGAATCGAAGAAGAAGGGGATCGAGCAATGAATCGCAAATGGCTGATCGGATCCGCGGCACTCGTCGTGCTCGCCGTCGTCGCCGCCGGCGTCATCGCCACCATGCGCGCGCGGGAGAAGCCCCAGCAGGCCGATCCCGCCATGGCCTTCGAGCCGTTCGAGGCCGCGCAGATCGTCGAGGCCGAACTCGTCACCTTCCAGCCCACCGCCGACATGGTCGGCACCGTCTTCGCCAAACGCTCCGTGATGGTCCGCAACGAACTGGCGGCAGTGGTCCGCGAGGTCGGCTTCGACTCCGGCGACACCATCGAGGCCGGACAGGTCCTGATCCGCCAGGACGACACGACCGATCGTGCGGACCTCGAAGCCGCGCACGCCGCGGTCCGCGTCGCGCAAGCAAACGTCGAGCAGGCCGAGACCGAGATCGCGCTGGCCGAGGTCGAGCTGCAGCGCCTCTCGAGCGTGCAGTCCCGTGCGATCGCGGAGGTCGAGCTCGATCGTGCCCGGTCGCGCCTCGACGTCGCCCGAGCCTCGCGCATCCGCTGGGTCGCCGAGGTGGATCAGGCCCGCGCCCGCGTCGCGCAGGTCGAGGCCCGCATCGAGAAACTCACGATCCGCGCCCCGTTCCGCGCCCGCGCTGGCATGCGCACCGTCCACGAAGGGCAGTACCTCGGCGAGGGCACCGACATCGTCTCGCTCCAGGAACTGACCGACACCATCTACCTCGACTTCGCGGTGCCTCAGGAGTATGCCGATCGCGCGCGGGTCGGCACCGTCGTCATGGCGTCTGGCGAACTGCTCGGACCCGAGCCCGTCCGCATCGAGGTCGTCGCCGTCGACTCGACCGTCAGCCGCGAGACCCGCAACCTGCGTATCCGCGCGATCGTCGACAACAGCAAGGGGAACCTCTCGCCCGGCATGTTCGTGCAGGTCAGAGTCCCGATCGATGCGCCCTCGGAGCTTGTCGCCGTGCCGAGCACCGCGATCCGACGCGCCGCGTACGGAGACTCGGTCTTCGTCGTCGGCGCCGACGACAACGGCACGTTCCGCGCCAGGCAGAAGTTCGTCACCCTCGGCCAGACCATCGGCGAGCGCGTGGTCGTCCTCGACGGGCTGAAACCCGGCGACAGGATCGCCGCCGCCGGCTCGTTCAAGCTCCGCGACGGCGTCAAGATCGTCACCGGACCCCCGGGCGATCCCGCCGGCGCCGGTCCGCCCGGGGGCGGAGCGGAGCCCGCGCACGGGATGCCCGGCCCCGACAAGGCCGACGCCTCCCACAAAGAGCGCGGCGGCAAGTCCTGACGCTCGCGCGGGTCATCCGGGACTCGAAACAAGCCAATCACCCGAGCGGCGCCGAGCAGCGGCGCGGGAGCATCGCGTGCGGTCTTTCACAGACATCTTCATTCGCAAGCCCGTCCTGGCGATCGTCGTCAATCTCATCATCCTCGCCGTCGGCTGGCGGTCGATCGACGCCCTCGCCGTGCGACAGTACCCGCGACTGGAGTCCAGCGCCGTCGTCATCACCACGATCTACGTCGGCGCCAGCGCCGAGACCGTGCGCGGCTTCATCACCACGCCCATCGAGCAGGCGGTCTCCGCCATCGACGGCATCGACTACATCGAGAGCGCCAGCCGCGCCGGCGTCAGCACCGTCACGGTCCGCCTCCGCCTGAACCACGACAGCAACGACGCGCTCGCGGAGATCAGCGCCCGGCTCAACCAGGTGCGCAGCCGTCTCCCCGCCGACGCCGAAGCCCCCGCCGTTGACATCCAGCGCACCGACAAGCCCTACGCGACGTTCTACATCTCCTTCACCAGCGACCAGCTCAGTCTCATGCAGCTCAACGACTTCCTCGTCCGCGAGGTGCAGCCGGAGTTCCAGACCATCGCCGGCGTCCAGCGCGTCGCCGTCGAAGGCCCGCGCGAGCTGGCCATGCGCGTCTGGCTCGACACCGACAGGATGGAGAGTTTCGACATCTCGCCCAGCGAGGTCTGGGACGCCCTCGGACGGAACAACTTCCTCGCCGCCGTCGGACGAACCAAAGGACGAGACGTCCAGATCGACCTGCTCACCGACACGGACCTCAAGGCCGCGTCGGAGTTCCGCGATCTCATCGTCCGCGAGCGCGATGGCACGCTCGTGCGCCTCGGCGACATCGCCAGGATCGAACTGGGCAGCGAGGAGCCCACGGGACAGGCGGGCTTCAACGGGATCCCCGCCATCTGGCTCAGCGTCTGGCCCCTGCCCAGCGCCAACGAGCTCGACGTCGCCTCACTCCTCAAGAAACGCATCGAAGAGGTCAGGCCCACGCTCCCCGCCAGCGTCGAGATGACGCTCGCCTACGACGGCACCTACTACATGGATCACGCGATCAAGGAAATTACCAAGACCCTGATCGAGACCGTCGCGATCGTCGCGCTCGTGGTCTTCATCTTCATGGGCTCGATCCGCACCGTGATCGTCCCCCTCGTGGCCATGCCCATCTCCCTCATCGGCGCGTGCATCGCCATCCTCCTCTTCGGCTTCTCGCTCAATCTCCTCACGATCCTCGCGATCGTTCTCTCCGTGGGCCTGGTCGTCGACGACGCGATCGTCATGGTCGAGAACGTCGAGCGACACATCCGCGAGGGCAGGCCCCGCATCGAGGCCGCGCTCGTCGGCGCGCGAGAGCTGGCCGCCCCCGTGGTCTCCATGACCATCACCCTCGCCGCCGTCTACACGCCCATCGGCTTCCAGAGCGGCCTCACCGGCATGCTCTTCCGTGAGTTCGCCTTCACCCTCGCCACCGCCGTCGTCATCTCCGGCATCGTCGCCGTCACCCTCTCGCCCATCCTCTCCGCGTGGATGGTCCCGCCGGGAGGCAAGGAAGGCCGTCTCACGCGACTCGTCAACGGCGGCTTCGACCGCCTCCGCCGCGGGTACGAGGCCGCGCTCGCCGCCGTCCTGAAGGCATGGTGGCTCGTCGTCGTCGTCTCCGTCGCCATCTGCGCCCTCGCGCCGTCGCTCTACGCAAAGTCAAAGAAGGAACTCGCGCCCACCGAGGACGAGGGCATCGTTTTCGCCGTCGTCCAGACCGCTCCCGACGCCACGCTCGGATACACCGTCAGGGGCTTCTCCAAGGTCGCCGACGCATTCATGTCCGTCCCCGAAGCCAGGTTCTTCTTCCAGGTCGCCGAGATGGCCATGGGCGGCGGCTTCGGCGGCATCCAGACCGTCGACTGGCACGAGCGCACCCGCACCACCGAGGACATCCAGCAAGACGTCATCGGCAAGCTCATGCAGATCGAGGACCTCCGATCCATCGCCGTCCGCCCGGCCCCGCTCCCCGGCGCCGGTCAGTTCGACGTCGAGCTGATGGTCACCAGCGGCGCCGAGGCGCAGGAGATGGAGCCGATCATCAACCAGATCATCGGCGCGGGCTACGGCTCCGGGAAGTTCGTCTACGTCGACTCCGATCTCAAGATCGACCTCCCGCAGACCCGCATCGAGATCGATCGCAAGAAGGTCGCCGACCTCGGCCTCGACCTCGCCGATATCGGGCGCGACCTCTCCGTCCTCCTCGCCGGCGGGTACGTCAACCGGTTCAACTACCAGGGACGCTCGTACAAGGTCATCCCACAGGTCGGCGACGACCTCCGACAGATCCCCGAGCAGGTCCTCCAGTGGAAGGTCCGCACACGCGACGGCGGCTCCGTCACCCTCCGCTCGCTCGTCAACCTCCGAACCGAGGCCGTGCCCCGCGTCCTCACGCGCTTCCAGCAGCGAAACAGCGCCAAGATCTACGGCGTCGTCGCGCCGGGAGTCACCAAGGAGGAGGCGCTCAGCGCCCTCGAGACCGCCGCCAAGGCGATCGTCCCGCCCGGCTACGCCATCGACTACGCCGGCGAGAGCCGACAGATGCGCACCGAGGGCGCCACGCTCGTCTCAACGCTCGGCTTCGCCGTCGGACTCATCTACCTCGTCCTCGCCGCACAGTTCGGCTCCTTCCGCGACCCCTTCATCGTTCTCTTCGGCTCCGTCCCGCTCGCCCTCACCGGCGCCCTCGTCTTCACCGCCGGCGGCATCACCACCGTCAACATCTACTCGCAGGTCGGCCTCATCACGCTCGTCGGCCTCGTCGCCAAGAACGGCATCCTCATCGTCGAGTTCGCAAACCACCTCCAGGAAGAGGGCCTCTCGAAGCGAGAAGCCGTCAAACGCGCCTCAGGCACTCGCCTCCGCGCCATCCTCATGACCTCCGCCGCCACCGTCTTCGGCCACTTCCCCCTCGTCCTCGTCACCGGCGCCGGCGCCGAGGCACGCAACAGCATCGGCATCGTCCTCGTCAGCGGCATGGCGATCTCCTCCGTCTTCACGCTCTTCGTCGTCCCCTCGATCTACATCCTCCTCGCCGCCAAGCGCAAGCCGCGCCACGCGGCCGCCGCCCACGCCCAGCCGCCCACCTCCTCGCCGCCCGATCCCACGGGCCGCGCCGACGCCCCCGGAACCCTTGTTCCCGCATGAGCATCAACATGCCCATCCACACCACACGTCGAACCTCGATGCTCCGGAGCCCCCGCATCGCCGCGCCCGCACGCGCGGGCGCCGGCGCGACGCTCGTCCTTCTCTCCGGCTGCACCGTCGGTCCCAGCCACGTCGCGCCCGAATCCCGAGCGCCGGAGCAATGGCCCGAGCAGCTCGAGTCCGGGATTGCCGATGGCGCCGCAGACATCCGCCAATGGTGGACCCGCTTCGAGGACCCCACACTCAACTCGCTCGTCGATCGCGCCCTCGTCGGCAACCTCGACCTCCGAGAGGCGGCCGCTCGCGTCCGCGAGTCCCGCGCCCTGCGAGGTGTCACCGCTTCGGACCAGTTCCCCACCATCAACGCGGGCGCCTCGGCCTCGTACTCGCGCGACAGCGAGAACGCATTCGGCAACCGTGGCAGCGGGGGCGGTTTCGACAGCGCCGGCGAGCAGACCGACCTCTACGACGTCGGTTTCGACGCCGCGTGGGAGATCGACGCCTTCGGTCGCGTCCGGCGCGCCGTCGAGGCCGCAGATGCCGACCTGGCCGCGTCGATCGAGTCCGAGCGCGACGCCCGAGTGATCCTGGTGGCCGAGGTCGCTCGAACCTACATGGAGCTCCGCGCCAGCCAGGCCCGCCTCGACATCGCGAAGGAGAACGTGCGCATCCAGCAGGAGACGCTCGACCTCTCACGCGATCGGCTCGGCGCGGGGCTTGGCACCGAGCTCCAGGTCTCCCAGGCGACGACCCAGCTCGAGTCCACGCGCTCCCAGATCCCGGTGCTGACCATCCGCGTCAAGCAGGCCACGCATCGGCTCGACGTGCTCCTCGGTCAGCAGCCCGGAACGCTCTCCACCGAACTCGCATCCGTGGCGCCCGTGCCGCCCTCGCCCGGCGAGGTCCCGATCGGTCTGCCCGCCGAGCTCCTCCGCCGACGCCCGGACATCCGCCGCGCCGAGCGAGAGCTTGCCGCCGCGACCGCGCGCGTCGGCGTCGCCACCGCCGACCTCTATCCGCGTTTCACCCTCACCGGCTCCTTCGGGCTTCAGAGCGAGGACACCGACACCCTCTTCAGCGCCGACAGCCAGACCTGGAGCGTGGGCCCTCTCGCCGTCCGGTGGCCGATCTTCACCGCCGGGCGCATCCGCGCCACCATCCGCGTGAACGAGGCACGCCAGGAGCAGGCCCTCGTCGAGTACGAGCGAACCGTCCTCCGCGCCTACGAGGAAGTCGCCAACGCACTCGTCTCCTATGCCCGCGTCCGCGAGCGACGCGAGTCGCTCGGCCGCGCCATGCAATCCAGCTCCATCGCCCTCGAGCTCTCGCAGGACCTTTGGTCCCGAGGCCTCTCCGACTTTCTGAACGTGCTCGATTCCCAGCGCGCCCTGTTCCTCCTCCAGGATCAGCTCGCCGAGAGCGCCGCCGACGAGGCAACAAGTCTCGTTGCGCTCTACAAGGCCCTTGGGGGCGGGTGGGAAGACCAGCCGCTCGCCGCCGCCGCACCCTCTCCCTGACAACGTCCCTTCACGACGCCGCTTCGCCTGCCGATAATCTCCGGCATGTCCCCGCGCGATCTCCCCCAGGATGGACCAGATCGGCCTCGATCGGCCGCGGGATCGCCCTCCGACTCCGCCGAGAGCGTGGGGGACGCCGGCGCCGGTGGTCGGACCGAATCGGATCGACTCCCTCCGGGGGACCTCGCGACGAGCCGCGCCGCGTTCGAGCGCGTCTACGCCGAGCTGCGCGAGCTGGCGCACAGCCAGATGCGCCACGAGCGCGCAGGACTCACGCTCCAGCCGACCGCGCTCGTGCACGAGGTCTACCTCCGCCTCAGCCGCGACGAGGGCGTCGTGTGGCA
The DNA here is from genome assembly GCA_026647565.1 of Phycisphaerales bacterium. GTDB lineage: Bacteria > Planctomycetota > Phycisphaerae > Phycisphaerales > UBA1924 > JAHBWV01. Next base: position 5,637 of record JAPKGU010000050.1, on the reverse strand, counting down.
GAACTCGCGCCACTTCTTCGCCGCCGCCGCGGAGGCCATGCGCCGCATCCTCGTCGAGCGTGCCCGGCGCGTCGCCAGCCGCAGGCACGGCGGAGGACGGAAGCGCGTGGAGCTCTTCGAGGGGGCCGAGCCGATCGACGAGGCCGACCCCGGGGCCATGATCTCGCTCGACGAGGCCATGGAGGAGCTTCGCGCCTTCGACCCCCAGCTGGCAGAGGTCGCAATGCTCCGCTACTTCGCGGGGCTTTCCGTCGAACGGACCGCGGAGATGATGGGACGGTCCGAGCGATCCGTAAAATATGACTGGGCCGCTGCCCGTGCCTGGCTCCTCCGTCGCATGGATGGAGACGGGACCTAGTCCGGCTCGCCGGCGAGCACTCGCCCGAGCATGCAGCATGGGAGCGTGGGCGTGTCGAACCAGTCATGGGCACGGGTCAAGCAGATCGTCGCCGAGGCCCTCGAGCTCTCTGGTGCCGAACGCGCACGCTTCATCGAAGCACGCTGCGCGGGTGATGAAGGGATTCTCTCTGAAGTACGCGCTCTCGTCGCCGCGTCCGACTCCTCAACCGCCGTGCTCTCTCTCCGGACCGATGCGTGGCTCGGATACGCGGGACCGGATGAGATCGACCTGAGCAACCAGCGCGTCGGGCGATACCTGCTGCGCCGGAAGATCGCCGAAAGCCCCGGTGCCCTGATCTACCTCGCCGCCCAGGAGAACCCCGAGCGCCAGGTCGTCGTGAAACTCCTGCGCTCCCCCCTGCCCGTGCCCGAGGTCACCGAACGATTCAGGATCGAGGCCTCCGCACTCGGAAGGATCGAGCACCCCAATGTCGCGCGAATCTACGAGGCCGGCGTCCATCGCTCGGGGCTTGGCCCGCCGATCGCATACATCGCCATGGAGTATGTCGAGGGTCTCCCGATCACACGCCACGCCCGCGAGAACGCCCTGTCAAGAGAGGCGATCGTCCGCCTCATGATCAAGGTTGCCCACGCCGTTCACGCGGCCCACCAGCGCGCCGTGATCCACCGAGACCTCAAGCCCGCCAACGTGCTCGTCGACCAGTCGGGCGAGCCCCGCGTGCTCGACTTCGGCATCGCGCGGATCACCAGCCCCGATCGCGAGGCCCCGACAGCCCTGACCCATGCCGGCTCGCTCCTCGGCACGCCGGGGTACATGCCGCCCGAGCAGGTCTCAGGACGCCCGGACGGCGCGGACGTCCGCACCGATGTCTGGGCCTTGGGCGCGATCCTCTTCGAACTGCTCACGGGCCGCCTGCCGATCGACGTCGCCGGACTCGGACTCCTCGAATCCATCGCCCGCATCGGCTCGACCGAGCCGACGCCTCCCTCGAGGATCGATCCCTCCCTCAGGGGCGACCTCGACGCGATCGTCATGACCGCCATCGCGCGCGAGAAGCACCGTCGCTACGCCTCCGCAGAGGCCCTCGCGCTCGACCTCGAGCGATGGCTGCGCCACGAGCCAGTCGCGGCACGCACGCCGACGCTCTCCTATCGCGCCGCGTCCTTCGCCAGGAGGCATCGCGCGGGCGTCGCGATCGCCGCGGTCGCGATCGGAGCCGCAACCCTGGGCACGATCGCGCTCTCCGTCGCGTTCGTGCGTTCCGAGCGCGAGCGAGCGAGGGCCGACGCCGCGAACGCCCTCCTCCGCACGCTCATCACCTCCGCCGATCCGGCCTTCGGCGACCGCGATGCGACGATGCTGAGCGTGCTGGACAACGCGGAGGCCCGCATCGACGACGAATCGGGCCTCCACCCCCTCGTGGAGGCGGACGTGCGATCCTCGCTCGGCTCGATGCGCTTCGGCCTCGGTGACTACGACCGCGCCCGCGAGCAACTCGAACGCGCGATCTCGCTCCGTGAGCGAGCGGGAGAGGGGCGCAGCCGCGCCGCCCTCGAAGATCGCGCTCGCCTCGTGAACACGCTCCGCTGGCTCTACCGCGCCGCCGACGCCGAGTCGCTCGCCGAGTCCCTCGTGCGCGAGGCGACCGCCCGCTTCGGCCCGAGGGATCGCGTGACCCTCCTCGCCCGCGAGGTGCGGGCCGGATGCATGCAGGACCGCGAGGACCTCGCCGGCGCACAAGCCGAACTCCGCGACCTCGCAGCCATCTGCGAGCGAGCCCTCGGCCCGTCGTCCGAGCAGACGCTCGCCGTGCAGGGCCAGCTCGCATCGGTCCTCATGGCCAGCGGCGCGTACGCGGAATCAGAGGCCATCCAGCGCCGCGTGCTGGCAGCACGCCAGCTCGCAACCGGCGCAAACAAGCTCGAGACGCTCACGATCCGCGCCAACATCGCGGCACTCATGGGCGAGCAGGGGCAGACCGCCGCCGCCGCCGACGCCCTCCGCGTCCTCCACGCCGACGCCGTCAACGCCATCGGCCCGGTCCATGAGCTCTCGCTCACCATCGGGTCGAATCTCACGGAGATGCTCATGCGCCTCGGGCGAGGCGAGGAGGCCGCCGTGTCCTCCGAGGCGCGCCTCGCACGCTGCGTCCAGGAGCTCGGCTGGGGCCACGCCCGCACCCAGAGCGAGGCCGCCGCGCTCGCATCACTCCGCCTCAGACTCGGGCAGCACGACGCCGCGTTCGAACTCGCGCACCGCGCCGGCTCCGAGGCCGCACAAGCCCTCGGAACCGAGAGCCAGTGGTACCACCGGCAGCGACAGAACCAGGCCGCGGCACTCTCCGCCTCCGGCCGCTTCGACGAGTCCGAAGCGATCTACACGCAGACCATCGATTTCTATCGCGGAACCTTCGGCCCCGACCACCAGCTCACGCTCGGCGCATCGAACAACTACGGCCTCATGCTCGTCGAGAAAGGGGACGGTGCCAGGGCCGAGTCCCTGCTCCGCGACACGCTCGCCCGCGCGATGGCCAGCGGCTTCGCACCGATGGAGCCGGTGCTGCGACGCAACCTCGGCCGAGCGCTCGACCTGCTCGAGCGCGACGACGAGGCCCTCGCCGAGCTCGAACGCGCGCACGCCCTCAGCATCGAGCGAGGGGAGCAGGAGCACGCCTCGAAAGCCGCCCAGGCCCTCGCGGCATTCCACCAGCGACGCGGACGCGACGCCGATGCCGCCACCTGGAGCGCCCGCGCCAACGCTGCGCCGTGAGCGCGGCGGCCCGAACGTCGTCAGCACCCTCTCCCGTCTCTCATGTCACGCCGGCAGACCCGCCTCTTCAATCACGCGCGATCGCGTCGACGCACCTCGATCGGCAGGACCAACGCCATCGGACTCGCGCAAAACCACGTACAGGAACTCCTTGTTCCGCACGTGGCTTACGCGGCCCACTTTCTCTCCCTTCGGGTTGTAGATCCCGATCCTCGCACCGACATATCGCCTGAAGTCGCTCTCGACGGTGCTGACACGCGCCCCGCCGCCCCAGAGCGTCGCCAGCGTCGACTCCATCTCCTCGCGCGAGATGCACCCCTCGTTGCTGAAGGAGACGACCAGCACACGCGCGCGGACCGAGGCGAGCAGCCGCACCAGCGCCGCGGCGAACCGCGGCCGCGAGTTGAAGACGCTCCGCCGCTCCCGAACGTCCACCCGCTTGCACGCGACGCCGTACACCTCCGGCTTGTCCCATCGAACCAGCGACTCCCACACGTGGTAGTTGCCAAGGTACGAGTGCTGGTTGTAGGGCGGATCGATGTACGCAACGTCCGCTTCGAGCGTCGCCGCCGCCTCGAACGCATCCAGGCACGTCGCGCTTCCCTTCCCGCACGCCGCCCGCGCCAGCACGTCGGGAACTCGCAACTCAAGGTCCTTGAACGACCTCGGGGCCCAGTCCTTCAGATACGCCATCTGAAGCCCCGTCGTGGAATCCACGCGATCCGCGGCCTCCATGAGCGACACGAGCATCACCGCCTCGAGATCGGGCCCCAGACCCATCGCCGCGATCGCCTCTCGAATCGCGTCGATCCGTCCCCCGTTCTTCGGCTGGAAGTACCGGGACCTCACGCAGAACGTCTCGGTGAAGTAGCCCGGCTCGCTCCACCCGCTCCGGAGCCGCGCGTTCAACTCGTCCACCAGCCGCGCCGCGTCGGCGAGCACATCCTCCGCGTCCGCCTGCACGTAGCACCGCGCCAGCGTCGACGCGTACGCGTTGTGGTCATTCGCCAGCACGCGATACCCCGCCCCCTTGAGCGCATGCCCCACCCGCGACGTCCCGGAGAACAGGTCGAGCACCGTCCCCGCTGGGCCACCCTCGCTCTCGGTATCGCACCCGGCGCGCGCGACACCCCTGATCGTCTCAACGATCAAGGGCAACAGTGCTCGCTTCGATCCGATGTACTTGATCAAGGCCCGATTCCGTGCTCGGGGCCGCCAGCCGCGACCACGGCCCCAACTTAGCAACTCCGCGCGGCGTCGGGAGCCGAACGAGCGCCGTGCCGGTCACGAAACCCTCGCAGAGCGGGAGCTGTCGCCGCCCGTTCCTTCGGCGCCAACGTCGGCAGGTTCCTTCCCGCAGGGCTCGCCGACGTGACGCCGACCGGGAACATCCGCGGGAACCGCCGCGGGGATCGAGTGACTATGTTGCGGATGTCCGACTGCGTTCTGGATCAAGACCACGGAAAAGAGTGGGCGTACTCAGGCGTCCCGACGCGACGGTGGCGGCGTAACGGCCGCTATACTACTTCGCCATGAGACACGCGTGGATCGCGTTCATTGCCCTCCCCGCGCTCGCCCTCGCGGCGATCATCGTGGGGGAGGTCTACAAGATCACGTGGGTGGCGAACTGGCTTGCGCCAATCCTGATGCTGCTCTTCTTTGTCTCGCTCTCAGCCCTCTTTCACAGCCCCGACGCAACCCCCGGCACACGCTCGGAAAAGGTTGCAAGTTATGCCAAGGTATCGGCGTTCGCCGCGGCAATCTACCTTTTCATCAGCATCGAGATCGTCAGTGATACCCCGGTCACGCTGCGACTCATGGGGTTGTCGAAAACCATGAGCGGCCACGCCGCGTCGAGATTTCTCGTCATTTCGGGCCTCGTCATCGGCGCCGTCGGCGTATGGCTGAATACGAGACAAGTCCGTCGCGAAGCCACGGCAGCCGCACTCGCAAAGTCCGCGAGCGGGCAGGCCCCACCCGCACCCTCCAACCCCTGAGTCGCCCCGCACAAACGTTGGTGCTGGGCACCCTGGCCCGCTCAGCCAACCGGCAGAAAGAGGGAGCGCCGGTCGAGCGAAACCGCGGCCACGGTAGCGCCGGAGGGCCGGCGCACAGCGCGGGCGTGCGCCCGGAACGGGTTCACTGTGAGAACAGTGCGCCAGCCAATGAATGGAGCCGGGGGGAATCGAACCCCTCCCGAATCCCGCGTCACAGTGTCCCGCGTGCTGTTTCGGGGATGTGCGCGCAACGCAGCGCGCAACCGACGCGGACCATCGACTGTCCGAACTCGTCCGAGTGTGGCCGACTCTGACGGAGCAAGTCCGAACAGCACTGTCAGCGATGGCGTCGGCCTGCGCCGCGGCCGCCGAATCACCAGCGGCTCCCTCCTGTCACCAGCTCATCCCCCGCACCCGACACCTTGCCCAGGTAGACCCAGGAATTGAAAAATTGCACATACGGACTGGTGCTGCTGACATAGGCTTCCACGCCAAACGCATCCGCGCCTT